>CBDUJZ010000042.1:0-34944 GCA_965367675.1 uncultured Myxococcales bacterium | reverse complement strand
GAGTCGCGGACAGACCGGCCGAACGCCTCAACCTGCTCACTGAGTTGCGCCGGCGTCAGGTTCAACGGCACCGGTACGGCCCTGGCTGTGCGACGCTGGCTCGCGGAGACGCCACGCCCACCGTTCGGCTTTTGCAACGTGTAGACCACGAAGAAGAACGCAATCGCGAACGCGACAAGGACGGGCTCAGTCATCCGCAGGTCCATCGTCCGCGGCGACTCCGAGTTCCATGGCGACGGGAAAATCCCAGGTCTCCTCTCCGGGTAGGTTCTCCGTCACTGGCGCGACAGGCGGCACTTCCGGCTGTGTTTCGAGCGCGGGCATCGTCTGCGTCTTCCCCGACGCGGGAGGTGCCGCCGACTGCAGCACCGGGATGATCTGCGTCTTCGCGTTCGCGGTGATGGGCGGAAGCCGATGGCTGCGCACGGGCGGCAGCTTTTGCGTTTCGGGCCCCTCCAACCACGGGTCGTCGCTCCCACGGGCGCTCGCACGTTCAGTCGGCGGCGCCGGAAGATCGGTGGCGTGCATGGTGAGCGTCGCGCCCGAATCTACTCGGCCGGGCGAGGCACGTTCGAGCGGAGCGACAGGCAGCGGGGACGCTACCGGCGGTGGCATGGGTTCAGGGACGGCGTTGATCTCGGGCAGCGCGGGAAGCGGACGCAATCGTCGCGTCGGACGCGTGGCTGCATCCATCTCGTCCGGCGATATCGGCGCAGGAGGCGGCCCGGTCGGCTTACGCGACGACGGCGAGATACCGCGGCGCTCTCCTTTCCCGACGGGGCCGGTCCACCCTGTACGCCGTTCCAACAGCAGCGCGAGCTTGAAGCGCCGCCGAAGGCCGCGCCCCGATTTAGGCACCTGACTCACGTGCCTTCGCCGTCCTTGGCGATCGACTTACGCATGTCCGTATCCGCCATCACATTTCGCAGGTTGTAGTAGTCCATCACGCCCAGGTTGCCGGCGCGGAAGGCCTCCGAGATGGCGAGTGGAATCTGCGCTTCGGCCTCTTGAACCTTCGCGAGCGCCTCTTGGTAGCGCGCCTTCATCTCTTGCTCGGTCGCGACCGCTTCGGCGCGCCGGCTCTCCGCACGGGCCTGGGCGATGTTCTTGTCGGCCTCCGCCTGGTCGATCTGCAGCTTCGCGCCAATGTTCGCGCCCACATCGACGTCCGCGATGTCGATGGAGAGGATCTCGAACGCGGTTCCGGCGTCGAGCCCCTTGCCCATGACCACCTTGGAGATCTTGTCCGGGTTTTCGAGCACTTCTTTATGGTTCTGCGCGGAGCCGATGGTGGTGACGATGCCCTCACCCACACGCGCGAGGATGGTCTCTTCGCCGGCGCCACCCACGAGGCGGTCGATATTGGCGCGCAGCGTGATGCGGCTCACGGCCATCAGCTGAATGCCGTCACCGGCCATCGCGGCCACCTTCGGCGTCTGAATGACCTTGGGGTTGACGCTCATCTTGACCGCTTCGAGCACGTCACGGCCGGCGAGGTCGATCGCGGCAGCGCGCTCAAAGTCGAGCTTGATTCCGGCTTTCTGCGCCGAAATGAGCGCGATCACCACACGCTGTACATCGCCACCCGCCAGATAGTGCGCCTCAAGCGAGTCCACCGACACCTGCAGGCCGGCCTTCACCGCGCTGATCCGCGGAACCACGATGAGCTTCGGAGGAACGCGACGCAGTCGCATTGCGATCATGTTGAAGATGCCGACGCCGGCGCCGGAGGCCATCGCGGACACCCAGAGCCCGACCGGCACGAAATACAGAATCGTCACGACGACGAAGAGGAAGAATCCAAGGGGGACGAACCAAAAATCCATGGGGACCTCGTTGAGCCTCGCGGCTCGGCTGGGACAAAGTGAGTGGAGAAACGAACTTCCGCGCCGAGGCGCGCGCTAAGTGGTCGAGAGATCGACGGAGGGAGTGCCCGCGGGCTCGACGGCCACGACCACGATGCGAACACCTTCGACTTCGGACACCCGCACGGTGGTGCCCTTCGCGATCCAGTCGGACTGGCTTACGACGTCGAGCAGCTCGGACTCGACGCGCACCCGGCCCGACGGCCGCAGATCTGTAGTGGCCACACCAACACGGCCAACCAGCTCAGACCGGAGTATGCGCCCTGGCCCGTCTTGGTCGGCCGCGCCCGAACGGTCGACGATGGCGGTGCGCAACACCAACCAGTCGGGCATTGCGCGCTCTGGAAGCACGCGAGACAACGCGAACAAGGCGACGAACGAGAGCAAGATGGACATCACAACCGCGAACGCGGCGTCGTTCAAAAGGCCGGTGTCGAGCGACTCACCCATCGGAAGGCCGACCATCGCGAGCAAGAACGCCGCCGCTAGCGAAAGAATCCCGAGCACGCCGGGCACGCCGAAGCCAGGGACGACGAGCACCTCTATCGCCAGCAGTATGATGCCGATGAGCGCCAGCATGACCTCCTCCCAACCCGCGAGGTGGACGATCATGTGGCCGAAGAAGAACGCACCCAAGAACAGCACGCCGAGCGCGCCGGGAAATCCAAACCCGGGCGCTTTGATTTCGACCCAGAGCCCGAGGAGCCCGAGAGACATGAGAATACTGGCGACGGCGGGCGCGGTGATCCAGATCGCGAGCTTCTCGGCCCACGTCTGCTCCACCGAGTGAATGGTGGCGTCGCCAACGCCGAGCTGTGCCAGCAGCGCGTTCAGATCGTCCGCCACGCCGTCAGCAACGTCGAGCGCGATGGCTTCGGAGGTCGTGAGCGTCAGTAGCGTGTCTCGGTCGACCACGCCGTCGATGCTGAGGGTGCGGTCGACCATTGCCTCCGCGAGGTCTGTTCGGCGCCCGTGGGCTTCGGCGGTGGAGCGCATCTCGGCGCGCATGTAGCTCGTGAACTTCTCGTCGACCGGCGTGGCTTCCCCGCCGGAGGTTTGAATCGGCGTTGCGGCGCCCATGCTGGCGGCGGGACTGAACACGATGTGGTCGGCGGCATACGTGATGAGTGCGCCGGCGCTGATCGCTCGGTTTTGCACGTACGCGACGACCGGAACGGGCGATGACAGCAGCGTGTCTCGGATGATGACCGCGGAGTCGACCCGCCCGCCGAAGGTGTCCACGCGAACGATGAGCGCATCGGCGAGCGGAGCGTCGGCGGTTCCGGCCGCTTCCACTGCGCGTCCAACGAATGCGGCCATCCCCGGGTTAATCTCACCGGAAATCTCGACGACTACGACACCAAGCGCAGGCGGCGCGGTGAACAATGGGGCGATCCGCGGGCGCTCTTCGGAGGATGGGATGCGCGGACGTACCTGCTCCACTCCCTCGGCTTCGCCAGATCCGTCTCGCAGCGCCGCCTCGGCGTCATCGGACTCGGCAGCCTCACCCACAGAAGCTGGCTCAGCGACCTCGGGGTCCGCCGCGTAGGCGTTCGCTTGAAAGACGAGCACGCAAAGCAGCAGCGACAGCGCCGCGGATACGACGGTCGCACCGTGCTTCCGACGGCGTTCGGCAGCGCGCAACACCCACCGCACGCGGTTGGGCCGACGTGAGGGCCAGCCCGACGCCAGCTCATGAATGACCGGTCTACGCATCGTCCTAGTTGATTGGGGAATGCCCGACGCTACGCCGGATGTAGGTAAATGTGAAGCGGGCGCGAACACGTTGAAACCGTGCGTTCTGCGCCCGATCGTGCGAACCTAAATGAAAGTTTGGCGCGTTGGCACGCTGGACGCCCGCCCATACGGGCGCTACTTGGCAAAGCCACTCATGCCCTTCGCGGGCATACTCGTGAACGCAACGGTATGGCGAACATCCTCGGGCGATACATCCTAGACCGAAAGATTGCCACCGGCGGGATGGCAGAGATCTGGGTCGGCCATCAGCAAGGTCCGGCGGGATTCGAGAAGGAAGTCGTCATCAAGAAGATCCTTCCGCACCTGTCGGAAGATCCGAAGTTCATCGACATGTTCCTGGACGAGGCCCGGCTCGCCGCCAAGCTGTCGCACCCGAACATCGCGCAGATCTTCGACCTTGGGAGTGTCGACAACGACTACTTCATCGCGATGGAGTTCATCGATGGCCACGACGTGCAGGCCATCATCGACCGCGCGTCCGTCGTGGGCTGCGCCTTCTCACCGGCGGTCGCTGCGCGCATCGTCGCCGACGCCTGTACGGCGCTCGACTACGCCCATACCTTCCGCGATCGCGACGGCACGCACGTGCAGCTCGTGCACCGAGATGTCAGCCCGCAGAACATCCTCGTGTCGAACGACGGCATCGTAAAGCTGGTCGACTTTGGAGTCGCGAAGGCCGCAACCTCGTCGCACAAGACGCAGACCGGCGCCGTCAAAGGCAAGCTCTCGTACATGTCGCCGGAACAAATCAGCGGCAAGCTGGTGGACGCCCGCAGCGACATCTTCGCGCTCGGCATCGTGCTCTACGAGTTGGTCACCGGCCGGCGCCCGTTCGGTCACGACAGCGAGCTCCTGGCGATCACCGCCATCCTTAACGAGCATCCGACGCGCCCGCGCGAGCTCATCTTCGACGTCCCTCCGGAGCTTGAAGCGGTCATCCTCCGCGCGCTCGACAAGGACCCGGCCACTCGGTTCCAGAGCGCCTCTGAGATGCAGCTCGCGCTCGAGCACGTGCTGCGAAAGATGGGGGCTATCCTCACGTCGCGCGAAGTCCGCACGTATCTCGAGGATCTGTTCTCCGATTCCCCGACCGGCGCCCTACCCGCTGTCGCGGTCGGTGGCATCGGCGGTGTGACGCACGTGGAGCACCCTTCGGCGGCGACCCGTCCCGAGTTCACGGGCATCCCGCACCCTTCGGGCGGCGCGATCGGGGTTTCGGCGCGTCCGGCGGCGAACGCGAACATGTCGGACCGCGTCTACCTCGCCAGCGCGATGCCGAACGCCGCTGACGAAGAAGAAATCATCGAAGCGCCGCGGAGCAAAGGCCCGGTCATTGCCGCGCTGAGCATCGTGCTGCTTCTGCTCGCCGGAGGCGCTTTCGGACTGTTTATGTTGTTCGGCCCCGGTTCTGACGACGGCCGAGACGACGAAGACGACAGCGCACGCGCCGCGGATGACCGTGATCGCGACGACGAAGAAGAAGATGAAAACGACGACGCCGAAGAGGATGTCGCAGAGGCTTCGGGCGACGAGGTCGTCGACGACGATACCATCTTGGTCGCCGACGGCGACGCGGGTGGGAAGCCCGAGGAGCAGCCGCTCGACCAAGACGCCGGCTCCGAGGCCAGCACCGACACCGAACCGTCGGAGGAGCAAGGTGACGCGACCGTCGCCGTGCTTCCAGACGCCGAGGTCGTAGCTGAGCCGGACGCCGCGCTCGCCGAGGCTGACGCCGAGGAAAACACGGTGGAGGCCGATGCCGAGGTCGCAGAGCCCACGGATGAAGAGAACGGTAACGTTGAGCCGGAAACGGACCAGACTGAGACCGAGACCGAGACCGAGACCGAGACGGACCCGCCGGAGCGTGTGGAACGTGTCCGCGAAGGAACGATCTCCATCGTCGTGCCCGGCGGAAGCGCCACGATGTACATCGACGGGGATCGCGTCGGTTCATACCCGGGCCGCACACGGTTCACCGTTCGCGCAGGCTCTCACCGCGTGCGGGTAGACAGCGCGGACGGCGAGAGCTTCAGCACGACCGTCGACGTCGATGGCGGCGAGACCGAGCGCGTGCGGGTCCGCTACTAGCGAGTCGCTCTGCCTCGAGACTCCGCTGTGGAGCTTCGGGATGCTGAGTGGTTGGCACCTTTCTCTCGACGGGCTCGGGATGATCTCGACGGGCTCGGGATGGCTCGGTTGGGCGAGCGCTAGGTCATGGTGGCGAGGCGCCAACGTCGCTCGTGCCTATCGGTTGTGACATCAGGTCGCTGCCCTTTAGAGCCACGTGACCGCTGAAGTCCTCTCCAAGGATAGAGGTGCCACCACCGCCTGGCTAGCGCTGGGGCTCACGGCAGCACCTTACGCCGGTCAGGGCCGCGGTCGGCGCGAGCGCTTGTCCAGGCGTCTCACGGGCGCCACAACGGGCGGAGAACGAGTCGGCGTCGAATGCGCCGCCCTTGAGTAGGCCGCCTTGGACCCACTCCGCCGCGTTGCCGCTCATGTCATAGATTCCGAACCCACTGCGGCAGCGGTTTCGCATACCGGAGGCGAGCGGCGCTTCGGCCTCGGTGACGCAGGCGTACGGGTCGAAGGTGTCGCCGTATGGGTACAGCGAGCCCACGGGCCCGCGGCAGGCTGCGACCCACTCCGCCTCGGAGCACAGCCGGGCGCCGGTCTGAGCGCACAGGTCGTTGGCCTGTTCGAGGGCATACGGTGCTGGCGGCGCGCCGAACCCAGGGGCTTCGTATAGCGCCACACACACGTCGACCGCGTCGTTGGTGACGCGGGCGAAGTCGTTGGGACAGCCGTATCGGTTCGCGACGCCACCTTGGGCGTACGAGACGGACCGGCGTTCGTCCTGGTCGGGCGTGTAACACCCGACGAGGAGGAGGCAGAGGCCGAAGCGAGCGCAGACGTTCACGTGTCGCAGCTCGCGTCGGTCACTACTCGGCGAAGGAGAGGCCGCTGACGACGGAGCGGAAGTCGGCGGCGCGGGCGTCGAACACTTCTTCTTGCATGTACCCGACGGAGAGCCACGCGGTGGTGTCTCGGACGAACTGGAACACGACGACCTTGAGGGCGATGCCGCTGTGCTCGAAGCGGTAGACGGTCTCGCTTCCTTGGAAGTCGCCGTACGACTTGTCCTCTCGGCCGACCTGCATGAAGTCGCTGCTTTGGAGCGTGTCGTGGAAGTGGTTGAAGAAGACGGAGGCCACGTCGGCGGTCATCAGCTCGTTGCCGATGATCTCGATTTGGCTGTGGTCGTCGTTGCGGAAGTTGAACACCGCTCGGTCTTCTTCTTCGATGACTTCCCAGCCGGCGGGCACCACGACGCTGACGCCGAAGGTGTCGTCGGAGACGGTAGCTCCACCCTGGCCATCTTGGGCGAGCGCGATCGACGATACGAGGAGGAGTGCGAGCGCGAATCCGAACTTCTTCATCTGGTTCTCTCTGCGTCCTGGACGTTCCAACGGGAGCGATTGCTCCGCTAGTTTAGGGACCCGACCTATAGGATAGTGCCATGGTGTAGGGCAAGCCTTGCATGGTTGTCCTCAACGGCCCCGATCCGTGCTCGGGGGTTCGACCCGCTTGCCAGCAGCGTCCCCCGTCGCTATCGGCGTGCAAACCTGCTCAGGAGATAAGGTCGCATGCCGCGTAGAAGTGACATTTCAACCATCCTCATCATCGGCTCCGGCCCGATCGTTATCGGCCAAGCTTGTGAATTCGATTACTCTGGAAGCCAGGCCGTGCAGGTCTTGCGTAGCGAGGGCTATCGCGTCGTGTTGGTGAACTCCAACCCGGCGACGATCATGACCGACCCAGATCTTGCCGATGCCACGTACATCGAACCGCTCACGGTTCCGTACCTGCGGGAGATCATCGCGAAGGAGCGCCCGGACGCTGTCTTGCCCACCTTGGGCGGCCAGACGGGCCTCAACTTGGCCAAGGCGCTCTGGGAAGCCGGCGTGCTGCAAGAGTTCGGCGTCGAGCTGCTCGGCGCGGACTATGAGGTCATCGAGCGCGCCGAAGACCGTATGAAGTTCAAGGCGGCGATGCTTGAGATCGGCGTGGACATGCCGCTCTCCGGGTTCGCGCACAACATGCGCGAGGCCGCCGAGATTCAAGCCGTCGTCGGGTTCCCCACCATCATCCGCCCCAGCTTCACGCTCGGCGGTACCGGCGGAGGCATCGCGTACAACAAGAACGAATACGACGAGATCATCCGCTGGGGACTCGACTGCTCGCCCACAACCGAGGTGCTCGTCGAAGAGTCGCTCATCGGCTGGAAGGAGTTCGAGCTCGAGGTGATGCGGGACACGGCGGACAACGTCGTGATCATCTGCTCCATCGAGAACCTCGACCCGATGGGCGTGCACACCGGTGACTCGATCACCGTCGCGCCGATCCAGACGCTCACGGACGCCGAGTACCAGTCCATGCGCGACGAAGCGCTGGCGATCGTTCGGAAGATCGGCGTCGAGACTGGCGGCTGTAACATTCAGTTCGCGGTCAACCCGAAGACGGGTCGCCGCATCGTCATCGAGATCAACCCGCGCGTGTCGCGCTCCAGCGCCCTCGCGTCCAAGGCGACCGGCTTCCCGATCGCGAAGATCGCCGCTCTCCTGGCGGTGGGTTACACGCTCGACGAGATCCCGAACTTCATCACCAAGAAGACGCCGGCCTCGTTCGAGCCCGTCATCGACTACACGGTCGTGAAGATCCCGCGTTTCGCCTTCGAGAAGTTCGAGGGCGCCGACGCGGTGCTGACCACGCAGATGAAGTCCGTCGGCGAAGTCATGGCCATCGGCCGGACCTTCCCCGAAGCGCTCATGAAGGCGGCGCGTTCGCTCGAGATCGGCCGCATGGGCTTCACGCCGCTGCTCGCGCCTCCCGGCGAAGACGGTGTCCCGGCCACGCACGACGAGCTGTTGGACTTCTTCGCCGACTACCTGCGCGTGCCGAGCCCGGACCGCTTCTGGTACGTCGCCGACGCGCTGGGTTCCGGCCTGACGGTCGCCGAGGTCCACGAGTTCACAGGCATCGACCCGTGGTTCCTCGATCAGATGAGCCAGGTCGTGGAGCTCGAAGAGGAGATCAAGGGGTGGAACCGCATGGGCGGCAACCTCTCGAGCGCCGAGGGCCTCGACTACATCGCTCGCGCCAAGCGCTACGGCATCTCCGATGACGAGCTCGGCCGCCTGGTCGACCGCTCGCCCATCGAGGTGCGCACCGCCCGGTTGGCCGCGAACATCCGCCCGGTCTACAAGAAGGTCGACACGTGCGCCGCCGAGTTCGAAGCGGTCACGCCGTACCTGTACTCCACGTACGAGGCGACCCCGGAAGTTGAGCCCGAGCCCAACCCGGACCGCGTCATCATCTTGGGTGGTGGACCGAACCGCATCGGCCAAGGCATCGAGTTCGACTACTGCGCAGTGCACGGTGTGCTGGCGCTGATCGAGCAAGGGCACGAGGCCATCATGGTCAACTGCAACCCGGAGACGGTTTCGACCGACTACGACTTGCCGGACCGCCTGTACTTCGAGCCGCTCACGTACGAGGACGTGCTCGAGATCACGGACCGCGAGAAGCCCAAGGGCGTCATCCTGCAGTTCGGTGGCCAGACGCCGCTCAAGCTCGCCCTGCCCCTGATGCGCGCCGGCGTGAAGATTCTGGGTACCCACCCGGATACGATCGACCGTGTGGAGGACCGCAAGCGCTTCGGTGCGCTCATCGAGGAGCTCGGCCTGCAGTCGCCCCCCGGTGACACGGCCAAGACCCTTGAGGACGCGCGTAAGCTCGCCCGCGAGATCGGCTACCCGATTTTGGTGCGTCCGAGCTACGTGCTCGGTGGACGCGCCATGCGCATCGTCGACGACGAGGCCACGCTCAACGCGTTCTTTGCCGAGGCCAGCGAAGCCGGCGGCGGCGGAAACGTGCTCATCGACCGCTTCTTGAACGACGCGATCGAGGTCGACGTGGACCTCATCGGCGACGGAAAGACCTACGTGGTCGCCGGCGTGATGGAGCACATCGAAGAGGCGGGTGTTCACTCAGGCGACTCGGCGTGCTGCCTGCCGCCGCACTCGCTCGGCGATGACATCATCGACGAGATCGACCGCCAGACGGTTGCCATGGCAGAAGCCCTCGGCATCGTCGGCCTGATGAACGTGCAGTTCGCGGTCCAAGACGGCGAAATCTACATCCTGGAAGTGAACCCGCGCGCCAGCCGGACGGTACCGTTCGTCAGTAAGGCGATCGGGCACCCGCTGGCCAAGTACGCCGCCCGCGTGATGGTGGGTGAGACGCTGCAAGAGATCGGCTTCACGGCGCGCCCGCGTCCGAAGCACTTCGCGGTGAAGGAGGCCATCCTGCCCTTCAACAAGTTCCCGGGCGTGGACATCCTGCTTGGGCCCGAGATGCGCTCGACCGGTGAGGTCATGGGCATCGCGGAGACCTTCGAACGCGCGTTCTTGAAGTCGCAAGAGGCGGCTTCCAACTCGCTGCCGGAGTCCGGCAAGGTGTTCCTCTCGGTGCGCGACGCCGACAAGCCGCGCATCGTGGAGACGGCACGGAAGCTGGTGGAGTTGGGCTTTGAGCTCGTCTGCACCCGCGGAACCGAGCAAGCGCTGTCGGCCGCTGGAATCCCAACTACGCGCATCAACAAGGTCAAAGAGGGTCGCCCTCACATCGTTGACGCGCTGATCAATGACGACATCGCGATGGTGGTGAACACGACGCAAGGCGTGCGCTCCATCGAGGACTCCAAGTCGATTCGTCGCGCCACGCTGCAATCCGGTGTTCCCTATTTCACCACGCTGCCAGCGGCCATCGCCGCTGCGTCCGCGATGTTGGACCGGCAAAAGGACGGCACCATCTCGGTGGCGCCACTGCAATCGTACCACCCCAAAACCTAGGTTCTCCTATGGAACGTTTCCCGATGCTGCCCGAAGGCCGCGACCGCCTTCGGGCCGAACTCGAAAACCTGAAGAAGGTACAACGCCCGGCGATCTCCGCGGCCATCGAGGTCGCTCGCGCCCACGGCGACCTCAAGGAGAACGCCGAGTATCATGCCGCCAAAGACAAGCAGGGCATGATCGAAGCACGGGTGCGTACCCTGGAGACCAAGTTGGCGCTCGCGCAGGTTGTCGACCCGGCGAACCTGTCGGGCAAGCGCGTGAGCTTCGGCGCGACCGTGAAGCTGCTCGACCTCGATACCGATGAGGAGCTTGTCTACTGCATCGTCGGGGACGAGCAGACGAGCTTCAAGCATGGGCTCATCTCGTACAAGTCCCCCATCGCGCGGGGAATCTTGGGCCGCGAGGAAGGCGACGAGGTCACGATCGAAGTGGGCGCCGGCAAGCGCACCTTCGAGTTGATCGACGTCGACTTCGTGAAGATCACGCTCGCGCCGCTTGAGAAGCCGCTCATGGAGAAGCCGGCAGGTAAGGAGTTCTAGACCGCTCGATTCTCCAGTGCTGGCGCTGCGGTGCCAGCGCTGGAGACCGACGTCCGTGGATGCGAACCGGCGCTACGCCTGAACGCGCTCCACCGCGACGACCCCGTCAATCTTGTTCAACGCGCGGACGGCGTCGTTGAGTTGGTTCACGTCGACGACCATCACGTCGAACATGCAGGTGGCGCTTCCGTCGTCGCTGGTTCGACAGTGCGCCTGTGCGATGTTCACGCCGCGCGATGTGAGCGCGGCAGACATGGTCGACAGCAGCCCGGACTCGTCCTGACAGAGGATGCGCAGCGTGACGTGGCGGGCAGCCGTGGTGTCGCGCGTGCGGTCGCGCTTCTTGGCGTCAGCCGTAAGCGACGACCACTCGACTTCGATGCGGCGCTCGGGCTCGAGGTTCTCGATGCGCGCGCAGCCTTTCAGGTGCGCGACCACACCGCGACCGCGGGTCACGTATCCGACGATCTCCTCGCCATACACGGGGTTACAGCAGCGCGCGTAGGTGACGAGTGTTTCGCCGTCCACGCCGGTGAGCTTGACCGTGGCGTCGTTCGGTCGGCCGATGAACTGCGCGATGCGTTGCCCGATCTTCTTGAACGCGCCGGACTGCAGCATCCGGTCGTTCTTCGGGTTCGTATCCGGCGGCACGATCTTGGCGACCACGGTCTCTTTCTGCAGCTTGCCATAGCCGACGGCGGCCAGCATCTGGTCCACGTTCTGGAGCTTGAGCAGCTCGGCCGTCGCCTGCAGGTCGCCGGACTTGAGCACCGCCTCGTAGCGAATGCCGTACCGCTTGAGTTCCGACACGAGCATGTTCTTGGCGAGCTCTTTGACGCGCTCGCGCTTCTCCTTGCGGATCGATTGCCGGATCTTGGCCTTGGCGCGACTCGACTTGACGATATCGAGCCACTCTTCGCGGGGGTATTGGTCCGCGCGGGTCATGATCTCGATGTTGTCGCCGTTGACCAGCGCGTGCCGCAGGCTGACGCCGCGGCCGTTCACCTTCGCGTGGACCGCGTGATCGCCAACCTGCGAGTGGATCGCGTACGCGAAGTCGAGGGGCGTCGCTCCCTTGGGCAACGAGATGATGTCGCCGTTGGGTGTGAAGACGAACACCTCGTCGGAGAACAGGTCGAGCTTCATGGACTCGACGAACAGCAGCGAGTCGTCGAAATCGGCCTGCGACTGCACGAGCTGCCGGAGCCAGGCGAACTGGTTGCCGGCGGCGTCGATGGCGCCCTTCCCTTCTTTGTACGCCCAGTGCGCGGCCACGCCGTGTTCGGCGATTCGGTGCATCTCGGACGTACGAATCTGGATCTCGACGCGCTGGCCCTTGGGTCCCACGACGGTGGTGTGCAGCGACTGGTAGCCGTTCGGCTTCGGGACGGCGATGTAGTCTTTGAAGCGTCCGGGGACGGGCTTCCACAGGTCGTGCACGAGACCGAGCACCTCATAGCAGAGCGCTTTGTCGTCGACGATGATGCGGAAGGCGGTCAGGTCGAAGATCTGTTCGAAGTCGACCTGAGAGCCCTGCATCTTGTCCCAGATGGACGAGAAGTGCTTCGGGCGGCCTTGTACTTCGGCGCTCATACCGCGCTGTTTCACGATGCGGTCCAGTACGGACGTCACTTCGCGGATGTACTTCTCACGGTCCGATCGCGTCTCTGCGATCCGAATCTTGAGCATCTCATAAGCTTCTGGATTCAGATACTTGAACGAGAAGTCCTCAAGTTCATTCTTGATCCAGTTGATGCCCAGTCGGTTGGCGAGCGGCGCGTAGATCTCGACGGTCTCCCGCGCGATTCTCCGCTGCTTCGCCGGCGACATATGGCCGAGCGTCCGGATGTTGTGGAGGCGGTCGGCGAGCTTCACGAGGATGACGCGGATGTCCTGGCCCATCGCGACGATGAGCTTGCGGACGTTCTCCGCCTGCGCCTCTTCCTCGGACTTAAACTTGAGCTTGGAGATCTTGGTGAGCCCCTCGACCAGGTCCGCCGTCTCTTGCCCGAAGCGCTCCGCGATGTCGCTGAACTTGGCGTCGGTATCTTCGACCGTGTCGTGAAGCAGCGCGGCGTACAGGCTCGCGTTGTCGAGGTGCATGTCCGCGGTAATGGACGTGACCTCGAGCGGATGCCCGATGTACGGCTCGCCGCTCTTTCGCTTCTGCCCCGAGTGCATCTCGGCAGCGAAGTCGAACGCCCGGCGTAACTGCTCGATGTCCGCTCCGGGCGAATAACCGAGCACTTTCGCTACGACCTCGTCGTAGCGGGCTTCTAATTCCGGACTCTGAGGTCGGGGCGCGGCGATCATGGTGGTAACCGAAGACACGCTTACAGCTTAGGGAAGCATCGAAACACGTTCAACCGTCGATTGATACGTTTACGACACACCGCGTCATATTACCGCGTTACTCGTCAGAGTAACGTGATTTGACCCGTCCCCACACTCTAGAGCATGCAGCGCGTTCGGCCAGAAAGATCCCACGCAAAGTGTCTTCGGCCCCACGGAGGTCATCGTTGACCACCAAATAACGGAATGCGTCGGCCTGCGCGATCTCGTCGCGCGCGTTCACAAGCCGCTCCTCGATGACCTCGTCGGAGTCCGTACCGCGCCCACGCAGGCGCTTCTCAAGGACCTGCCAACTCGGAGGCAGCACCATCGTGGTGACCGCGTCGTTCGGGTAGGCCGCCACCAGCTGCTCTGCGCCCTGGTAGTCGATGTCGAAGATGACGGAGTTGCCCTTGTTGAGTTCGGCATCGATGACCGTGCGCAGCGACCCGTACATATTGCCGTGCACCTCCGCCCACTCCGCGAAATCCCCTGCGTCGACGCGGGCTTGGAACTCTTCGCGTGTCACGAAAATGTAGTGTTCTCCGTGGACCTCGCCCTCACGAGGCGCGCGCGTGGTGACACTGGTGGAGAGGACGATTTGAGAGAACTCGGCGCGCAGTTTCCGGCACAGCGTGGACTTTCCGACGCCCGAGGCGCCGGAGACGATGAACAACATACCTACTCCACGTTCTGCGCCTGCTCTCGCAGTCGCTCTATGCGCGTTTTCGCGTCGACGACACAGTGCGTCAGGTCGGCGCTCACCGACTTGCTCGCCATGGTGTTCGTTTCACGAATCAGCTCTTGAAGAAGAAAATCGAGACGCTTGCCGTGCGGCCCCGCGACCTGCAGCGTCTCGCGAATGGCGGCCACGTGACCGCGGGCGCGAAGGATCTCCTCGGCGATATCCGAGCGCTCAGCGATGAGCACGATCTCCTGCTCAAGTCGCGTAGGGTCGACGGGCGCCTCGGCGGGCAGCAGCGACGCCACTCGGTCGCGGAGCTTGGTGCGCCGCTCTTCGATGACCGCGTCAGCGAGTGACGCGATACGCTCGAACAGCGCGGTGAGCGCATCCGACTCCTCGCGGAACAGCGCGTCCAACGCGGCGCCTTCGCGCGTGCGGAACGCGACGAGCGCTGCCGTCGCGGCGCGCGCTGCCTCGAGCACGTGCGTCCGAGCGTGGTCGACCGACAGCGCCGGCGCGGTGCTTCGGGAGTCTACACCACGCATCACATCGGCGATGGTGGGCGGCGCCAAGTGAAGCTGCGTGGCGATGTCCTTGAGCCGCTCTGCCGACGCCGTGACCTGCGTCTGCCACGAGTCCTGCACGGCCTGCTCATCAGCGGTCACGGACACGCGGACCTCCACGCGACCGCGGTGGAGCGCCCCGCGCAAGGCGGCGACCACCTCGGACTCCAGCGCGGACAACTCAGAGGCGATGTTCACCCGAACGTCGAGCTGCTTGTGGTTCACCGAGCGAATCGAGACGTCTACTGCGGGGCCGTTCGCGTGGGTGTGGCCTTCGCCCCACCCGGTCATCGAGCGTAGGTTCATGAACGGCCCTTGGCGCCGCGCACGCTCTCGACGAGGCGCGACAACCCGTCGCGGAGCTCGGTCTGTGGCTCGTAGCCCAGCACGATACGGGCGCGCGTGATGTCGGCGACCGACAGCTTCACGTCGCCGACGCGCTCCTCGTGGAACTCCGGCTTGAATCGCGTGCCGAACACGTCGTTGAGCGCGTCCATGAGGTCGAGCAGGCTCGTTTGTTTGCCGGTTCCGATGTTGATCGGGGCGCCGGTCGCGGCGGCTCCGGCGGTGAGCGCGGCGACGTTCGCGCGGACCACATCGCTCACGTGACAGAAGTCGCGGGTTTGCAGACCGTCGCCGAAGATCATGGGCGCCTTTCCGGCCACAAACCGCTCCACGAATTTCGAAATTACGGCGGCATACGGGCCCAACGGGTCTTG
Organism: uncultured Myxococcales bacterium; assembly: GCA_965367675.1. Lineage (GTDB taxonomy): Bacteria > Myxococcota_A > Bradymonadia > REDH01 > REDH01 > CBDUJZ01. The sequence continues at coordinate 19,567 of CBDUJZ010000042.1, read as the reverse complement.
GCGCTCGCCGTAGATATTGAAGTAACGCAGTGCGACGCAGGGCACGCCGTAGGCCGCGGACCAGGTGGCGCAGTAGTGCTCGCCGAGCAGCTTGGTCGCCGCGTACGGCGAGATGGGCTCGGGCGCCATGGTCTCGACCTTGGGCAGCGCCGGGTTTTGACCGTACGCCGCGGCGGAGGCGGCGAACGTGACGCTTTCGACACCGGCGTCGGCAGCGGCGTTAAGCACGTTCAGCGTGCCGGTTCCGTTGATCTCGTGGCAGACGTCGGGCTCGTCGATGCTGAGCGGGACGGAGACCATCGCGGCGTGGTGGAGCACCCAGCGCGCGTCGTGCATGTGCTCGCGGACCAAGTCCTCATCGCAGACGTCGCCTTCGACGAGCTGCAGATCGTTGGCGATGTGGTCCAGGTTCGACGCGTGCCCTGTCGACAGGTTGTCGATGACGACGACGTCGAAGCCAGCCTCGACGAAATGGGTAGCGAGATGGGAGCCGATAAAGCCAGCTCCGCCTGTGATCACAACTTTGTCCACGGCAACCTCCGGTTTGGCGCCCTCGCTACCCGTGGGAGCCGGCGCGCGCAACCGTGCGATGGGCTGCGCAGGCCGACGTCGCGAAAAGCGCCGGAGGAACGCCGTTCGGCAGTCGTGCCGCTAGAACTCCGTCGCGACGAAAATGCCGATGCGGTACTGGACACCGCGCAACTGGATGTCGCCCAGGTCCACGGCTGCGCTTCCGTCGTCCGTGCGCGCGTCATCGAAGTTGTACGGCGTGCGAATGGCGTAACCGAAGTCCTGATACGCGCCGATGGACACCTTGCCGCGCGATTGCACTTCCATGCCCGCCGCGAAGTCGCCGAAGAAGGCGGTGGTTCGGTCACGCAGCGCACGGCTTGGGCCGTCGATGCGCACCATCCCGACGCTCGCGCCCAGGCCGGTGGTCAGATACGGCCGCACAATGCCGCCGCAGTCCAATGCGTAGCGGACGCGGACGCCAACGCCGTGCGCGAACAGCGACGTGTCGAGGCCGCCAGCGCGATACGCCGACGAGCGGCCGGCCGAGTACTCCAGCTGTAGCGTGAGTCCTTGGACCGGGGTCACACCGACGCTGAAGTCCTGGCGCGCGGCGATCTCGTCTTCAACCCATCCGTAGCTCTGCACTTGGGGCGCCACGAAGGCCCCGCCGAGGCTGAACCGAAGCTCGGGCGAGAAGCCGTCCTTCTCGCCAGCCTGGGCAGTCGCGGCGACCCCGAAGGCGCCAACGAAGGCGAGAAGAAAGACGAGAGCGCGAGCGGCGCGCCGCACCGAAGGCAGTGCCAGCTGCGCCGCGGCACGGCGGGATTGCTTGGTGTTCAACGTGTTCATCGGGCACCTCCGTCGTGGCGGCCATCCTTCGCATGACTGTCAAATAGGCCGGCCAACGCGTAGCCGTAGGACTCCGCGAACGCGCCCTCTCGGAACGTGGCGACGCCGAACGCGGACACCCAACCGGCTTCGTGTTCATGGCGGACCAGCACGGTGCCGGCAGCGACGGCCAGCTCACGCCCGACGACGTCGAGTTCAACCTCGTATGGGGTGCCTGCGAGCAGGTCGACGGCCACCAAGCGTGCGTACGTGGTCGACACCGCGAAGAGCCAGTCCCCGGCGATGACGAAGTCCGACAGCGGAACGCGGGCAGGAATCGACACCGTGCGGCGCTGCTCCAGGTCGATGACGTCGAGCCCGTTTCCGTTGGTGTAACGGGCGATGGCCTTCTGAGCGCCAGTGGTCTCGACCGCTTCGATGAACTCCACGGTGCGGCCCAGCGACAGCGCCCGCATGGCGCCGGCCCCTTGCCGCTCAACGGCGTCGAGCTCCGCGAAGTACACGACCTCGTCGAACTGCGAGTAGAGCAACGCGCGCGGGACGACCTGTTCGTCTTCCACCTCTTCCCACACGATGCCGCGGTTCACGGGGCGCGGGAGTATGACGTTGCTGGCGCTGCGGGTCGCGGCGTCGATGATGGTGAGCAGGGAGCCCGAGGCGTCGAGCACCAGTAGCTTGTCGCGACCGTCGAGGGAGAACTGCAGCATCTGCGCCGGCGAGTTGCCAGCGCGAATCTGGTTGATGGCGGGCTGCACGATGCGGCCGGTCAGCGGGTCCGCCGGCAGCAGGTCGATGGCGAAGACCTCGCGCGACGGGGCCGCGAGCACGAACAGCGTCATGTCGTTCGGGTCGGCGGGGTCGTCATCGGAGAACACAAGGTCCAACGCCGTTGGCGCCACGCCCACGCCGGGCTCGGCGAGCGGGATGATGCGCTGAAGCTGCTCCGGTTGGTCGGTGGTAAGATCGATGAGCGAGAGCGCGCCCTCGGAGACAGCGACCGCAAAATGGTGCTCGGTCGACGGGTCCGCGAGCGTGAACGCGGGTGCGAACTGGAACCACAGCGGCGCCGCCTCGACGAGCGTCACCTCGCGCACGGCGGCTTCGGCGAGCGACGTGTCGATGATGGCGATCTGGTTCGGGCTGAACAGCACGGAGTCGACAGTGCCCTGCGAATCCGGTGCGAAGCTCGTGATGATGAACCGCCCATCCGGGGACACCGACATCACATCGAACCCCGTGCTGAGCTCAAACCGGCGGGGGTCGGCGGGGCTCTCCGGGTCGACGATGTACAGCGCGGGCGAGTCCCGGGTGAGCACGTACACTTTGCCGTCCGGGCCGACCTGATGCCGGTAGACGTCGTCGTCGATTCCCACCACCGCCTGGTCGAGCGCGGTCGTGCCCTGGGGAGTGAACACCCAGACCTCATCGCGCGACGTGTCGACCTGCACAAAGTGGTCACCGGCGGCGACGGGCGGGCTGAGCCGGATGGAGGTGTAGAACGCTTCATCGTCGGTATCGAAGTCGCAGCCGCCGAGGGGCAGCAGCGCGGCGCTCAATACGAGCCAGCGGGTCAGTCGGAGCGTGCTCCGTTGAGGGCTGCGGTACATGGGCACTCCTTTGGGATGAAAGTGAGGCATCAGTAGATGAGGCTGTTGAGTTCGAACCCGGTCACTTCGCGGATTTCGCCCGACTCGAGGTCGAGGAACGCGATGCGGCCGAGGTCGTGAAACTGGGAGATGAAGACCATGCCGGTGCCCGGGACCAAGCCGACGTGCTGCGGGAGCTCGGCGAAGTCGATGCGGGTGGTGGCGAACGTTCGCAGGTCGACCCACTCCAGCTCGGATACGCCGGTCTGGTCGTCGGCGATCAGGATGAACGCTTGGTCGCCGCTCTCCGAGAACACGAGTTCGCCTGGCTGGGCGTTTGTGCGCACCAGCTTGGAGTTGCCGGTGTCCATGTTGACGATCGAGAACGCGTAGCTCTTGGCGAGGATCTCGTCTTCGGGCTCGCCGGCGACCGGCGTTCCGGGAGCTTTGGAGTGGTACACCACGGCGGTGCGGCCATCGGGCGAGAGCGCCGCGGAGAGCACGCCCTTGCGCAGGTTGATGGTCTGTACGCCGCGTGTTTGCAGGTCGACGATGGACACCAGCGGGGAGTTCTCGACCGCGCTGAAGGCGAGCACGCGCTGGCCGTCTTCCGACACGACAGTTTGCCCGCCCGGCTGCGCCCCAAGCTCGATCCAGCTCAGCGGTGCGATGGCGTCTGCGCGGAACTCGGCCATGTCGAACACGCCGAGCGCGTCGGTTCCACGGGTCGAGACCAGCGCGAACGGTGTCCCCGGCACCACGTCCACGTCCGTGGCGCGCGCCGGCAGGTCCAGGTCGCGCAGGGCGTCCCCTTCCAGGTCTACGAGGCGCAACGTCGCGCGCTCGCCAATGCGGACGAGGCCCAAGTTGTACGCCTCCGCGACCACGATCTCGCGGTCGGCACCCACGCGAATGTCCTCGCCGGGGAACGCCACCGGGTACGGCGGAACGAAGCCGTCGCCGGCGACGTCTGCCATGGCGACGCGGCTGATCCCATCGTCGGTGACGACGAACGCCTCTGCACCATCGGCCGAGAACACCACCTCGCGGATATTGAAGCCGACGCTCAGCTGCGCCACCTCTGGCGGGTCATCCAGCGACACGAACGACAGCGTGGAGAGTTCCCCCGGCGCGTCGTCTTCTTCGGCGGAGCGGTTGTCGTACCAAACGAACGCGGCGTCGGCGTTGGGCGCCAGGGCCACGCGGTTCGAGCGCGGCAGGATGTCGACCGTGAACGCCTCGTCAGAGTCCGGCGCCACGTCTGCGCGGATGATGCTGAGCGTGTCGCTGTCGTAGTTGAGCACGAGCGCGAGGTCGTCGTCCGGCGTGGCCACGATCGAGCGGGGGTCCGCTCCTACACGAAGCGTTTCGATGGAGATCGCACCCGCTCGAACCGCGACCTTCGCGACGGTCCCACGGGTGGTGTTCGCGATCCAGACGAAGTTCAGCGACGCGGTCGGCGTGCCGAGCTCAAAGGCCTCGTTCTCGAAGTCAGGCGGATCGACGGGCCGGCCGCCGCTATCGTACCCCGCGTCGACGCTCGGCTCGTATCCGGGGTCGTAGCCGAAGGACGGCGCGTCATCATCGGAGCAGGCCGTGGCCAGCGCGGCCAGCGCGAACACGCCCATCGAATTTCGTAGGTTAACCATCAGTCGCCTCAATCAATGTACGCGTTCAGTTGGAAAGCCGAGACGTGGCGAACCGAGCCGTCGACCGTGTCGATGAAGCTGATCCGGCCGGTTTCGGCCCGCTGCGAGACGAAGATGCGTCCCGTGCCGGGCACGACGCCCATGGCTTCGGGCAGCGCGTCCATCTCGAAGGTACGGCTGGCGAAGGTCGTGAGGTTCAACAGCACGATCTCACGCACGTCGGAGACTTCGTCGGCGAGCATCAGCGCGACGGAGACGCCTTCGGGGAGGAACACGGTCGCGTCGGGCGCAGAAGCCAGCAGCACGAGCTTGGCGTAGCCCGTCGCCACGTGCAGCAGCGAGACGGCGTTGGCGGCCTCGACCACATCGTCGATGAGCGGACCAGCCGCTCCGTCGGGAGACGGCGCAGCGTGCTGCACCAGCGCGGTCTCGGCGTTCGGCCCCACGAGCACCGCTCGGACGGCCTTGCTGACGAATCGGACCGCGCCATCGGGCACATCCCCGTCGGTGAGCGATTCGTCGAGCAGCTCACCCAGCGCGTACACGCCGATGCGGCGCTCTGCGTTCAACGTCGAGAAGAGCAGCGCCGACGCGCCATCCGCCGTGATGGTCACCAGCCCGGCAGGGCCTTCGACGGACAGCGTGCGCAACCCGGCGTCGCCTGCGATGGCGTCAGCCAACCGGAACACACCGACTTCGGACAGATCGCGCAACGCCACGAGCGCCGTCACCATATTCTCGGAGCTCCCCTCCAGCAGATCCACGTCTGTCGGAATGCCGGGAAGCTCCACCGAAACGGCCTCGGCGGTGCGAAGGTCGACCACCCGAATACCGGCGTGTGCGCTTGAGCGCAGCACCGCGTACGCGCCCGAGTTCGAGATCTGCACCTCACGGTCGATGTCGTCGACCAGCGGATCATCGCCGAACGGTACGCTCGCGATGGCCACCGACGCGGAGAGCTCGGCGAGCGGCACGATGCTCACGCCGGAGTCCGTGACGACGAACGCCTGGGCGCCATCGCCCGAGAACGTGATCATGTTCACGTTGAACCCGACGCTGACGGCGATGGGCTGCCCGGTGGCGAGGTCGACGAACGTAACCTCCTGCAGACTCCCGATCGGGTCGCCCGACTGGGCCACGGCGTTGTTATACCAAGCGACCGCGAAGTCACCGTTCGGCGCCAGATCCAGCTCGTTGCAGCCCTCCACAACATCGGCGGTGAGCACGGTGTCCTCGAGCGGTGACGCTTGAATGATACTGACCGTGTTGGAGCCCGCGTTCAGCACCACGGCGACGTCGCCGTCACTGATGGTCCGTACCACGGTCGGCTGGCGCCCCACCGCGATGGGCGTCACTGAGAGCGTTTCGCTGTCGATCTTCGCGACCGTGCCCTGCCCCTCGTTCGCGACGAACACGTAGCGCAGCGACGCGCTCGGCGGATAGGTGCGAGCGACGACCTCTTCCTCTTCGGGGATGAACACGTCCACGCCCGCGTCGGCGGCCGAGCTGACGTCCCCGCCAGCAGCGCCCGCGTCGACGAAATCGCCCCCTGGCGAGCCGGTCGCAGAGTCACTGGAGGTGGCGTCGTCGCTGCACGCGAGCGCCATGAGCACGGACGCGAGAACGAGACAGATGCGCAAAGAGGACGCTTGCATCGTACGTTGGGGTGGAGTGGACGGGACCCGAACGTTTGTCTTGAGCCCCACGGGGTCAGACTGAACGGTGTCCACATGCAAAGCAACACACATGCCAAAACGACAAAACCGAGCCAGGTGGCTCGGTTCCGCGTGTGGGTGCTTTGAACAGGGGTCGCAAACCGCGACACCTATGTCACACCTCTCCCGACAGGGTCAGACGCGATGCTCTTCGGTGACGTCGCGCGGCGGCACGGACTGCTCGCTCGCGGGCGGCAGCTCCGAGTGCGGTGCGTCGCCGGCCTCTGCGTCATCTTCGTTCGCGACTTCTTTCTTGAAGTTGCGAATGCCCTCGCCAAGTTGCCGGCCCACTTGCGGGAGCTTGCCGACGCCGAAGACGACGACAACGATCACAAGCACCAAGATGAGCTCGGTGGTTCCTAACATGCCAAGAAATGGAGTCGCCATGACGCCTGCTGCGGTTTAGGGTTTCGATTCGACGTCGGAGTTGGCGCCTTTCATCGTGACGCCTTGCATAGTGTCGCCAGCGTTTGACGTCAAAGCCTGAAGTGCAGCCTGTGCTGCGGCCTGCTGTGCGTGCTTCTTTGAGTGGCCCGACCCCGTGCCGCGCACACCGTCCCCGACGGAAACGGAAACGCGGAAGGTCTGCTGGTGCGCGGGCCCGGTCACGTCGTCCACAACGTACTCTGGACGCTCCCAGCCTTTGCCCTGCGCGAGCTCCTGCAACGCCGACTTGTGGTCGTCCAGCAGCGCCCGCGGGGTCGCCTGGCTGAGCCGCTCGCCAAACGCGGCGATCACCCAAGGCTGGGCGACCTCGATGCCGCCGTCCAAGAACACCGCGCCCACGACCGCTTCGAACAGGTTCGCGAGCATGCGGCGCTTCTTGCGCCCGTCGCTCTGCTCTTCGCCGCGCCCCAACAAAAGCCAGCGGCCCAGGTCGAGCGTGCGCGCGTTCTGAGCGAGCGAGGCGGTAGACACCAGGCTGGCCTTCATCTTGGACATCACCCCTTCGGGCGAATCCGGATGCAGACGGTACAGCGCGTCGGTGACGACCATGCCGACGACCGCGTCCCCAAGGAACTCCAAGCGCTGGTTGTCGCCCTCCACGCCGTCCGTCTCCTCGACGAACGACGTGTGGGAGACCGCCATCGCGATGTAGCTCGGGTCGTTGAATACGTACCCAAACTGAGCCTCGAAGGCCGCCGCGATCGCCTGCGCGTCTCGTGCGGCGCTCAAGTGACGGCCTCGATCCAACCGCCGCCCAACACTTCGTCGCCATCGTAGAAGACGGCGGCCTGACCGGGCGAGATGCCCCGCTCGTCGCCCTTCAACTCGACGTTACAGAAGGTGCTGTCCTCGCCGATGGTCACGGTGCACGGCACGGCTTTGTGCCGGTATCGGACCTGCGCCAGGCAATCGAACTTTTGCGGCGGCTGCTCCCAGCGAAGCCAGTTGCACCGCTCCGTGAAGAACGAGCGCTGCCCAATCTCTGCGCGGGTGCCCACGAGCACGTCGCCCGTCTCCGGGTCGATGCCCTTCACGTAGAGCGGCTCCGCGTACGCCACGCCCAGCCCGCGGCGTTGCCCGACCGTAAACCGGTGGATTCCGCCATGCTCGCCCACGACTTCACCCGTCGACGCCCGCACGATCCGGCCGCGAACGATCTCCTCGGCTTCCAAACGGGCCTCGACAAAGTCGGCGTAGTCGCCGCCCGCCACAAAGCAGATGTCCTGGCTCTCGGCTTTCGTCGCCGTCGGCACGTCCATCTCCAAGCCGAGCGCGCGCACTTCGGGCTTGGTCATACCGCCGAGCGGGAACTGAATTTTGGAGAGCACTTCGCGACGCAGGCCGAACAGAAAGTACGACTGGTCCTTGCGGGTGTCGACGCCGCGAAGCAGCGCGTAGCGACCCTCGCGCTGCTCGATGCGTGCGTAGTGCCCCGTGGCCAGAAAGGCGCCGCCGAGCGCGGCCATGCGCTCCAGCAACACGTCGAACTTGAGGTGGTCGTTGCACAGGATGCACGGGCTCGGCGTGCGGCCCTTCCGGTACTCGTTTACGAAGTAGTCGACGATCCGCTCGCGAAACGAGTCTTGGTAGTTCGCCACGTAGAACGGGAAACCCATCGAGTCGGCGACCGAGCGCGCGTCGAATAGGTCATCGGGGCTGCAGCACGACTTTCCGGCGCCTTCGGCCGTCGCGTACAGGCGCATGCTCACGCCGACCACATCGTGTCCGGCATGGTGCAGCATCGCGGCGACCACGGACGAATCTACGCCGCCGGACATGGCCACCACGGCGCGCCCGGTGGCGGTGCTCTCCGCAAGCTCTTCAGTTGTTACGTCGTTGGTGCTCATAATTCGGCGGAGCATTAGGGCCAGACGTCCGGTTCTGCAACCCAAGGTTACGCGGACGCGCGCTCGGCCGAAAGGGACGCCGCCGCGCTAGCCGCGTGTGCAGCGCTTCACGACGTCGGCGACACGCCGCGCCAGCTCGAGCGCGTCAGCCTCGGAGTGCCCGGGTCCGAATGAGAACCGCAGCGCCGACCGCGTTCGGCTGTCGTCCAACCCGAGAGCCGCAATCACCGGGGAGACGTCCACACTGCCGGCCGTACAAGCGCTGCCGGCGGAGCACTCCACGCCAGCGAGGTCGAGCGCCATGAGCAGCTCCTCGGCGTCGCAGCCCGGAAACGACACGTTGCTGGTATTCGGCAGCCGCGATTCACCGGCTCCGTTGACGATCGCACCGAAGCGCTGCGCCTCGGCCTCGAACCGGTCTCGCACCGCAGCCAACGCCGCCCACGCGGGGATGTGGTCCGCATCGCACGCAGCACCGAACCCGTGGATCGCGAGCACGTTCTCCGTACCCGCGCGCCAGCCGCGCTCCTGGTGCCCGCCGATGAGGATCGGCCGCGCCGCGCCCCCGTCACGCACCCACAACGCGCCGACGCCCTTGGGGCCGCCGAACTTGTGCCCGGAGACCGTCACAAAAGACGCCGCGGCGGGGACCGGAAACGGCACCCGCCCGAACACTTGAACCGCGTCGATGTGCAACGCCACGGCTCCGGTGTTCTCCGAACGTGCCACCTCGCACATTGCGGCGATCGCGGTGATATCATTCAGGTTTCCCAGCTCGTTATTCGCCGCCATCACGCTGACCAGCGCCACAGGCTGGGCATCCAACAACCCGCGCAGAGACTCGAGTTCAAGTCGCCCTTGGGCATCGTTCGACACAAAGTGTAGCGCTCGCCCGTTGGCCTGCGCACGCTCCGCGCACGCCACCACGCTCGGGTGCTCCAGCCGCGAAGTGATCACCGCGCCGGGCCCCTGCAGCGCCGCTTCGAACGCGAGGTTGTTGGCCTCCGTGGCGCCACTCGTGAACACCAAACGGCCGCCGGACTGACCGAGCCGCTTGGCGACCGAACGCCGAGCGCGTTCGACCAGCGAACGGGCGCGCTGCCCACTCTTATGGATTGCGCCGGGATTCCCGATCGGAGCATCGAGCAGCGCGCGCATCGCGTCGCGCGCGGCCTCGCTCAGGGACGACGATGCGTTGTGGTCAACGTAGAGTCGCCCGCTCACGGTGCTCACCGCCGACGGCGGTAGGCGAGCAGGCCGAACGCCGCCAACATGGCCGTCCACGGGGCGCCGGAGCCCGATGTCGAGCACCCTGTGCCGCCGCTGACCGTCCCTGCGCCAGCGTCGCCCTCGCCAACGTCGGTGCCGTCTCCGCTACCGTCCGCGCCGCTCGCGTCCATGTCGTCGACGTCCATCTCCACGACGTCCGGCGTGGTGGTGTCCTCGCCGACATCCTCACCTGTATCGGGGCCCGCATCGACACCCACATCACCGCCCGCGTCTGGCCCCACATCCTCGCCGACGATCGGACCATCGGGGATTTCGCCATCTCCAGGCGCGTCGCAGGCGTCCGGGCCCACACCATCGGCCATCACGTACAGCCGCACGTTGTCGAAGTAGCTGTGGTTCGGGTCCGCCTCGCCATCGGCGGCGTTACGCTCGCCCACGAGCACGACGTTCACAGCGCGCGCGCCGGTCGGAATCTCGACGATACGGTCTACCGTGACCCAGCGCGGCGCGTTGCTCGACGCCACTTCAGGCGTGCCGATCGGCGCGTCCGTCTCGTCCAAGAACTCCAGTTGAATCGAGGGGTTGTCCTCGCCTTGCACTGTGGTGATTCCAGCGCTGAAACGCGCCATGGCCGTCCCGGCGTCGATCTCATCGCTCCACGCGCTCAGGTCCACCCGTTGCGCGAGCTCGGCCAGCGCCGTGGGCTCACAGGGCCCGCCGAGCACAAAGAGCCGACGACCGCGTTGGGGGTATTGCCCACCGCACTCGCGGCCCGGCGAAGCAGCCACGTTGCCTTCACGGATAGTCCAGTCGTCGAGGCCGTTCTCGGCGCCCGCGTTCGTCAGCAGGTTGTCCGTCTGCTGCGCGGCGTTGGAGTGGAACGGCACCGCGACGGACCACGGGCTCCAGCGCAGGCCCTCGTCGCGGACGCGCACGCGCCAGCAAAGGTCGGAGTCCGCAGGGAGGTCGCGGAGCACCGAACGCGTGAAATCCGCGTCGGCCTGCAGGTCCTCTTCGTAGTACCAGTTCTCGGACTGCTGCCAGTCCTCGGCCACTGGCGCGTCGAACCCGTCGCACGTCTCGGCGACCTGCCAGTGCACGCCCTGAAACGCGTCGCCATCCGGGTCGGCGTAATCGTCCGCGATCATCAACGTTGCGCACTCGGCGGCCACCTGGCTTCCGGCGGGCTGAATCGGCGTCGGGCGCGCCGGCGGCTCGTTGTCGCGGCGAATGCGAATGGTGTCATTGACGGTGTTGTCGAGCACCTCAGAGGCATCGCCACGGCTCACGCGGGTGAGCGAGAACTCGGGCGAGTCGCCCGCCTGCACATCCAGCACCACGAAGCCGTAGTCGCTGTACGACTTGACCGTCGATTCGTAGTCCCAGTGGGGATACTCGCCCCACTCGTCGATGCTGCCGCCAGCGGTGGCCACGTTCACGGACACATGGTCGTGATCGCGGCTTTGACCTCGGGCGTAACCATGCGTGTGGCCGTAGAAGTGAATGCTCGGCTTCCCGCAACGGGTGCTAAAGTTGCCCAACTCCTCGACAATCTGACGCGCGAACCCGGTCTCTCCGACGACCCAAAGCTCCGACTCCGCCGGATGGTGGAACTGCGCGAACACGAAGTCGATCGTCGGATCGTCGCACGTGTCATCGAGCACATCCACCAGCCAGTCCGGCTGCTCCGTCAGGCCGTAGATGCCGTTGGTGTCCAAGCCAATGACGCGCACGTTCGAGATGTCGAACGTCCACCAGTGCCCGTCGTACGCGGCCGAACCGTTGGAGGGAAAGTTGAAGTAGTCGAAGAAGAAGTGGTGGTCGTTCTCGTGATTTCCGGGCACCGGGTACACCGGCACGTGGCGGATGAGCGGCGCGATCGGGTCGAAGAACTCATCGGTCCAGTCGTCGTGCTCCGGGCCGGACGAGACCAGGTCGCCGGGAATGAGGACCACGTCGAGCGCGTCCGAGAGCGCCTCGCCGTACATGTCCTCGACCCACCCGATCACACCGTCTTCGATGATCTCACGGAACTTGAGCGGCTGCCGCCCCAACTGCATGTCGCTCATTGCGACCATGCGAATCGGTGCCTCGTCGGCGCTCACTGCGGGCGTCACGAAGTCAGCGACCTCGCTCTGATATTCGCCGGCCGTGACCCGGTAGTAGTAACGCGTGTTGGGGCTCAGCCCCGAAAGCTGCCCCTCGTGCAGAACGCCGCCGCCGACCAGCTGCACAGACGCAGAATCGACCGAATCGCCGAGCGCCTCGGTCGTGCCGTACTCGATCCCACCGTCACTCGCCGCCATCATCTCCCACGTGACCCAAATCGAGGTCGGGGAGGCGTGCTGCAGGAACGGCGCCACGTAGTGCGACTGTGCCTGAGCGGGCGCGGCAACCGCGGTGGCGATAAGCGAAGACGCGAGCAGCGTCGTGCGGATGCGATTGAATCGATTCACAGGTACTTCCGGGTGCGCAACGGATTCACGACGCCGTCCACCGGCGCGTGTCGCGCGCAGCCTGCCTCTACGTGGCCGAGCCCGCAACAGGCATGACCGAATCGACCACGGAGTCCACCATCGAATCGAGCACCGCTTCCAGGTCACCGTCGCCCCCTGCGGCGTGCGCCGGGTCGGTGGCGTTCGCGGAGGCCTCGGCTGGAGCGGAGGCTCCCCACACCAACATGTCGTCCTGACCGACCATCACGCGCACCAACTTCCGAACGCGCGTCATGATCGGCTCTTGCAGATACGTGAGGCCGTGCCGCTCACAAATCTCACGCACCGCCGGCTGCGCCTTCGCGTACTGCAGCATCGTCATGTCGGGGAACAGATGGTGCTCGATTTGGTAGTTCAGGTACCCGTGCGCGAAGTCGTTCCAGTATCCCCCGGTCTGGTAGTTCGACGTTCCCACGATCTGGCGCAGGTAGAACTCGCCACCGTTGGTGATCGGCTCCTCAAACCGGTGCACGTCGTGCCCCGCGTGATTCGGCACGATGATGATCCACGCGTGGATGTTGGTGAGCACTTCGGCCAACAGCCGGTTCACCAGCGCGCTCATCCACGCCCACTTGGAGATCGCCAAGAACGGCAGCGGGAGCAGCACAAAGTGCAGCAGCACGTACGGCAGATAGCAGCGCACCCACGTCCAACTCCCCGGGGTCGCGAACGGGAGCAGCATTCTGGGGCTCAAAAACCGCACCGGCTCCACGCTGTCGTCGCGACGGGTCTGGTGGTTGTGCAGCGCGCGCATGGTGTTCGGCGCGTAGTACATCGGCTTCCAAACGCACGCCGCGAGCAGCACGAGTGTCTTGCGAAACCACATAGGTAACGAGGAGTTGCGGATAGTTTCTAGATTCAACTCCGGCTGGTCAGGGTCCGCCTCCTCGCCGAGACGATAGTGGTGCAGGGTGTTGTGCTCGTGTCGCCAAGCGTCCACGTCCATCCAGTCCGCCCAGTCGATCCAGCGCCGCCATCCGCGCGCAAACCGCTTGGAGTGCAGGCGTCCAGGCAGGCCCGGAATCTTGTCGTACCCGCGATGCACCACGTGGTGACCGACCATGGTCCACCGCGCGAAAATCCCAGTGCTCAGCGCCAGCGCTGAGATGGGGTTCGGCGCGATCCACGCGGTCAACCAACCGAGCAGCGTGAACGCCCACCCCGTGCGCTCAACCTTGCGCAAATGGCGCGCATCAGCCTCGCCGCCCTCAGCGCGGAGCGCGTCGCGAAGCGCGTCCAGATCCGTCTGGAGCGCGCGAATCTCTTCCTGGTTCATCCCGTATTCCGCATTCCGGCAGCTACGCCATTCACAGTTACCAGCAGCGCTTGCAGCACCGCGTCATCATCAGGGGTCTCGCGCAAGCGGCGCAGCAGGTCCACTTGCACGAGGTTAATCGGGTCAACGTACGGATTTCGCACGGCAATCGACCGCTTGAGCACCATGTTGTCAGCCAGCAGCTCGGCGCCCGTCACACGCAGCACCATCTCCCGTGTCTCGTCGAGTTGTGCCCGCAGCTGTGCGCCGAGCCCGCGGAGCTCTGGCGGCACGAGCGCGGCGTCGTAGAAACCGGCGATGGTGGGCTCCGCCTTCGCGAGCACCATCTGGACCAAGTCCAACGTGGAGCGGAAGAAGCGCCACTTGGCGTACATCTCCTTCAACCGCTCGCCCTCGCCGCGTTCGAACGCAGCCTTGAGCGCCGCGCCGGTGCCCAGCCAAGAGGGCAACATCAGCCGCGTCTGCGTCCACGCGAACACCCAAGGGATAGCCCGCAGAGACTCCACGCCGCCGCCCTTCTTACGGCGAGACGGCCGGCTGCCGACATTCAAGTGGCCCAACTCTTGTTCGGGTGTAGCGGCCCGGAAATACGGCACAAAATCGGGCTCCTCGCGAACCACCGCGCGGTAGGCCGCGGCGGCATCCACCGCCATCTGCTCCATCGTCTCGCGCCACTCCGGCTGCTCCGTGGGCGGTACCCCTGCCGACGCTTCCAGCGTGGCCGTCAGGTAGATCTCCAGCGTGCGCGCGGCGATGCCCGGCACGCCGAACTTGGCCTCGATCATCTCGCCCTGCTCGGTCACCCGCAGGGAGCCGTCGATGGAGCCCGGAGGTTGCGAACGAATGGCGAGCCACGTCGGGCCACCGCCACGACCCACCGTGCCGCCACGTCCGTGGAACAGCGTGGGCTGCACGTCGTGCGCGCGGCACACGCGGGCGATCTCTTCCTGCGCCTGGTACAGCCGCCAAGCCGAGGCCAGTCGACCGGCGTCTTTTGCCGAGTCGGAGTACCCGATCATGACCTCCTGACGTCCGGCGATGAAAGCGCGATAAGCAGGAATCTCGAACAGCGCGGTGAGCTCATCGCCGGCCCGGAGCAGGTCCGCCTCGGTCTCAAACAGCGGCACCACGCGCAGCGGCGGGCTGACGCCAGCCTCACGCTGAAGCAGCAACACCGCGAGCACATCGCTGGCTTGTCGCGCCATGGAGATCACATAGCCGCCCAGCGCCTCCTCCCCCAACTCGGCCACAACGCCAAACGTCTCGAGCACCTCGGCGACGCGCTCGTTGGGCGCTAGATTCCGCGGAATGAGCGGGCGGGCATTGTCGAGTTCACGCACCAAGAACGCGCGGCGGGCGGCCTCGTCCCAAGTGGCGTAGCTCCCCAAGCCGAGCGCCGTCGTGATGGCGTCGAGCGCCTCCGTGTGACGGTCGGATTCTTGGCGGATGTCGAGCTTGACCATCGTCGCCCCGAACAGCGCAACGCGGCGACGCAGATCCGCGAGCCGGCCGTCGGCAAGTCGCGCTGCGCCGGTGGCCCGCAGCGATGCATCACATGCATCAAACACATCGCGCAACTCATGGTTTTCAATGAGCTTTTCAGGCGGCGGCGCGACGCCCGTCTCAAGCGCTTCCTCCACCGCTTCGCGGGTGCCCGCCAGGCGATCGCGCACGCCTTTGAGCACCGCGCGGTACGGCTCCGTAGCCCCTTCGGCGAGCGACGTGACGGTCGCATCGGCCGTGCGCAGCGACAGCTCGTCCCGCAGCTGGTCGACCTCGCCATGGTACAGGTACGCCGCCATCCAGCGCCCCAGCCACACCGTGCGACGCGTCACTTCGGCGGTCACAAACGGGTTGCCGTCGCGGTCCCCGCCCATCCACGAGCCGAAGCGAATCGGCGCGTGCTCCGGCGGTACGCCCTGCCCTGTGGCGTCGCGCAGCGCGCTGTCCAAGTCGCGAACCACACGCGGGATGACGTCCCAGAGCGTGCGCTCGAACACCACGAGGCCGCCGCGCGCCTCCTCCAACGGGGTCGGCTTGTGATGCCGAACCTCGTCGGTCTCCCACATCTCCGCGACCGTGCGACGCACCTCCGCCTCCACATCGGCGCGTTCTCCAACCGTCAGGTCCGAGACGTCGCGCTTGGCCAAGCACCGCTCCAACCGGTCGTGCTTCTGCAGCAGCGTGCGCCGAACCACCTGGGTCGGGTGCGCGGTGAGCACCAGCTCCACGGCCAGCCGAGACACGGCTGCGTGCAACGCCTCGGGCGCGAGCCCCTGGCCGAGCAGCGTCCGGAAGGTGTCCTCGAACGACCCACGCTGCGGCGCTGCGTCGGGCACGCGAGCATGGTCGCGGCGCCGGCGCACCTGATGATGCCGCTCGCCAATATTCGCCAGCGTCAGGAAGTGGGAGAACGCCCGCGCGACGGTCTCCGCCTCACTGAGCTTCAGCTCGGCCAACGCGGCCGAGACCGCGGCGTAGTCCGGGGGATCGGAAGCGCGCGCGGTCCGCGCCAGCTGCCGGATGCGCTCCACATGCTCGTACAGCGCCACGCCCTCCTGCTCGCGCAGGGTGTCGCCGAGGATCGTCCCAAGCCAACGGATGTCGTTTCGCAAACGCGCGTGCGGGTCGTCTACGGGTGCGACCCCGCTCGACGATGCAGATGGCGTAGGCGCGACGTCAGGCTCGGTTCGATTGCTCATGCTGCGTGCTCCGGCGAGCGTCCCCAGCAGGCACGCTCGTCATGGTTTGCCCCAAACGTTGCGACGTCAGGACGTGGGCCTGAACGTTCGTACGTCGAGACCAGGTCCCAGACGTTAGTACGTCAGGACGCTATATACAGGCTGCTCTGCCAATTTGGCGCGGCCGTTCAGGAACGCGAGCTCCATCAAGAACGCGGTCTCGATGACCGTCGCGCCGGTCGACTTCACAAGCTCGATCGTCGCGCTCGCCGTGCCGCCAGTGGCCAACACGTCATCGATAATCACGACGCGGTCGCGCGGCCCGAGGGCGTCCGCGAGGATGTGCAGCTCGTCGTGACCGTACTCCAGTTCGTAGCGCTGCGAGCGGGTCGCGCCGGGCAACTTGCCAGGCTTGCGCACGAGCGTCAGACCGAGCCCCATGCGTGCCGCGAGCGCGGCGCCGAAGATGAATCCACGGGCCTCGACGCCCACGATCTGCGTGACGGCTTGGTCCTTGTAGCGCTCCGCGAAGTGGTCAGCGAGCGCCGAAAAAGCGCTTCCATTCTGAACCAGTGGGGCAATATCCTTAAAGATGATTCCAGGCTTCGGAAAGTCGGGTACATCACGGATAAGCGAACGGAGTGTGTCTTCGAGCGACATGAGACCTCGGCGGCGTTTTAGGGGCTGCGCACGGCAGCGCTGAGGAGCTGCGGGTGGCAGCGCAGGGGGTGACAGCGCTGTATTTCAGGGCTGTGGCATTACAGGGGCAAACGGCCCCGCACGCCTCCCTTAGCGTGCGCGAGACAATCCTGCAGCGATCTCAGATGCCCATCCGATATCGACACCGCCGAGTAGCGTTACTAAGACTCTCATCCGCCCCAGGCGCGCATCTTTCGAGGAGTGCTTGTGTCCCCACCCATAGACCGCTGGAAGTACATGGTGCTCGTGTGCCACGGCTCGGATTGCCGTAAGCGCGGCGCCAAGGCCCTCCGCACGCAGGCCAAGAACACGATCCGCGATCTGGGCATCAAGAAGGAGTGCATGCTGATCAGCTCCCGGTGCACCGGACACTGCAAGCAAGCCCCGATCGCGTGCATCCAACCCAGCAACCGCTGGCTCGAGAAGGCGACGGCCGACGATATGGACGCAGCGATTCGCGCCGAGCTCGGCAAAGACAAGTAGCCTCGTCGGCGACCGAGCGGGACGCGAGCGAAACGCTCGGCTAGCCGAGCAACGCGGTGATTTCGCTCTCGATCGACTCCGGCGTGTCGTTGGGCGCGAACCGACGGAGCACAGTGCCGTCCTTGTCGACCAGGAACTTGGTGAAGTTCCACTTGACCGCCTTGCTACCCAGCAGGCCAGGCGCTGCCTGCTTGAGCTGTGTGAACAGCGGATGGGCTTCGGCGCCGTTCACGTCGATTTTATCGAACATCGGGAAGCTGACGCCGAAGTTCAGCGTGCAGAACTGCCGGATTTCCTCGGCCGACCCGGGCTCCTGCTTCCCAAACTGGTTGCAGGGGAAGCCGAGCACCGCGAATCCCTTATCGCTGTGGCGCTTCCAGAGCGCTTCGAGCCCGTCGTATTGCGGGGTAAAGCCGCACTTCGAAGCCGTGTTCACGATGAGCAGGACCTTGTTCCGGTAGGCTTCCATGTCCGTGGTGGAGCCGTCTTCCAGCGTCAAAGGTGTGTTGTAGTCGATCTTTGCCATGGTCCTGTGGGTCGTAGGGGGTTAGAAATTCTGGACTGACAGCCCCAGAGTGCGCAACACTGGCGTCGGGGTGCCGGGCGTTGGCGCTTCTACAGCGTAGGTCGGGCATCTAGTTCTGTGTGGAATGATGTCCAGCATGTCTCCCAAACGTCAGCTTATTGAAGCCAGCGCCTTCGCGGATCTGCCGGAAGACGTACGCGAGCGACTCGAAGAAGTGGCTCGGCTGGACTCCTTTGCGGCTGGTGAGACGATCATTCAACTGGCGGACGAAGGAACGGCGCTTTTCGTGCTCCATTCCGGCCGCGCATGCGCCACCGTCCCCGACGCCACCGGCGCCCTGTTCGACGACGAGATGGAGCCCGGGTCCGTCTTCGGTGAGATGTCGTTCCTCACCGGGGAGCCCCGCAGCGCCCGCATCCGAGCGCTCACCGACTGCCAATGCGCGGTCATCGACTTCGCCGACTTGCGCGCGGTCATCGACGCCCATCCACGGGTCGCTCAGCTGCTCACCACGCTCGTCGGCGCGCGGCTCAACAAGCGCGACGGCATCAAGAGCGTCGGCGACTACGAAATCCTGCGACCGCTCGGCCGCGGCGGCTTCTCGACCGTCTTTCGCGCGCAGCACAAGGTCTCCGGTAAGCTCGTAGCGCTCAAGATGCTCAAGCACGAGCTCATGTACCGCTCCGATTTCGCGGAGCGGTTCCGCAGCGAAGCGCGCATCATTCAGAGCTTGGTGCACCCGAATATCGTGCGGGTTTTCGGTCTGTTCGAGGCCTACGCCACGCTCTTCCTAGCGATGGAGCTCGTCGAAGGCTCCGACCTCGGCCACCTCATCGCGGCCCGCGGTAAGCTCCCGCCGTCCGAGGTTCGGTACGTGACGCGCCGCGTATGCGCTGCGCTCAACCACGCTCACTCCCGCGCCGTGGTGCACCGCGACATCAAACCCGCGAACGTGCTGCTCACCGCCGACGGCGACGTGAAGCTGGTCGACTTCGGAATCGCGCTGGGGCCCGGCGACGGCAAGCGCGGACACACGTTCTACGGTACGCCCCACTACGCTGCGCCGGAGCACGTCATGAACATGCGCGTGGACGGGCGGAGCGACATCTACATGCTCGGCATCACGGTGTTCGAGCTCCTGACCGGCGACGTGCCGTACGCCGACGAGACCGTACAAACGACCTTGGAGAAGCACGTCCGAGAGGAGACCCCCGCCCTCCCCGACGATGTCCCCGCCGACCTGCGCAACTTTGTGGCCACCGCCACCCGCCGACGCCCGCGACAGCGGTTCGCAAACTGCGTCGACGCCGCCGCAAGCCTGAGCACCAGCGCCGGCGATGAATTCCTGCGCGGCCCCGTGCAGCGCGACTGGACGAACTTGTCTTTCCGCCCCACCGTGGACGTGAACGACGCCCGCGCCGACCGGTCGGACACTACGGTCGAGGACATCTTCAGCGCCGCGGACAGGACTGCCGCTGCAGAGAACCTTGAGGATGGCGTGGACAGCGCTGGCGCGGACATCAGCGGCGTAGACAGCGGTAGCGCGCGGCGCGTGGAACCACGGCTCACCG
>CBDUJZ010000041.1:0-35038 GCA_965367675.1 uncultured Myxococcales bacterium | reverse complement strand
GCAGGGTTGAACAGCGGGAACGACGCGGCGGGCATGGGGCGCGCGGCGCCGTCGATGTGGAGCGGGATCTCGATCATGCGACCGGCGAGGCGGAGGGACGTGTGGTCAGAGTGCGCGTTCCGGGGCGAAGTCGCAACGATGTCGCGGGGGCGGCGCGCGGTTGGGTTGTCGACGGGGCGCGGCGCGAGCGGCTGCGAGGCAAGTCCGAAATGGTGGCCCTGAACCGCGGGTTTCCCTAGGGTGGACACGAACTCCCGACCCACTTTTCCGATTCGAGATATGAGAACCACGTTTCCTACTTTCGCGCTTGTAGCCGTCCTGTTTGCCACGCTCGTTGGCTGCTCCGACGACGAACCGAACGAGCCGCTTCCTGACGTTGGTGTCACGGACACCGTGGATGAAGAGGTCGGTGAGACCTGCACGATCGTGGAGCCTCCCGTTGGCGGAGACCAGTGCGATTGCGAGGGAGATGACTACGCCGGCCGCGTTGAGCTGTGCGACCGCACCTGTGAGTGCGAGTTCGGCTTCTGGGACTGCGAAGAGACATGCGACGAGCCTCCGGTCTTGGAGCTTGAGATCTCGAGCGCGCTCAGCGTGGACGAGCAGACCGGCAACGGCGATGGCCAGATCAACCCGGGCGAGGTTTGGGTCGTGTCCGGCACCGTGCAGGCGAACAACGCACCGGAAGAGGGCGTAGACGTGACCCTGCGGTTGTCGTCGAGCAGCATCTTTGTCGAGGTCGTGGGCGCGTCGGAGCTTCTCGAAGGGTTGGACGACACGCCGGTGGCGTTCGCGCTGCCGTTCGAAGTGTCCGCGTCTGCGGGGTCGGCTGAGGCGACCGTGACGGTCGAGGCGTTCTCCGACTTTACGACCGACTCGGGCGAGGTGGAGTTTGCGATCGTCGAGCCCGCGGTGGCGCGCTTGGTGTTCGAGAACACCGCGGTGTTCAACTCCGAAGGCTCCCCGGCTGTCCGCATCAACGCGGGCGATGTGATCACCGTGAGCACGACGTTGCGCAACACGGGAACGCTGGCCGCCGAGGGGGTGAGCGTGAGCGCGTCTCCCTCCGCGACCTCGCTGAGCCGCCCGGACGCGCGTGACATTGGTATCGTCGCCGCCGGTGAGCGGGCCTCGATCGACTTCGAGGTCACCGTCTCGGACGCGCCGACCGAGTTGTCGCCGCAGCTTACTTTGGGTGCGACGTCGGACACGGCGGAGACCGTCACCTCGGTGGTCGACGTGAACATCGTTCGCGCGGCGTCTCTGGCGGTGAGCGGGTACACCTGGGAGACGGGCACCGCACCGGCGGCCGAGCTGGTGATCACGGTCACCAACAGCAGCAGCGCCGCAGTGAACGGCCTGGAGTGGACCCACCGCAACTACACGAGTTCCGAAGCCGAGTGCTCCAGCGGCAACCCCGACGTGCCTTGCTACGTGTCGGTGGACCTGGGCGCGCCGGTCGGTCCGACGAGCATCGCGGGTTCCAGCACCGGCGAAGTTCGCCTGCCGCTGACGGTGAGCGAGACCACCCCGTCCGAGGGCTTGGTGATCCTGTTCGTTGAGAGCCTTGAGGCGCCGAACCAGCAGTTCTCGGTCATCCTTGCGGACGTGCCTCAGCCGTAAGGTTGTCGCCTCTTGCCCTCCGACGCGGGGGCACGAACGAAGAAAGGCCCGACATCTGTCGGGCCTTTCTTCGTTCGTGTCGGGCTAGACTACCTACCGCCGCGACGGGCGCGGGCACCCTTCTTCTCACGCTCCAGCTGCTCCTTGTACTCCATGCTGTAACGGGTCCAAGGGCGGAGTCGAAGACGCTTGGGGCCGATGGCCTCCTTGGTGCCTTCGCAGATGCCGTAGGTGCCACGCTCGAACTTGCCGAGTGCGTGGTCGATCTGGTTGAGGAGCTTCTTTTCCTTGTCCGCGATTCGCAGGTAGTACGCCTGCTCGGACTGGCGGGTAGCCACGTCCATCTCGTCGGGAAGCGCGTCGCTGTCAGCCGTCACGGTGTTGAGGTGTCGTTCAATATTCTGAACGACCTCTTTCCGCTTCGTCTTCAGCATTGCGTGAAGCTCCTTAAGGTCGTCGTTGGTCAACTCGACGTCGTCGTCGTCGTCAATATCGTCGTCGATATCGTCGGGGTCGACCGCGTCGATGCTCTTATCTTGAGTCATCTCGAACCTGCTTCAATGGGATGGAGTGGGGCGCGGTCTTCTAACAAGGCATCGCCTCTGGCACAAGGCCGAGTGCGAGGATCGCCGTCCCAAGCGGGAATCCCGGCCGCGCTGCCCGGGGTTCTTGGCGCGCCTTTGGGCCTAAATCGGTTCCGCGTTGTCGAGTCGCACGTGGCCAGCTTCGAAGTCTGCGCGGGTCATTCCCTTGCCGTCGTTCGCGGAGTCCATGGCCTGGATGGCCTTGGTCAACGCGTAGATCGACGCGAGCACGTCACCGGTGTGACCGCTCTCGGAGATGGTGTGCATGTTGCGGATCGGGAAGCCGACCGAGGTCGCCGCGGCGTCGATGGCGGCGAACACACCGGCCATTCCGTCCGTGCCCGTGTCGCGACCGGCGACGCCGACCTGGTACGGGATGTCGGCGTCGATGGCGGCCTTCTCGATGATGGCGTTGAGCTGCTCGCTGACGATGGCGCCAGCGGTGAGCGTGAAGCCTTCGCCCATAGCGAGCGGGGTCATGCGTCGGTCACCGATGCCGGGCGCGGCCACGAAGTCGTGGTTCACGTCGACGGCGATCAGCACGTCCGGCGACATCTGTCCGGCGAGAACGCGGCTGCCCATGCGGCCGATCTCCTCGTGCGTGGCCATGGCGAACAAGCAGCGCACGTTCTTGGTGCCGCCGGCTTCGGCGAGCACGCGCGCGATCTCGGCGGCGGCGAAGCAGCCGAGGCCGTTGTCCAGGTAGGCGCCGTAGAACGTGTCCGGGCTGACGCCGGGCTTGATCGGGCGGTCGAGGATGATCGGGTCGCCCGCGCGGATGCCCATGTCCTCGATCTGCTTGCGCTTGTCTTCGCCGTGAACGTGCGCCTCCAGGTAGAGCATGCCGGCTTTGATGCCGCGATCGCCGCTGCGCGTGGGGGCGTCGGCGAAGTGAATCGCGCCGAGCGCCTCGATGGTGCAGCCGCGAAGGACGCGGGTCTTGGCCGGCTCGCCGGGTACGCGTGAGAACAGCACGACCTCGTGCCCGATCAGCGTGCCGGGGAGGAACGAGTCGCTGTTGATCCAGATTTTGCCGTCGTCGCCGATCGACCGCACCTGCATGCGAATCTTGTCGGCGTGACCGACGATCATGACCGTCAGGCGGTCCGTCTCACCGGGGTGCGTGTCGAGCACGATGGACGCGTTACCGGCAAACTTTTGGATGCCCCACGAGGGCTTCTTGACCTTGTTGAGGTACGGCTCGAGGACGCCGAACGTCATCGAGGCCTCGTAGCCAACCGGGCTGGGCGCCGCGAGCACCTCGCGCATGAAATTGAACTGCTCCTCGGGCATCGGGGATGCCCAGGGCTTGTCATTTGCAGTGGATTCGGCGGCTTTCGCGGATTTTTTGGTGGCCATGTTGCGTCACGTGGGGGGTAGGGAGGAGAGGAGCCTTAGTCATTCCGACTGCATGCGGCAACGCGTGCTGTTTTGCGTGGCCGTTGAGCGCGGCTGGCAGCGCGCGTTCGCGGAGCGCCCTGTGCTGGATATTCTGGGCGCGGCGGCCTATTCGCATAGCCGTTTCAACCCGGAGATACCCATGACGACGCCCCATATGCAGCGAGAGATCGCTGAGATTCCAGCACTGGTTCGAGAACGCGCGCCTGCGATTCAGGACGCCGCCGAGGTCGCGCGCCGCCTGTTTGAAGGCCGGCGCCAGTGGGTGACCGTGGGCCGAGGAACCAGCGGACACGCCGCTTACTACGCGCACTACTTGGTGACGGAGCTCACGGGTCGCGGCCCCATCGACCTGCGCCCGGCGGCCATCGCGGACGTGCCGAGCGGCACCTACGATGACGCCGTCGTGGTCGCGCTCAGCGCCTCGGGTCAGAGCACCGACGTCGCCGCCGCTGCCGCAGCCGCCAAGGGCGCGGGCGCACACATGGTCGGCATCGCCAACGCCAACGGCGGAGAAACACGGCTCGGCGCGATCTCCGACGTGCTCATCGACGTGGGCATGGGCGTGGAGCACGCGGTGCCCGCCACCAAGAGCCTGATCGGGCAGATGCTCGCCGTCGCCGCCCTCGCTGGATACGACGTGGCTGCCAACGCCGACGCGATCGCGCGCAGCATCGAGGGGATCTCGGACGACATGGTGGAGGGCCTGACCACGTTCGTGGAGCCCGCCCGCCGCATCGTCTGGATCGCCCGCGGCTCCAGCCTGGGCGCCGCCGAGGACGCGACGCTCAAGACGGCGGAGACGGCGCGTCGGCCGGCGGTGACGTGGTCCGGCGCCGAGGTCCTGCATGGCCCGTTGGCGTCGATCGGACCCGAGGACCGCGTGGTGGTGATGGCGGACGGCGCCGATGTGGCGGACAGCCTGCGTGCAGCCATTGTGGGGCTGCGTGGCACCGGCGCGCCGGTCGCGGTGGTCGGCCTGGCTGAGCTGGAGCTGGGCGAGGTCGACGCCCGCTTCGACATGGGTTTGCCGGCGCCTCGCTGGGCGCGCGCGCTGCCGCTGGCTGTGCTCTCCCAGCGCATCGCGCTCTCGCTCGCGTTGCGCGCTGGCTTCGACCCGGACGCACCTCCTGGGCTCAACAAGGTGACGCTGACGTAGCCGTCAGGCGGCCGTTTGGCGGGGGCAATGTCACCAGAAGCGCGGCGTTGTCCCCGTTGGTCGCGAATTTGCTTTGCGCCAGCGCGCCGCCGTGGTTTCAGTGCCCGCGTTGGCCCGCCGGCGTCCTGCACGCGCGGCCCCACTCTTACGTCAGATCCCGCGAGTTCAGTGTCTAAATCCAGCACCAAGTCCAAGGCCAAATCGAAGGCCAAGTTCCGTTCCGACCTGAGCCCCGATGCGGTGCGTGCGCTGCTCGGTGGTCCGCGCTCCGTCGCGCTGATGCGCGCGCTGGGCCTGCTCACCGAAAAGGGCGGCGCGAGCCCGAACTCTCATCGCAAGCTCAAGCAGCTGACGCACTTCTTGCGCCTGATCGAGCCGGGCCTGCAGGACGTGATCGCGCGTTACCCCGACCCGGTCGTGGTCGATGGGGCCGCGGGCAAGGCGTACTTGGGCGTGGTCGTGGCCGAGTGGGCGCTGCGGCCGGCAGAGAAGGGCAAGGTCATGGGTGTGGAGTCGCGCCCGGAGCTGGTCGAGAAGGTGTCGCAGGTGGCGCGTGACATGGGCTTGCCGGTCGAGATGCAAGGCGGGTCGGTGATCGACGCCGAGTTGCCCGAACGCGTGCATTTCACGCTCGCGCTTCACGCGTGCGACACCGCCACCGACGAGGCGATCGTACGCGGCGTGCGCGCCAAATCGGACTACATCGCGGTGGTCCCGTGCTGTCAGGCCGAGGTGTACAACCAGCTCGCTGACGCGCCGCGCGATGGCGCCGTTTCGCCGCTCTGGGGCAACGCTTGGCATCGGCGGGAGTTCGGCGCACACCTGACCAACGTGATTCGTGCGCTCGCGCGCAAGGCGCATGGTTACCAAGTGACGGTGACCGAGCTGGCGGGGTGGGAGCACAGCCTGAAGAACGAGCTGATTCTGGCGCGGCGAGTCGGGCGCTACCATGAGGGCGCGAAGGCCGAGCTCGACGCGCTGCTGCAGACGATTCCGGTGCGGCCGTGGCTGCTCGACGCGCTTGAGGCAGACGCCGCGGCCGCTGCGGCGGTCGAGGCTGCTGCCGTGGCACAAGCCGCCAAAGAGGCGTTGAAGGATGCGGAGGCCGCCGCGGCGCTGGCCGCTGGAGCCGTGAACGGAACGGAGACGGGGAACCCATGAGCGAAGAAAAACAGGACGGCGTGGCCATCAACGCGCGCGCGCTCATCGTCGCGACCGGGCTGTGGCCTCGGCGTAAGCTACGCCGCATCAAGTTGCCGCTGCAGACGCCGAACGGACCGGTCGACGGTGACGGAACGGTCATGCTCAGCGGCGAGTATCAGGAGTTTAAGTTCCGCGGTGTTCCGTTCCGTGCGCGCATGTCGCTCCCGCCTGTGCTGCTGCTGAACAAGCCAGACACCGCAGTCACGTCGCGGCGGTCCGATGCCGGCGCGACGACCGTGTTCGAGATCATCGACGAGCGGCTCGTGGACGACGTGGAGCCGGTCGGTCGGCTCGACTTGGAGACCACCGGCGTGCTGCTGTTCACTTCCGACGGGCAGCTGCTGCACCGGCTGACGCACCCGCGCTGGGAAGTGGCCCGCCGTTACGTGGCGACCACGGAGGAGCCGCTGCACGACGACGGTATCGCGTCGCTCTTGGCCGGCGAGGTCGAGCTGCGTGACGGCTACAATCCGACGCCGCGCTCCATCGAACTCAAGAACGCCGAGCGCACAGAAGTGGAGCTCGTGCTCACCTCTGGAAAGTACCACGAGGTGCGCCGCATGCTCGCCGCCGTCGGCGCGCCCGTCGCTCGACTGCACCGCGCCGAGTACGCTGGCGTGTTGGACTCCGCGACGCCGCTCGGGACCTCGATTCGCCTGGACGATACCGAGATCGCGCGGCTGTACGCTTTGGTGTCGATGGAGCCCCCGCGGAACTTCCTGGAGGTGGAGGTTCTCGATGGCTGATCCCAAGTCGGATCCGACCGCGTTGTTGGTGCGCTGGATGGACACGCTCGAGCGCAGCACCGCGCTCGTAGTCGACGTGCCCTCGCTCGCCGACGCCCGTACACTCAGCGACGGCACCGACGCCGCTTTGCGTTATGTTTGCCGGGACTACGAGGTCGCCCACGCGCTCATCCATGCCGGCTTCGACGCCGAACATGCCGCGACGCTGACGGGGCCGGCCGAGGCTGTCATCCTGTATCTGCCCAAGGGCAAAGAGCGCGTCGATATGACCGTGAGGATGGCCGCGAGCGTGCTCGAGCTCGGCGCGCCGCTGTGGCTCGTTGGCCCCAAACGCGGCGGGGTCGAGTCGGCGGCTCGCCTGCTGGCCGAGGTCGCGGACGTGGAGGATGTGGCCTCCGGAAAACACTGCAAGCTGGCGCGCGCGACCTGCACCGAGTCCCGGTCCGTGACGCTCGACGACTTCGCGCAGTCGTGGACGCTGCCCGCGATGGGCTCGCTGTCTCGAACGTTAGAGATTTGCTCGTTCCCCGGCGTGTTCGGCCACGGCCGGCTCGATGACGGCACGGCGATGTTGCTCGGCGCTGTCGAGGTCGGTGACGGCCCACTCGCCGATGTGGGTTGCGGCGCTGGGGTCATCGGCGCTTGGTACGCCGCTCAGGGCTTGCACGTGCACCTCGGTGACGCGGACGCGTTCGCTGTAGAGGCCTCGCGTCGGACGCTCGAAATGAACGGTCTGACGGGCAAGGTCTCGGCCACGAATGGGTTGTCAAAGCTGCCTGGTCCGTTCGCTCAGATCGTGTCTAACCCTCCGTTTCATAAAGGGTTCGCGACGGACCACACGATCGCCGCGCGCATCATCGCGGCCGCGCCGGCGGAGCTGTCTCCGGGCGGAACGTTGACCCTCGTTGTGAACCGTTTTCTCAAGATTCCGGACCCACTCGAAGCGGCGTTCGGCGGGTTCGAAGTGCTGATGGAAGACCGTCGCTTTCGCGTGTATCGCGCCTCACGAGCATAGCCCGCGAGGCGCGTAATGCGGTGCGGTTGCTAGCGGCCGACGAGCTGACGGGCGACTGACAGCACGTCGGCGAGCACGCCAGCGGCGGTGACCGCACCACCGGCGCCGGGGCCCTGCACGATGAGCGGGAACTCGCTGTAGCGCTCGCTGGTGAACGCCACGAAGGCCTCCGTGCCGCGCAGTCGCGTGGCGGGGTGGGCGGCGTCCACCTCGATGGGCCCCACGTTGACGGTGGCCTTGCCGTCGGCAAACTCGATCTGCGCCAGATAGCGCAGCACGTTCCCGCGCTCGCGGCAGGCTTTGATCTGCTCGGTCATGGTGGGCGAGTACGCCTCGAGCGCGGCGAACAGGTCGGGCGCTTCGAGAATCTCCGCGGGTACCAGCGGCTCCACGTGGATGTCGCTGAGCTCGATGAGCGTGCCCAACTCGCGGGCCAGGATCAGGGCCTTCCGTGCCACGTCCAAGCCGGTCAGGTCGTCCGCCGGGTTGGGCTCGGTGTACCCGAGGTCCTTCGCCTTGCGGACCGCATCGATCAGGGACACGCCGCCCATAAGCGCGTTGGTGAGGTAGCCGAGCGTACCGGAGAACGAGCCGTCGATGCGTTTGACGGTGTCGCCGGTGCGGACGATGTCGCCGAGCGTATCGATGACGGGCAAGCTCGCGCCGACGGTGGTCTCGTAGAGGTAGCGGCGGTGGCTCTTCCGGGCGGCATCACGGAGCGCCTGCCACTCTGCAGCGGGGCCGGTCAGAGGCTTCTTGTTGGCGGCGATTACGTGAATGCCGCGCTCGAGCGCCATCAGATAGACGGGCACCATCTCGTCGCTGCCGGTGCAGTCCACGACCATGGGGACCGGGAGCTGGCGCAGCCGGTCGAGGATGGTCGCGATCTGGTCCGGGCTCGCGCTGCCGGCTTCGATAGCGCCGCGCCAGTCCGAGAGGTCGACGCCGCTGTCGTCGAACACACCGCCGGTTCGGGTCAGGATGCCCGCCACGCGGACGGACACGCCGGGGTCCTCGTGCAGCGCCGCCTGCTGGGCGCCGATTTGTTGAAGCAGCTCACCGCCCACACCGCCGCGGCCAAGCACCAAGAGGTTGACCTCTTGATGCGCGAAGTTGAACGCCGCGTGCACCGCGCGCACAGCGACCTCGGTTTCGGAGGCGTTGATGACGGCGCAGATGGAGCGGGAGCCGGCGCCTTGCGCGCAGCCCAGCACCGTCACGCCGATCTCACCGAGCGCTTGAAAGAAGCGGCCGGCCACGTTCACGGTGCGGCCCATGGCCTCGGCCACGAGCGAGAGCAACGTGACGGGCGCCTGGACGGTGACGTCCTGCACTTCGCCGCGCGCACGCTCGTTGGCCAGGTCTTCTTCGATGACGGCCACAGCGATGGTCATCTGCGACTGCGGAACGACCACAGCGAGCGCTTGACCGAGCGCGGCCTGGTTGGCCATCCACACGGTGATGCCGGCCTGGTCGAGGGCGCGCAGCACGCGCTCTCCAACTTGGGCTTGGCGGGCCAGCGTGCGCCACTCGATGCCGAGGATGGCGAGCCGCTCGAGCGAGGTCACCGACGTGGCGGCGTCGATGTCCTGCGAGCCGTGCTCGTCGACGACCGTCCCCGGGTCATCGGGGTGCATCGTGTTTCGGATCCGCATCGGGATCTTGGACTCGATGAGCGGGATCATGGTGCGCGGGTGGAACACGCGGGCGCCGAAGTTGGCGAGCTCCAGCGCTTCCATGTAGCTCAGGCACGCCAGCGGGTAGGCGTCCTTCACGATGGCCGGGTCGGCGGTCATGACGCCCGAGACATCGGTCCAGCGGATGACCTCGGTGGCCTTCAGCCCGCGCGCGAGCAGCGTGGCGGTGTAGTCGGAGCCGTTGCGGCCCAGCGTGGTGGTTCGTCCGTTGGGCGTGCGGCCCAAGAATCCGGTGACCACGGGGATCGACGTGCCCCAGCTGGGGCGCAGCGCGTCGAGCGCGGCTTGGGTGGAGTCCCAGTCGACGAGCGCGTCGTTGAACGAGTCGTCGGTGACCGTCCACTCGCGGGAGTCGACGTACGTGGCGTCGTGGCCGGAGGCGGTCAGCGTATCGGCGACGACGGCCGCGCTGAGGCGTTCGCCGAACGACAGCACCAGGTCCATGGTTTGCGGGGTCTGCTCGCGCACCAGGCTCATGCCGTAGAGCAGCTGACGGAGCTCCTCGAGCAGCTCGCGCACGATACCCGACACGCGGGGCTGCACGAGCGCGCCGTCGGGGTTCAACGCGCGGACGGCCAGCAAGCCGTTGGTGGTCGCGAGGTCGCCGATGGCGTCGACGCGTTCGGAGGCCTCATCGAAGCGGCCGGTCGCGGCAGCGTTGGCGGCGTCGAGCAGCACGTCCGTGGCGTCGCCCATCGCGCTAACAACGATCGCAACCTCGCCGCGGGTGCGTTCAGCCGCGATCAGCTCCACAACGCGGGCGAGTCGCTCAGGCGACCCGAGAGAGGTGCCGCCGAATTTCATGACGGTGATGGCCATCGGTCAGATCAGGGGGTGCTGGGGAGGGTGTACACGGCCTCGATGGCGTCGCGTACTTGCTGCCATTCGATGAGGAAAGCGTCGTGTCCGTGCAGGCTCTGGAGGGTGACTGCGCGGGCTGTGCCGCCGGCTTCGCGAATCAGGTCGGCGATGCGCCGGCCTTCGTCGGGCAAGAAGAGGTGGTCGGAGTCGATCACGACCGAGATCGTGGGCGCCGTAATGCGGCCCAAGCTCCACGGCACGCTGTCGTCGATCCAGCGCGGGCGTCGTAACGCATCGTGGTGGTCCATGGCATCGATCAGCGCCAGATACGAGCGCGGATCGAACCGCGTCCGCAGCTTTCCGCCCTGATGCTCCAGGTAGGTCTGCATGTCGTAGTGGCTCTGCGACGACCACACGTCGGGGCCGGCGACCGTGGTCATGCGGCGCCCCTGTCGTACGTCGAGGCCCGCAGGAGCGCGGTACGTTACGTGCGCCATCTGACGCGCGAGCTCCAGGCCACGCGCGGCGTCGGGGAAGTCGGGGTCGCGCTCGATGAGCTGCCTCGCCACATGGTTCCACGCCAGAATCCACGCTGGTGCGGCCACACAGCCCGCAAACGGGACCACGCGCGCGCAACGCTCGGGCGCCAGCATCGCCACGCAGACGGTCTGCATTCCGCCCACCGAGCCGCCGGTGACCATCGAGATGGGGCCCACGCCGAGCGCGTCGAGCGCGTCCAGATGCGTGCGGGCTTGGTCCCAGGTCGTGATGGCCGCGGGGGCGTCATCTCGGCGCAGCACGACGCCACGGCGCGGTTGCGGCGCAGGGATGTCGGTCTCGTCCGCGCGCGTTGGGAACTCCGCGTCGGCCGGGCCGCTGGTGCCGTAGCACCCGCCCAGGTTGTTGAAACAGATCGCGATGTTGGCGGTGGTGTCGATGGTCCCGCCGGGCGCGACGATCGGCGCCCACCACCCGTTGTTGCCCCCGGCGCGCATGTCGCCGGTGAGTGCGTGGATGAGCAGGACCACGGGGGCGGGGGGCCGCACGGGGTGGCCGTCCACCATCGGCGGGGTGGTGGTCGGTACGTCGTCAAACGGCCGGCCGGCCACCAAGGTCTCGCGGTCCGGGATCGCGTCGCCGGTGGCGATGATCTGCGCGCCGGTCGCTTCGATCCACGCGATGGTGCCCACCGGGCCAGCCGCCCAGCCGCGTGCACGCCGCAGCGGCATCTCGGCGCCGGACTCCAGCGTGACACCGCTTAGCCGGACCTCGAACAGCACGCGCTCGACCACTTCTTGTAACATGTCGGTCACTCGGCCTCACTACACGAGGACGCATCTCCGGCCTCACAGGCCGCGGCTCGAAGGATGCCTGCGCGGGTCGGATCAAACTCCGCGACACGGCTCGCGAGCCGAGCGCATGCCAGCGCGACGCCGCCGTCGCAAGCGCTGTCCAAATAGTCGTCTACGTCGTGCTCGGTCATGTCGCCGGTGGGCGCGCGAAAACCGAGCGTCGCGCAGCTCGCCGCGTGCCCCAGTGCGCAGCCGCGGTCGAACAAGACGCGGCCTTCTTCCACGCGGCCGCGCTTGTCGCGTCGGCGCGCCAGCGTAAAGCACTCGCTTGCATCTCCGGCCTCGCAGTGCGCCGCCTGCTCCTCGCTCACGCCGATGCGCCACGCGATGAACAGCGCGAAGGCCGCGAACGGCCACACGCCGAACGCGACGATGCCCAGCCGGCGTACCTCACCAGAGCCGCGCGGATTCACGACGCCAGCGATGATGGCGCCCACGATGGCGACCGCGATGCCGCGGTTGAGATACGCGCGGCCGCCCACGGTCGCGCCGAGTCCGGCGTCGAGCAGGCCGATTCCCGCAGCCACAGCGCCGCAAGTGGCCAGCGAGATCGCCAAGACGGCGACCGCGCGGCGCGCGAGATCGGTAGAGGTAGATTGTGCTGTCGAACTATTTTCGGGCATCGAATCGTGCGGCTGGACGAATCGGAGGCGTTTCCCTATACGGGCTCCAGATTCGAGAAGCGAGGACTCAGGAACGCGCTCCCTATGAACGACGCAACACTATACGCCCGGTTCAAGCACACCATCGGCTGCCGAGTCGACTTCTCCACCCAAGGTGAAGAAGGCGAGTGGTTCGACCTGGACATCTATTCGGGGTTTGAAGACCCCACGCAAGCGCTCGATGACTACCTGGAAGGGGAGTACGAAGGCGACGCGGAAATCAAGAAGGCCGGCGATACGGTGAGCGTTGTGGACCCGTCCTACGGGTCCGGCAACATCGTTCGCCACTACCGCCTCAAGTAACCCGGAGCGCCGCGCGGATCGCGGCGTCCCTCTCCTCGGCGCTTCTTGCGTCCGCGGGAGCGGTGTATTCGGCCCGCATTGATCGGGATTCGACTTGTGCCTACGCTCGTAGACATTGCCGTGTAACGGCTCCGTCCACGCAGAGAGGTCACATGGCTACCCACGTTCCAAAACTACCGACGACTGGCTGGACGCGCTTCGACTTCACCTTGATGACGAGCGCGACCAACGAGCGGGTCCTCGTGTCCGATGATATCGTGCGCGACTACCTTGCATACCTCGCCACGTGTCGGCAGTCCCACATGCGCCCGATGAACTTCGCTACGTGGCTCGTGGCCTCGCCCGGAGCGCCACGAAGCGCAGCGGTGATGTCCGCGCTCGCTTAGGTTCGCGCGTGTGTCGCTGCGCGCGCGTCCAACCGCGCGTGCCGAGGTGGCACTTACTGCGGTCAGCCGACGTTGGCCTGGGGTGAAACCTAGCGTTCGCGCGGAACTCATTCGCGCGAACTGGCCCGTCGCGATTCGGGCGGCCTGCTAGGCCCTGCGGTGTCGGCTACTCGAGCGGGGAGCAGATCAACTCGATCGAGTCGATGTACTGGCCTGCGCCGCCGCGGGCGCCGGTCACGACATGGCCGGGAGGGCAGCTGCGGCTGTACGCGTTGCCGCCTGCGCCGCCGATGCGCTCAAGTGTCGTCGTGCGGCTTCCCAAGCGAGCGGCGGTGACTTCGGCGAGGCGGTCGCGCAGCACGACCATCTCTTCGAGCACTTCGTCGTAGCGGTCGAGCTCTTCGAGCGTCTTGCCGCCCAGGCTGGAGCAGTCGCGGGCCGAGGTGGCCTCGACGGCGAACAGCGAGCGATCGGCGAGGTCGGCGAACGTGACGTCGAGCTCCGCGATCACTTGCTCGCGCGTTTGCGGAGCGGTCAGTGGGACGACCGTGATGCCGTGGCGGGTGAACTCTCCGATCGAGCCGACTTCGACAGCGATCTGGATCTCGGTGCCGACCAAATCGGTGGCGATTCCGTTCTGAGCGCCGAGCACGATGTCGTAGGTGCCTTCGTACACCGACACGTAGTGCGCCTCTTCCCACACGAATCGTTCGGACTCGGCGGTGGGGTAGAACTTAAACGTCAGCGGGAAGATTCCGGTGATCGGAGTTCCTGAATCATCAATGATTTCGCCACGATACGCGATGCGTACGTCGTCCTGGGCGAAGGCGGCCGCAGGGCTGATGGCGAGAGCGATGAGGACGATGATAGAGAGAATTCGCATAGATTTTCCGTCAGAATCGGCCGATGATCTCAAGGCGTGCACCCGAGAACGCCGGATACTCTCGACATACTCCGTTGATGCACTTGATGCCACCTCGCTGCGTGCCGCCAGTTCCGGCGATCGTGAGCCAGTTGGTGGCCTCCCACTTCGCGATCGCCGCGAAGAATAGGGTGCGGATTCCGGGGCCTGTGGTCTCGTTGTTGTACCCAAACTCGAACGTGAGGCCGCCGAAGCCGGCGCGATCGATGCCGGCCAACAGGGTGCCGCGCTGGCGTGGTTCGTTCTCCAGCTCACGGAACTCGTTGGTGCTCGTCAGGTGCAGCGCGTAGCCGCCGCCGAGCGCGTGCAGCCAATCGAGTTCGACGTGGCGTGTGGATTTGATTTGGTGGTGGCCCTGTCGCAGCGTGGCGAACGGGGTCTCGATCGGGGGAAGCGAGGTTTGCGTCTCGTCGCGATAGCCGCCGGACAGCTCGATGCGCGATGAACCGGCAGCGTACAGCGTTTTGAAGCCGGCGTAGCCGTGCATTTGGCGGAGCTCGCTGGGCTGACCGGGCTGGTTGAGCAGCAGGTTTCCGCTCACATATACGGTCGTGTCGGCGTCGAAGAAGTACTGCTCAAGGCGCAGGCGACCACCGACCATGCTGGCCGCGTTGAGCGTCTCTTGGTCGATGCGTTCCAGGGTGGGCGCCTGGTTGTACGCGAAGCTCGCGCCGGAGAGCGCCGTGTTGCCCGAGCCGTCCTGTTGGAAGTCGTCGAGCGCGATCGCCTCGGCGAGCACCGAGAAGTCTTGGTACGAGAAGTTCGCGGTGAGGTAGCCGGCGAATCCGAGCGTGTTCTGGTCGCCAATGTTGCGTGTCTGCAGGTCGCCTTCCGCGTAGATCGACATCCACTCGGTGGGGCTCGGCAGCTCGATGCTCAGGCCCTGTGACAGGTTGTAGTCTCGGTCTCCGCGATCGGCGAACAGGGGCTCGCCGACTTCGAGATAGGCCGCGAACAGGTTCAGGCGTAGTCCGTCGACGGCGCGGAGTTGGTAGTCGTAGCCGGCGATGATGTCGTCGACCGGCTCCACGTATTGCTGGTTGATGGCGTCCAAGTTCGCGGGGTTGGCGCGACCGGCGAAGAGCGCCAAGCGGTGATCATCGCCCCGGAACTCGACCGCGCCGCCGCGCAAGGCGACATCCAAGCCGGCCTCGTCGACCTTTCGGATCGAGAGCACGATGCCGCGGCCCAGTTGGCGGAATGTGTCACCGACGGTGATGGTCCAGTCGCCGCGGCGGTAGGCCACGTTGAGCCGCTCGAGCACTACGTCGTTGCGATAGCGCCAGTCGTAGCTGTCGGCGTGCTGGTAGCGCGGGGGGCCGGCGGCGCGGTGCGGGATGGGCACGCAGCGCGTCGGGTAGGGGTCGGCGGCGCCGTCGAGGTCGATGTCCGAGGCGTCGGGGCGGCCGTCTCCGGTCAGATCGACGCCGTCTCGGATGCCGTCGTCGCGTTCGTTGAGGAAGCCACCGTCGGCGTCGAAGGTGCCGTAGTCGAATGGGTCCGCGAAGCCGTCTGTGTTGCGATCCGAGGGGGCGTAGTCCCACCGGTCGGCGTTGCAGAAGTTGGTCAGCTGGAACGCGTCCACGCGGAGCTGCGTGGAGACGTCGCCGGCGTTTCCGTTGAGGTTCAGCCGGTTGATAATCACCCCATAGTGGTCGTCGCCGAGGGTCCCATTTCCGTTGTCGGTGCGGGCCTCGAGGATGAGGGTGTCGGTGGCTGAGAGGTTGGTGCTCACCTGTGCATCCGCGGGCGCGGCGACAGCGACCAACGCCGCCGAGAAGGCGAGCGCGGAGAGGTGAGGGAGGGCGCGCGGGAGAGAGGTCACGATGCGGAGCTACCGGGTGCTGGGCGGTTCGGTTCGGTGCGCTTACTCGCTCAGCGGTTCCGCGAGGAGGGCGCGAATGGTCTCACCGTGCGCGACTTCGTCTCCGCTGGCGAATCCTTCGTGGGTTTGGGCCACGCGGCCTTGTCGGTCCACGAAGATGGTGAAGGGCTGCGTGCCGCGGGGGTTGAGCTGAGCCATGACGGAGCCGTCGAGGTCGAGCAGGACGGGCATGGTGAAGCGTCCGCGGCGGACCACGTTGCGCGTCTCCGAGAGTGTGTCGGGGCTGTCGGTGCTGATGGCCAACACCACGAGACCGTCGTCTTCGTGTTGCTCAAAGAAGCCCTGCATGAACGGGAGCTCCTGAAGGCAGGGTCCGCACCAGGTGGCCCAGAACGAGATGACGACGACAGAGCCGTCGAAGTCGTCGCTCGAGACGTTGTCGCCATCCAGGTTGTCGAGCTCGAATGTGGCGAGGGGCGGGCGCTCGTCGGCGGGCGTGAGCGACCCCTCTGTCGCGTAGGCGCTGGCCGCCGTGGTGGACACAAACAGCGCCACGAGGACGAGGGCGAGCCGGCCGATCGCGGAGCGCGTGCGGGTGGTTTGAGCCGAGGTGGCGGTGCGGTCGTTCATGCGAGATTGGTGGGTCATTGGAGGTGCTTCGTAGGGGGGAGCGCGTGCGGCGGCTCGGCCAGCGTGCGGCGGTTCAGCCGGTGCTCGGGCCGGGGGCGCGTAGGTTGTGACGCTGTTGGTCGCGTAACATTCAGCGGCAGGGTGAGCCGGCTGTGCGCTAGAGGCGGTCGCTGATCACGGAGGCGGAGGTGGCCTCGTCGAGCACGCCGATCGTGATGTTGACGATCTCCATGGTGGTACCGTCGATGAACATGTTGAGCGGCGCGAGGGTGGGTTCGTAGAATGTGGCGAAGTCGTTGAAGACGTCGATCAGCACGGGGAAGGGCAGTCCGTACTGTTGACGCCAGCTTTCGGCGAACGATTCAGTAACGGGGTCGGCGTTGTTGTCCTCGAAGATGGGGAGGATGACCATGAGGCCGTCTTCGCGGTGCTCGTCGTAGAGTGCGACCAAGGTGGGTTGTTCTTCGCGACAGCCGGGGCACCAGCCGGCGGCGGTGGACACGAGGAGCAGTTTGACGGTGTCGTCGCGGAAGACGTCGTCTTCGAACGAGAACTCGCCGCCGTCGAGGGTGGGCAGCGTCAGGTTCGGGGCGGTCTGTCCTTCGCGGACGCCGGTGTTGGCGGCGGGGTAGGGTGCGCCGGTGACGTCTTGGTCTGCCGCGTCAGTTTCGCCGGTGTCTGGGCCGCTGGTGTCGGCTGAGCCGGTGTCGGCAGCGGCGTCGGAGGCGCCGGGGTAGGTGGCGGGGTCGCACGGGTCGACGCCTTCGGGGAAGTCGCCCGCTTTGGGGTCGCATTGGTCGCCGGGGTCGCAGCCGACTTGGAACGCGGCACAGATGAGCGCGGCGCAGGCGGCGGTACCGACGCGTCGGATTGGGCGGACAAAGGAGGGCGAGATTTGGTGCTTCATGCCGGTGGACATAGCGCAGCGCGCGGGCGCTTCCAATGGCGGAACGTCAGTGCCGGCGCGGAATGCACCTTGAACCGGTCTGGCTGTGTCGCTATGTCTGCCCGGCCCGGGCTTGAGTTTGTCGCGCGCCGGTAACCGTCAAATTGGTGAGATAATCATGAATGTCGCTCGTACCCGAACCTTTGCGTTTGCTCTCTTCGCTGCCGGCGTTGGCGCCGTAGCAGGATGTGGCGACGACGCGGAAACGCCCTCCGAGACCATGACGCAGCCGACCGCCGGCGCGATCACCGCCGGAGACGCACTCATCGGGACGCAGCACTCGATCTCGGTCGCCGTCACCAACCCCGATGGCATCGCGCTCACGTGGGCGGTCACCTCCGACACGCTCACGATCGACGCGTCGACGGTGCTGACTGCGGACGACACGGGCGCCACGCTCGCGTGGGAAGTGACGCCGGAGGCTGCGGGAACGCACACGGTGAAGTTCGAGGCGACCTTCGACGGTGGCGTGGTTTCGGCCGCCGCGACCTTCGACATCACCGCCCCGGCGCCTGAAGCCTGCATCTACCCCGGCGACACCGGCTTCGCGCGCAACACCGTGTTCCCCGACCTCGCGTGGACCGCGCAGTGGGCCGACGGCACCGAGTTCGAGTTCGACCTCTACGACTTCCACTGCGACGACGAGGCGTGGGGCGATTACGACTCGCTGCTCGTGCTCGCGACCGCCGACTGGTGCCCGAACTGCCCGGCCTACATCGGCTGGATCGACGCGCTCTCCGACCGCCTCGAAGAAGAGGGCATGCTCGTCATGTTCCTCGACCTGCAGGACGCGCAGGGCGGACCGTCCTACACGGACATCGCGAACCCGGCGATGGACCGACACACGCCGAACCACTCGGGAATTCGCGCGGGAGACGCCGACAGCACCACGCCGAACGCCGTGCTGATGAGCGACCTCATCGAGTACTTCCCGACCGCGTTTGTCATTCGCCGCGACGACATGATGCTGATCGCCGACCAGCGCGACACCGGCTACTACCTGCCGCTCGTTGAGATCGCGATGGATCCGACCGCCGACTGGTCCGCTCCGCCGGCGCCGACGATCACGCCCGACTTCGAGACCTCCTGCGTGGACGGCGACGACGAAGAGTTCGAGCCGAACAACATCCCGGACGACGCGAGCACGATTACGCCGGGTGTTGCCATCGACGGCGGTGTCTGCGACTTCCAGGGCGACTACTACCGGATCGACATCGAAGGAGATTGGGCGCTCAACCTGGAGTTCAGCGTCAGCGACGGCGACCTCGATGTGTACGTCTGGGACGAAGAGCTTCAGCGCCCCGCCCGTGGTGATGGCCCCTCCGCCATCGGCTCGGCGACCGCCGATGACAACGAGTCGTTCGAGCACGCTGGCCCCTCGCTCATCTACATCTCGGGCTTCCGCAACGCGACCGCGCCCTACACGCTTACGGTGACCGAGCTTTGAGTTCCGTGCGCAAGACAGCTGGCGCCATCGCGGCGCTGACGTTGGTCTGCGGCGTGGGCTGCGGCGGAGACGACGAGTCGCCTAGCGACACCGGCGTCGACGTCACGCAGGACACGTCCACGGACGATGTAACCGCCGATGTCGGCACCGACTCCGCCGCCGATGTCACCGCGGACGATGTCGCCGCGGACGCGGTGCGAGACACGCAATTGTTCGATACCGCGCCGCCCGAGTGCGCGGCCGACTTTGTGACCAGCGTCAGCGGGTTGGTTCAGGACACGGACGGAACGCCGGTGGCCGACGCGAAGTCGCAGCTGTGCGTTCGCGTGGGCTCTCCCGATGGTAACTTGGTGTGCCTGCGCCCCGAAGACACCGGCACCGACGGCAAGTTTGAGATCTTCGTGCCGGACGCCACCCAGTGCATGGGCGGCGGGTCGATGCGCGTG
Organism: uncultured Myxococcales bacterium; assembly: GCA_965367675.1. Lineage (GTDB taxonomy): Bacteria > Myxococcota_A > Bradymonadia > REDH01 > REDH01 > CBDUJZ01. The sequence continues at coordinate 15,893 of CBDUJZ010000041.1, read as the reverse complement.
TTCGTGCCCGAGAGCACGTTCGCGACCACCTACTGCCACATCGACACGGCGTCCGAAGACGGCACGTTGGCCATCGCCGACCCGGTGACGTTGTTCCCGACCGACGCGGTCGCTGAGTTGCCGCCGTATGGTGACAGCGCCGAGGCCCGCACGGTGGTGTTCCCCGGTGGATTCGAGGTCCCCGAGTTTGTCCCCGCCCTGCTGGACTTCAACTTTGATGAAGCCGCGTACGGGCGCCTCGGCGCGCGGCGCGTGGACCCCACATCCGAGGGTCTGTGCTTCGTAGAAGGCGAGCTGGACGGCTTGTTCGCGTTTACGGTCGAGGCCGATGTGGAGCGGAGCTTCGCGTTCCGCTTCGACAACGTGGACGGCTTCGACGCCGGCGCGACGGTGAACTTGTTCATCCTCGGCGGGCTTGAGACGCACCTGAACGACGGTTCCGCTGTGCCGGAGACCAGCTGGGTGCACTACGACAACGCGGTCGTCAGCGATGACGGCGAGTGGGTCGAAGGCAATATCCCGGCGTTCACGTGGCTCGGATACGCGCTCGCTGAGTAGCGTCCGCTGCCGCGTTTGCGCGGTCGGGTAAGACGCTCGGTCGGTGCCGGGGACGCTAGACGGCGACCCGGTTTCGTCCGAGGTGCTTGGCTTCGTAGAGCTTCGCGTCCGCGAGGGTGACGAACAGGTCTACGACCTTGCCGCGCATCTCCTCGTGCCCGTCCAGGCCATGGGTGAGTTGCAGTTCTTCGATGTCCGTGACGCCCAGCGACACGGTCACGGGGATGTTGGTCTCGGGCGCCGGCAGCGGCGTCTCGGCGATGACGTCGCGGATGCGCGTCGCGAGCTCGGCGGCCTCCAGGATCTCGCAGTCCGGGAGGATGGCGATGAACTCCTCGCCGCCGATGCGCGCGAGCACGTCTTCGCGGCGGGTCACGGTCCCGACCCGTTTGGCGATTTCGACGAGGCAGGCGTCTCCGGCGACGTGCCCGTAGTTGTCGTTCACACGTTTGAAGTGGTCGACGTCGAACAGGATGATCGAGAGGGGGCGTTCGTGACGCAGGGACCGCGCGATCTCTTGCTCCATGGTGTCCCACGCGTGTCGGCGGTTGAAGAGCCCGGTGAGCTCGTCGGTGCTCGACAGGCGGGTCATCTTGTCGTGGTACTGCAGCTCAACGACGTTGAGGCGCAGGTACTTGAGGACCGACTTTCCGATGGAGATCTGTTGCCCGTCTTTGATGTCGGCTTCTGTGATGATGTCGCCATCGAGCATGGTGCCGTTCTTGCTGCCGAGGTCTCGGAGTCGATGTCCGAGGGGCGTGCGGATGATCTCAGCGTGGAGTCGTGAGACGCCAGAGTCGTCGACGGTGATGTCGGAGCTGGCGGGGTCACGTCCGAGTGAGACCTTCTCTTGGCCGAGCAGGTAGCGGTTGCCGAAGACGTTACCGGCCAGTCCGACGAGGCTCGCTTGGAACGACGGGCGGCGGTTGAGCGGCGGCTGCACCACGATGGTGGTCGTGGTGGGGGATTTTCTCTTGGGACGCTGCATTCGTTTGGGCGGACGAAGTGCGGGCGCCAAGCTTGGCCCCCGGAGGATGGGGAGCATTGTGCGGGGAGGCACGGGCACAAGCAAGGCGCACGGTTGTGGGTCGGGCGAAAGATCGCTGTGGCGCGGTAACGTCTCGGATAGGCTTGAATTCGCTGGCTTTTCGGCTTCGCGTAGTGTGTAAGTATTCAGCGGTGCATGTAGGTGCGCTGTCAATGGTTCTCTTCCCCGAACGCCATCCCAATGGACCGAAGCCCGTCGCCTTGGGCGCTTTGCTCAGTCGCGCTAGTAGCGGGGTGGATCGGTGCGTTCTACGGAAGTTCTGGCAGTCCCAGTACGGGATTGGTGCTCGGCGCAGTGGTGGTTGGGCTGCTGCTGCTCGCATGGTGGACGTCCCAGCGGCCGACGCCCTCGGAGGGCGCGGAGCGAGCGGCGAAGGAACGACGCGTGCTGCCTGCAGTCGCTGAGCCGCTGGAAGTGGCGCCGGTCGCGGCCGCGCAGATGAACGCCGTACGAACGGACGCCGTACAAACGGACGCCGCGCAGATGGACGCCGCGCAGATGGACGCCATGCCGTTAGAGGTCGTGCCCGTCAGCGTTGACCCGTTGGCCGTGGAACGTGCCGCTCGCGCGCAAATGCCCCCAATGACGCGCATGCCTGCGGTCGTTCACGCCGCGGACTCGGTGACGGTTCCGGCGCCTGTAACGGATGGATTCCGGGCGCTGCACACCCCGACGACGGGGCTGGTGCTCACCGCCTCGGCACGGGAAGCGGCGCGTCGTGCCGATCGCGACATCGTCCAGGTCGCGGCGCGTCCGTCGCTGGCGGCGCGCGTCGCTGACGCTCAAGGTGGATGGAGCACTGGCCATGGACCGGCCGTCGCTCCGGCCGTGGCCTCGAACGCTGGCCCGAACGCTGGCCCGAGCGCTCAGCGCCGGACAGCACCAGACACCGCCTCCGAAGCGCTGCCGAACGCCCGAGCGGGCGTGGCCTCCGAGGCGTTGGGGCACGGCGTGGCCGAGCGGATGGAGTGGTACACCGGTCTGGACGTGGACGAGAATTCGCAGCTGCCGGAGCTGGAACTGGAGCGCGACGCGCAGCCCATCGATCTGGTGCGTCCGGTCACCACCGAGCGGCCAAGGGGTCGGGTCGCTTCGGTGACGTCGGCGTCTGGTTCGGGCGGTGCACAGATGGGGGCGGCGGACAGCGTGCCTGGCGTCGATCCGGCGCAAGAGTGGGCGCTTGAGGAGACGGGCGAGATCGAGCCGCTTCGCGAAGTCGAGTACTCGAGAGACGATAGCTGGCTGCACTCCGCTGATACGGCGATGGACTGGGAGTGGAACCTGGCGACGGGTCGGGTGACCACAGCGGACCGTTGGAACAGCCTGATCACGGCGGCGAAGCCGGTCGGCGATGACGCTGGTCCCTCGGAGACGCTGCCCGAAGCCCGCAGCTTTAGAGAGAAAGGTGTCGACGCGAGGGGCGCGAAGCAGGGCACCGCAGCGAAGGCTGGCGACGAGGAGCACGGCCCGGAGGAGATCCTCGGCCGCCTGGACTCCACGAGCCGTGAGCTGTTGCTCGCCGAGTTGGCTCGTTCGCTCAACGCGCCGAGCGAGCCACGCGACGTGCGGCTGAACGTGCGCACGGATACGGGCGAGATGCGCACCGTTAACGTCCGCTTGGCGGCGATCACAGACGCGTCGGGAGACTTCTCGCGGGTGCGCGCTCGCTTGGCCGAGCCCGCCGGTGCGCCCCCACGAATGGGCACGTCCGCGAAGCGCTCTTCGCGGACGGTTCCGGTGACCGTTCGTCAGACCTTGCCGGATGACTCCCGCGCTGGCGCTCGCGCAGACGCTTCTGGAATCGATAGCGGGGCTTTGGTGCGCGCCACTGCGGTGCGCGTTCGGCCGGCTCGTGCGCCACGTCCTCCGGCCGATTCGTCGGACGTCCGCGAGATGTTCGCGCCCAAGATGCCCGCGCACGGCGCTGATTTGTTCGGCCGCGCGCTTTCGATCGCCGGCCTGGCGGTGTGCACCTTGGACGAGGAGGGCCGCGTCGCGCTGGCGACAGACTCGTTGAAGGAGCTCGTCGCCGAGTGGCCGAGCGTGCATGCGTGGTGGGATGAGGCGTCGCCGTTGATGGGGCAGCACGCGGAGTCGCGCGAGCCGCAGTTGCTGCAGATGAACTCGCCGAATGGCGACGCCCGCACGTTTGAGGTGACCGTCGCGGTGGAGGACGACCGCGGTGTCGTCATCGCGCGCGATGCTACGGACGAGGCGCGCGCTGCGGCGTCGTTGCGGCAGAGCGAGGCGCGGTTTGCGGTCGCAGCCGAGGTGGCGCACGGCGGGCTCTGGGACTGGGACGTGCGGACCGATGAGGTGTACTACTCGCCGCGCTGGGCCGCCGCGCTCGGTTTGGATTCGAACACGCTGGCTACGTCGCCCGACACGTGGTTTGGGCGCGTCCATCCGGACGACATCGAGGCGCTGCGCGCGACGCTCGATGCGCACGTGGCCTCGGCCGACCCGGAGTTCGAAGTGGAGAGCCGGGTGCTGCACGCCGACGGCGCGTACCGTTGGATGCTCGCCCGCGGCACCGTGGTGTCGGACGCCAATGGCCCCCACCGCATCGCGGGGTCGCTGGCCGACATCAGCGAGCGGAAGCAGGCCGAAGAGCGGCTGGTGCACGGTACGCTCTATGACGCGCTGACCGGGCTCCCGAACCGGGCGATGTTCCGCGACATGGTCGCCCGTGCGCTGCGCCGGTTCCGCCGCAACAGCGACGCGGTGTTCGGGGTCCTGGTGCTCGACGTAGACCGGCTGCGGCTCGTGAATCAGAGCCACGGACATGATGTTGGTGACCGCCTTTTGATCGCGTTCGCTGAGCGGCTCATCGAAGGGCTGCGCGGCGTGGACTCGGTCGCTCGGCTCGGCGGCGACGAGTTCGCGGTGTTGCTCTCGGAGTGCTCAGACGAGACCGAGGCGCAGATTGTGTCGGAGCGGATTCAGAGCTCGCTCGGCCGGGCGTTCGACATGGATGGCACCTCGACCGCGTACGTGTCCGCGAGCCTCGGCATCGTCATGGCGAACGCGAGCTACGAGGTGGCCGAGACCATGATTCGAGACGCCGAGACGGCGATGGCGCAGGCGAAGGCCGAAGGAAAGGCGCGCCACATCGTGTTCGACGCGTCGATGCACACCAAGTCGCGCTCGCTGCTCAAGCTGCACACGGACCTGCGCAAGGCGGTGGAGCGTGAGGAGCTGGAGCTGCAATACCAGCCGATCATCGACCTGCGCACCGGGCGCGTGTCGGGCTTCGAGGCCCTGGTGCGTTGGCGTCACCACGAGCGTGGGCTCATTTGGCCGGAGGAGTTCATCCCGGTGGCCGAAGAGAGTGGGCTCATCGACGAGGTGTCGCAGTGGGTGCTGCGGCGCGCGTGCCGTCAGCTCGCGGAGTGGGGCGGCGGTCGTCCCGGTTCGCGCCGGGTGAGCATGTCTGTGAACTTGTCGAGCAGCAGCTTTGAGAACACCGCGATCGTAGACCAAGTCCGCGACGTGCTGGCCGAGACGGGGATTCCGCCATCGAGCTTGCGGCTCGAAGTGACCGAGACCGTGCTCATGGAGCATGGCATGGCCGCCGAGGTGCTGTCGGCGCTCAAGGCGTTGGGCGTGCACCTGTACCTCGACGACTTCGGGACCGGATACTCGTCGCTCGCGTACCTGCACCAGTTCAACGTGGACGCGCTCAAGATCGACCGCTCGTTTGTCGCCAAGATGCACACGGACGATGAGCCGAGTGAGATCGTGCTGGCGATCACGACGTTGGCCCACAACCTGGGGCTCTACGTGATCGCCGAGGGCGTGCAGACGCCTGCGCAGATGGAGCGCCTGCGCGGCATCGGCTGTGAGTACGCGCAGGGCTACATGTTCGCGCGGCCGTTGGACGCCGCATACGCGCACGCGCTGCTCGTCGAAGACCCGGTCTGGAGCTAACCGCAGCCGGTGCTTGAGCGCCGCGACGGTCCCTGGACTCGGGGGAGCGCGGTGCTCCGCCCAAGTCCAGAGTTCGCTAGGACATGACGGCTTGCTTGAGCCGTTCCGTCATGATCCGCATGTCCTCTACGGCGCGGTACAGCGCGGGCACGATCACGAGGGTGATGACCGTGGCGAACAGCACGCCGAAGCCTAGACTGAGCGCCATGGGGATGAGGAATCGCGCTTGCACGGACGTCTCGAGGACCATGGGCGCCAGGCCCAGGAAGGTGGTGAGCGACGTCAGGATGATCGGGCGGAAGCGCCGCATGCCGCCTGCGACGATGGCGTCGTTGATGCTCATTCCGCTCGCGCGCATCTCGTTGATGGACGTGACCAATAGCAACGAGTCGTTCACGACCACGCCGGAGAGGGCGACCATACCGAACATGCTGAGCATGGACACCGCGTAGCCCATCAGGCTGTGGCCGAGCACCGCGCCGACGATGCCGAAGGGGATGGCGGCCATGACGATGATGGGCTGCACGTAGCTGCGGAAGGCGACGGCCATGAGCGCGAACATCGCGAACAGCGCGATCTGCATGCCGGACTTGATCGCTTTGCCGGTGTCGGCGCGGTCTTCTTGCTCGCCGCTGAAGCTGTAGCTGAGCCCGGGCACGTCGGCCATGAGCTGCGGGATGAAGTTCGCGGCCATGGCGGCGGATACGGCACCCGCCTCTGCGACGTCCTCGTCGACGTCGGCCGTGACGGTGATGACGCGCCGAGAGTTGATGCGGGAGATGGACGTGTAGGCGCGACCGCGGGTGACGGTGGCGGCCAATGCGAGTGGCATCTCGCCGCCATCGGGCGTGCGGACCATCATCTGCTCCAGGAAGAACTCGCTGGAACGCTCACGCTCCGGGCGCCGGACGTACACGCGAACCTCGTCTCGCCCGCGCTGCTGGCGCACGGCCTCAGCGCCGTAGAAGGCGGCTCGCAGTTGGCGGGCCAGGTTCTCCTCCGTGAGCCCTGTGGAGCGGCCTTCGGTGGTGAGCTCGATGTCGAGCTGCTCCTTGCCGAGGCTGACGCCGGAGTCGATATCAGTGACGCCGTCGAAGGAGTGCAGGTGTTCCGCGAGGCGCTCGGCCGCGGCTTCCAAGGTGGCCACATTGGAGTGCGTGAGTTGCACGCTGATCGGAGAGCCAGCGGAGGGCCCGGTGCTGAATTTGAACGTGAGCAGCTCTGCGCCGGCGACCTCGCCCATGCGTTGGCGCCACTGCGACGCGAACTCCGCGGCGGTGATGTCGCGTTCGCTGCTGGGCACCAAGTTGACGGCCACGCTGGCGATGTGTCCGCCGCTTCCGCCGCCACCGCGGGGGCCCAGCGACTCTCCACCGGAGCCGACGCTGGCGTAGATTCCGCGGTTGATGGCCTCTTCACCGCCGTTCTCCGCGATGATCTCGCGAGCGATGTGGACCAGCCGTTGGCTGACCTCGTGCGTGACCTCCGGCGGGGTGCCGAACGGCATGCGGAGGCTCGCGTTGATCACGTCGCTCTCCACCTTGGGCATGTACGAGAACTTCACGGCGCCGGACGCGACCATGCCGAGCGTCAGGATGAGCCCCGATACTGCGACGGCGAGCGTCAGGTAGCGGTACTCGACCATGGGGCGCAGCGCGCGGGCGTAGACCCGCTCGACGAACATGTCGAAGACGACCGTGAACTTCGCTTGTCCGGCTTGAATCGCGCCGAGGAGGCCGCCGGAGTTCGACGGCTTGCTGTGCGCGAGGTGGGCGGGGAGGATGAGCAAGCTCTCGACCAGCGAGATGATGAACACCGCGATGACGATGAGCGGGATGTTTCGGATGAAGCGGCCGCTGGTGCCCGGAACGAACAGGAGCGGGACGAAGGCGATGATGGTCGTGAGCACCGAGAAGATGACCGGCGCGGCGACCTCTTTGACGCCTGCGATGGCGGCCTGCACCGGGCCGAGTCCGTTCTGTTGATGATGGTGCACGGCTTCGCCAACCACGATGGCGTCGTCGACGACGATACCGAGCGTGAGGATGAACGCGAACAGCGAGATCATGTTGAACGACACGTCCATGGTGGGCATCAGGAGGATGCCGCCGAGGAACGAGATCGGGATGCCGAGCGTGACCCAGAACGCCAGTTTGACGTCGAGGAAGAGGCCGAGCACGAGGAGGACGAGGATCAGGCCGGCGTAGGCGTTTTTGAGCAGGAGCGTGACGCGGTCGCTGTACATCTCCGAGCGGTCGAACCACACCTCGGCTTGCACGCCGGGAGGCAGCACCGCCGCGGGGCCGCGCAGGAAGTCGTACACGGCTTCGGAGAGCTCGATCGGCGTCTGGTCGCCAGCCCGGTACACGCGAACGCGCGACGCCGGTTGGCCGTTGAACTCGGCCGCCTGGTCGGTGTCCTGGAAGCCGTCGATGACCGTCGCGATGTCGCCGACGGTTACGCGGTTGCCGGTGTTGGTGGCGAGCAGTGTGATGTCCGCGAACTCTGCCCCGCTGTCACGTCGCTCCGAGGTGCGGACGAGGACCTCGCCGCTCGGCGTGTCGATCGCGCCCGCCGGGAGCTCGACGGAGGCGTTGCCGATCGCGGTCGCGATCGCGGGGAGCGTCAGGCCGTACGCCCGCAGGTTCGCCTCCGGGACTTCGACGGAGATCTCCAGCGGTCGGACCTCGGAGACTTCGACCTCGGTGACGCGGGCGTCTTGCAGCAGGGCGTCGCGCGCGTTGTCGGCGATGTTGCGCAGCACGCGCTCCTCGACGTCGCCGTAGAAGATGACCGACACCGTCTCTTGGGTACGCGTGGCGAGGCTGACGGTCGCGCGCTCCGCGTCGAGGGGGAACGAGGTGACGCGGTCGATGGCCGCTTGCACGTCGGCCACCGCGGAGTCGCGATCGACGCCGTCGAGCAGCTCTACGCTAACGCTGGCTGCGCCCTCGGTGGCTGTCGCGGTGGTGCGCTTGATGCCGTCGATGCCGGACAGGGCCTCCTCGATCGCCAGGACCACGCCTTGCTCGACTTCGGAGGGGCTCGCGCCGGGGTAGGGCACCGAGATGGTGACGATATCGGCGGCGGTGTCCGGGAACACTTCCTGGCGCACCGAGCCCATCATGAAGAAGCCGCCGACGAGCAGGCCGATCATCAGCAGGTTCGCGGCGACGGTGTTGGTCGCCATGAACTCTAAGATGCCCCTCGGGCCTTCGAAGGCATCGTGGGCTGCGCGGGATTTCTCTGACTCAGACATCGTCGCCCTCCGCCGGCTGGTCGCCGGACACGCGAACGGGCATGCCGTCGACCGCGGTGGGCACCGGGCTCACGATGTACCGCTCGCCAGACTCGACGCCGTCGCTGACGAACACTTCGTCCTCGCGGCGCCAAGCGATCGACACCTCGCGGATGCGCAGCTCGCCATTGTCGGCCAGGTACACGCGGTCGCCTTCGTGCAACGCGGAGCGCGGAATGCCGACCACGTTTTGCATGGTCTGGCCTGTGATCGTCACGCGGACGTAGGAGCCGAGCAGCAACGGCGGCCGGCGCTCGTCGACGGGACGGGAGAGGTCGAACGGGTCCTCGATGGCGACGATGACGCGCGCCATGCGGCCGACCGTGCTCAGCTCCGGTAGCACGCGCACCACGCGGCCCTCGCGCAGCACTTCTTGGCCGGCGATGCTCTGGTGTACCTCGGCGATGGCGCCTTCCGTGCCGTTGATGCCCGGCACGGCGATCGCGCCGAGCGCATCGAGCGGGATCGAGACCTCGATCCAGAACGTGTCGACGCCGACCAGTGTGGCGAGCTGCGTCTGCGGGGTGACCAGCTGGCCCACCTCTGCGGTTTCGTTGAGCACGAGCACGTTGAAAGGCGCGTCGAAGTCGGTGCGGGACAGGTTCAACCGGGCGCCGCGGAGCTCGGTCTCGGCCAACTCGACCGCGATCTGCGCGCTGCGGACTTGGGGTTCCCGAACGGCGAGCGGGCTGTCGGCCTCGTCGATCTCGTCGCGGAAGATCTCCCACTCTCGTTGGGCTACCCGCTGCTGTCCTTGTTGGATCTCGAGCGCAGCCTCGGCCTGGCGTACGGAGGCGCGGGCGCGGTCGGTGGAGATGCGGTAGTCGCGGTCGGAGAGGCTGAAGATCTGTTCGCCCGCGTTGATCACGCCGCCGCCCACCAGGTTGGGGTGCAGGGACTCCAATCGGCCGGTGACCTCGGCGGCGAGCGACAGGCGCTGCGCGGGGACGACGACGCCGTCGGCCGCGATCTCGGTGGGCGTGCTGACCGTGCTGGCGACGGCGACCTCGACCAACGTGCCGCGATCCGGCGGGGAAGAGCGATCGGGCGCCTCGCGGCCGGCCAACAGTGTGCGGAAGCCGAGCACGGCCAAGACCAACACGGCGATGGGGAGCACCGTGTTGAATATGAGTTGTACGATAGTCTTCATTGCGGCTCGGTCGCGGAGGCATTCCAACCGCCGCCGAGGGCTCGGTGCAGTTGGACGCGGTAGGAGAGGAGTTGGCGGTGGGCGTCGAGCTCGCTTTGCTCGAGACGTTGGGCGGTCGTGATGGCGGAGAGCACGCGGAGGTAGTCGATGACGCCTTCGCGGTATTGTTCGCGCGCCAGGTCGAGCGCGCGTTCGGCCGTGAGGAGCTGGGCGTTGAGCTCGACCACGTACGCTCGTTGGGCGCGTTCCAGCGCGAGCGCGTTCTCGACTTCCATGGCGGCGTTCACGATGGATTCCGCGTAGTTGAGCACATTCTCGTCGAAGCTCGCGGAGGCGCGTTCCACTTCGGCGCGGCGCTGTCCGCCGTCCAAGAGCGGCCCGGTGATGCTGCCGATGAGGCTCCAAAGCAGGTGGTCGAACAAGTCGATGAACGACGTCGATTGCAGTGAGAGGCTGCCGGACAGTCGCAGCGACGGCAGGCGTGCTGCGACGGCCTGCGCGCGCCTGGCGTCGGCCGCTTCTGCGCGGACGCGGGCGGAGGCGACGTCGGCGCGGCGCTCGAGCAGGTCGGCCGGGATCCCGATCGCCGGGGCAGGAGGCACCGCCGGAAGCTGGCTGACCGTGCCGGTCGCGTCGGCGCGTGGCATGCGCCCTTGCAGCGCGCTCAGCCGATAGCCGGCCATCTCTTCTTGGCCTTGTAGCAGTGCGATTTGCGCCTCGAGCGCTTGCACCTGCTGACGCTGTTGCTCGATGTCCAGCGCGGTCGATGTCGCCGCGGTCATGCGGAGCAGCAGCACCTGGAGGAACTCCTGCTGGGTGGTCGCTTGGTGCTGCAACAGCGCGCGCTTGGCCCGCGCGTATACGCCGTCGAGCCAAGCTTCCACCGCTTGCGCCGTGAGCGAGACGCCGATCGCGTCCGCGTCCACCTGGGTGGCGATCGCGTCGAGCTCGGCGGCGTCGCGGGCGGCCGCGAGGCGTCCCCAAACGTCGAGCTCGTAGCCAGCGGTCAGCGAAGCGCTGAACTGACCGGTTTGCGCCGCGCCATTCGGTGGCGTGAGGGTGCGGGCGCGGCCGGCCGACGCGCTGGCGTCGAGCGTCGGGAATCGATTCCCGCGTGTGCCCGTCACAGCCGCTTGGGCCTGGCGCACACGCTGAATCGCCGCCTGCAGCGACAGGTTGCCGCCTTGGGTATCGGCGACCGCGGCGTTCAGCGAGGCGTCGCCGAACAGCGTCCACCACGGGTCGGTCGAGGTGACCGCGACGGCGTTTTGTGACGCGGCGTCCGCGGAGTACTCGGCTGGCACCTCGAGGGGCAGCACGACGTCTTGTCGACTCCAGCCGGTCGTGCAGCCGGTGGCGAGCAGAAGCGCCGCGGTGAGGGCAGGGCGCGCGATGACGCTCAAGATGCGTCACCGACGTCGCCGACGATGCGGGCGACTACGGCCGCGATATATGCGGCGCGTTCATAGGGTACCATTTGGTTCGTTCCCGTGATTTCTGTGAAGGCGTAGAAGTGCATCGCGCCGATCAGCATGCGGGCCAGGGGCTCCGCTGGGCCCGGCGCGATGCGTCCGAGCTCTTGTTCGGCGGCGATGTAGGAGGAGAGGGTGCGGATGGCGTGGACTGGCGGGGGTTCGCCTTGCTTGGAGAGGGTGTCCAGGCAAAGGCCGCCGCCGAGGGCGGCGTGCATTCGAGGAAGGATCTTGAGGAAGAACCCGACCTTAAGCTCGCAAAAGTTCGAGAGTATTTCGGAGGGCGGGGCTTGACCGGCGCGCGCCATGAGTTCTTCGAGCGCGACGCGGGGCGACGGGATACCCATCGAGGCGAGAAACAGCTCGTGCTTGGTCGCGTATCTTCGAAAGATGCTGCCTTCGGAGCAGCCAGCGCGCTTGGCGATATCGGCTGTCGTGGCCTGCAATCCATGCTCTGTGAACAGCGCCTGGGCGGCGTCTAGAATCTGTTGGTCTGAGATGGTTTGACGTCGTGCCATGGCAGCTCCTGATTAATAAGTGAGTTATCACTCATTAACTCTTGGAGCGCAAGCGGGCTTCGCAGTGCGTGCCTTTTTCGGTTCGATCGTCGAACACGTGCGCCAGACTAGGTGACAGTGTAGAGTGCTCTGGAGAGCGAATTCATGTCTGAGCACGACAAACCATCGCCACCGAAGGCGCAGCTGCTTCGCCGACCATCGAGCCGGTCGGGTACTTCTGCGCCGCGCCCGCGATCTTCTTTGCCCACCGAGTCCATGCCCGCGATGGGCGGCGCGGGTCGGCCGGTTGCGCCGCCACGGGGCGCCCCGCGGACGCCGGAGCGGGGGCCGCAAGCGCCTCAGTCAGCGGCCGCCGCGGCGCCTGAGCGTGCCGCACCGATGGACGATTTCTGGACGTTGGCGGATGGCACCCGAGCGGGTGAGCCGCCGTCGCAAGCGCCGGTCTCGCGCCCGTCGGCAGAGCGCTCGCCATGGCCGGCGCCGCCGACGCCGGCGCCGATGTCCGCGTTCCAAGCGACGGTCCCGCCTCCGTCCCGGCCCCCGCTGGCCCCCCCGCCGGTTGGCGCGATGGGGCAGCCGCAACACATCTCATCGCCGCCCGCCCAGCAGCGGACGCCCGGCCCGCAGTCCGCCGCGCAGTCCGCCGCGCAGTCCGGCGGCCACTCCGCCGCGCAGTCCGGTTCGCGGCCCGGCATCCCGCAAGTGCCCAAGCGGGAGTCGGGCGCCATGTTCGAGCTGCCGGGCTACCACATCGTCCGGTTCTTCGGAAAAGGCGGCATGGGCGAGGTGTTCTTGGCCGATCGCCTCAGCTCCACCGGCGTCACGGTCCGCTGCGTCGTCAAGACCATCCGCGAGGGCGTTGGCGACCGCGAGCAGTTCGAGAACCTGTTCCTCGACGAAGCGCGAATCGTCTCGCACCTCCGTCACCCCAACGTGGTCTCGACCCTCGACGTCGGTCGCGCGTCGGGACGGCTCTACCTGGCCATGGAGTGGGTCGACGGGCTCGACGCGAACGGCCTCGCGAAAGAGACCGCAAAGCTCGGCACGTCCATCCCCCTGCCGCACGTGCTGTACCTGCTGAGAGAGACGCTCCAGGGCTTGCACTACGCGCACACGGCGCTCGACCCGCAGGGGCGGCCGTTCAACATCATCCACCGCGATATCTCGCCGGGTAACATCCTGATCTCCAAGCACGGCGCTGTGAAACTCGCCGACTTTGGTGTCGCGGTGGGGCGGGCGGCCAAGACCGAAGGCACCGCCGAGAACTTGGCGGGCAAGCCGCACTACTTCGCCCCAGAGCTGTGGCGTGGAAAGCGGGCCTCCGCCGCAACCGACGTGTTCGCGCTCGGCGTCGCGTTCTACGAGCTCATCTCCGGCACGCCGCTCTTCGAACGCCGGCTGACCATGCGCCAGCTCGCGTTCACCGCGTGCGAGTTCCGCGTCGACAAACTCATCGAGGAAGACCTCACGCTGCCCGACGGCCTCGAGCACATCATCCAGCGCGCGCTTCACCACGACCTGGAACAACGCTACGCCACCGCGCTCGAATTTCTCGAGGACGTGAACGACTACGCCTACGAGCACGGCATCCGGTTGCTCGACGCGCACTTCGGCGCCTACGTCGAAACCGTGCTCTCTGGGGAGGCGGCTCCGGAAGGGCGCCGGCGACTTTGGAAAGAGTAGATTCACGCGGCGGTAGCGTCGGCGCGCCCGACGCTGGCGACGTAGAGACCGTCACCGAGTGTATCGAGCTGCTGCAGGGCGCGAACGCGAAGGTGAAGCTCTACGGGCCACAACACCCGCAGACCGTGATCGCCGTCACCGCGTTCATCGAGCGGCTCAACGCGCTGCTGGAGTGGCTCGGGCCCATCACGCTCGAGACCTCGCCGACCGGGCTGACCTGGCGGCAACAGCCGGTGTCCGACGAGCGTGATGACCGCGTCGGGATCGGTCGACATTGCCACACCGAGGGCATCTCGATGCTCGGCTTCAGCCCCGGCGTCTTCGACGACGAGATCCACCGGTTGCTGGGCGCGTTGCGCGTGAATTTGTCGCTGCCGATGTACGAAGAGGAGACGCTGGAGTCGCTGCTGTACCAAGCGGAGCTGACCACCATCTCGTTCCGCGCCATCTCGAGCCTGATGGACGCTGAGGCGTTGTCCGGCCGCGAAGACGATCGCGGCATTGGGCAGTATCTGACCGAGAAGCTCATCGAGACGCGCGCGGGTGATATGCAGGCCGGTCGCCCGTTCAGCGGTGTGCTCAGCCCGGCGGATGTGGCTGGCGGTGATGTCGTCGATCGCTGGGAGCTCGACGCCGGCATCGATAGCGCGCTGTCCGACGACGAGTGGGGCGAGCGCTTCGCCATCGAGGCCGGCGAGGATCGGCCGCTCATCGAAGGGCTGCGTGACGACGTGCGTTACGAACGCAGCGCCCAGCTGCTGTCCCGCTTGGTGATGATCCTGCTGCGCTCCGAGTGCGCGGGCCGTCCGGAAGTCGGGCGCGGCCGCGCGAACGCGCTCGCCGTGTCGGTGATTCGCCAGATTTACGCGCTCGGCGACCCGGTGGGCATCCTCGAGGTGCTGGAGTCAGGCCACGCGCTGTCCGAAGAGGTCCGCGCCGTTCGGCCCGACCTGACCGAAGAGGTTCGAAGCTTCCTGCGGCAGGCGTACTCGCCGTTGCGGGTGGCGCGGCTGCTGCGAAACCTCGACCCGGTCGACCCTGTCGAAGCGAACGCGCTGGGCCGGTTCCTCGACATCTTCCCTGACACCGCGATCTTGGCGTTCTTCGAGGGTGTCGCGCGCGACGGGGAGGGCGCGGAGCGTCGGCCGCTCCTGGCGTTCGTGTGCGGCCGAATCGGTGCGAAACTCGAGGGCTGGCTCGGCCAAGCGTCCATGCTCCCGACCGACCAACTGGAGCCGATCGTGCATGGGCTGCGCGTCGCGGATCCCCCGCAATACCGGCCGTGGCGGTCTCACCTGGTACGACACAGCTCCGGTCGCGTGCGCGCCGCGACGCTGCGATGGTACGAGGATTCACTGCCTCCGGAGGATGTGCGAGCGGTCACGGAGCTGTTGCTCGACCGAGCGAGCGCGGTGCGCGACGCGGCGTCTCGGGTGCTCGTGCGGCACCGCCCAGCGGCTGCGGTTTCGGTCCTCACGTCCACATTGACGAACGAGGCGTTCGCGACGCTCGACGCCGACCGAAAGACCGAGCTCTGCGTCACGTTCGGGCGGCTGTCCGGCCCCGTTGGGCTCCAGGTGTTGTCCGATTTGCTGGCCACCCGACTCGGGCTGCTGCGCGACAATGAGGCCATCGCGACGGTCACCGCTGCCGCGCGTGGGCTGGCCGCTTTGGGCACAGCGAACGCCGTCATCGCGTTGGAGAAGGGCGCCCGCGGCATCGGTGGCGGTGCGCGCCGGTCGGCCTGCCAGGCCGCGCTCGCGATTCTGGAATCAGAGCGAGCGCAGGAGGTTGCACGTGGCGGATGAACTCGACATCGCAGGTCAGGAGCCGCGCGTCGTCGAGACGGCAGCCGCCCGCGAAGACCGCCAACAACGGCGCCTGGTTATCAACCTGTCGCGCCAGTTCCTGGTGCACATCGGTGCGCTCGAACGACAGCTTGCCGTCCACGACGCCCGCAACACCGCGGTGGTGCAGCAGCTCGATGAGCTGACCAGCGACACCATGCAGCTCAACCGCGCGTCCGGCGCCACGACCATCGTGTTCGTGACCGGCCACACGTTTGTGAACGGCGTCTGGGTGCGGACGACCGGCCGAGCGTGGGAGACCGCCCGCTTTCTGACCGAGACGCTGCGCCGCGCCGGCGCCCGGGTTCTGCTCCACTTCGGCGCGGTCGACCAGACCTGCACGGTCTGGCTGGACGGCCAGCCGGTCTACTCGTGCACGGTGCTGGCGA
>CBDUJZ010000040.1:0-35496 GCA_965367675.1 uncultured Myxococcales bacterium | reverse complement strand
CTGGCGTCGAGCCTCGTCGCGTTGGCCCGCCTGGCGTCGAGCCTCGTCGCGTTGGCCCGGCTGTGCCCTATCGTTCAGTCCGTTTGACGCCGAGCCTGGGTTCACCTACCGGAACGCAACCTGCGGATCGGGACTTATATGGCGCGTGATATCGGGGACTTATATGGCGCGTGATATCGGGACTTATACGGCGCATGATATTGGGACTCGCCTCTGGCGCGCGCTCGGGTTCATCAACAATCTCCTGTTGATTCCGCTATTTACGGTCATGGTCCTGGAGACCGGGCTGGGGCTCGCGGACGAACGATACGCCGCATATAGCGCGGTCAACCTGGGCTTCTGCGTGTTCTTTCTTGCCGAGTGGGCGCTCGGGTTGGCGGTGTCGCTGGATCGGCGAGCGTATCTGCGGTCTCCGGCTCTTGGGCTGGACTTGGTGTCGTCGATTCCTTTCGGATACCTGTTTCAGGGGTTGCGCATTGTGCGGCTGTTCCGGATCGCGCGGATTGGGCGATTGATGCTGCGCGCGCGCCGGTTTCGTGGTCGTGGCGCAGCGTTGATTCGAGCTGCGGGGATTGTGAGCGCGACCGTGTTCGCCGGCGCGGTCGCGTTGCGGATTGTGGAGCCGGAGACTTGCCCGCGGTTCGGCGACGCGCTGTGGTGGTCGCTCGTGACGCTCAGCACGGTGGGCTATGGCGACATTTTGCCGGTGACGGCGGCGGGCAAGGCCGTGGCGAGCGTGCTGATCATCTTCGGCATCGGCGTGTTCGGCTACGTCGCCGGGTTTATGGCGACGCTGCTCGATGACCCGGAAGAGGACCAGATTCTGGCGACAGTGCAGCGCATCGAGGCGCGGTTGGCCCGACTGGAAGCGTCCGGCGCGCTCGCGACAGACCGCGCTGACCCAGACCGCGCGGTCGCGCACAGCGAGCCTTAGCTGCCGCGCGGGTTGAAGCCTGTCCTTCGACTGCGCTCAGGAAGGGTAGACTGGGCGCATGGACCTCAAATGGGTGGGCGTCCGCTACGGCGTCGCTACGGCACCAGCGCCGCGTACTCCCACCAGCTGCCCGCGTAGTTGGAGGCGTGCGTGTAGCCCGCGTACTCCAGCGCCGCCCAGACGAACGCGCTGCGCACGCCGCCGGTGCAATACGCGGCGATGGGGGCGTCGAGGGGCGCCCCGATGACGGCGCGGATCTCCTCGGGGGTGCGCAGGTTGCCGTCGGCGTCGAGCAGGTCCGTCCACTCCAAGTGCACGGCGCCGTCCACGTGGCCGCCGCGGGCTTCGCCGTGCAGGACGGCGCCGTCGAACTCGGGCTGGGTGCGCACGTCGAGCAGCAGCGTTTGCTGGTCGAGCTCGTCGAAGGTGGTGTCCACCGAGGGCACGTAGTGGGGCGTGAATGTGGCCGGCGTGGGGGCGCTTGTGCCGCGCGCGATGGGCAGTCCGGCCGCTGACCACGCGCCGAATCCGCGGTGCACAAGCCGCACGTCGGTGTGACCCAACGTGCGCAGCATCCACACGATGCGGCCCTCTTCACCCCACGCGTCGTCCCACGCGCCGATGACCACCACCGGCCGGTCGTTGGACACGCCCAGCGCGCCGATGCGGTCGGCCAAAACCGCCAGGTCTGGGTGCAGGCGGCCGGCTTGATCGGGGTCCGAGAAGTCGTCCCAGGCCACGCGGATGGCGCCCTGGGGGTGGGCGAGCAGGAAGGCGGGCGCGATGCGGGTGTCGAGGATCAGCGCGCCGTTTTGAGCGGCTTGCTGGGCGTCGGCGACGGCGATGAAGGGCGCGTCGAGCTGTCGTTCAACGGCCTGTGAGTGCGCGTTGTTGGGGGCGCACCCGGCGCTGATCGCCAGGGTGGCAACGAGAGTTCGTAGTTTGTTGATTGAATTCATCAAGAATACCGCTGGCGTTCTGAGGGGGAGATCGCTATCGGTGAAATGCGTCCGATACTAACGCAGTGCGTTACCTGCTAGAACGTGTTTCAGTTTGTGAACTGAGCAAGCTCGACAGCGGGCGTTAGAGCGAATAACTGAGCGAAGCGCTGTGCGAAGAAGCGAGCCAAAATCGCGGTACCGACTTGCGGTACTGAAATCACTGTGCCGGAGACCCGGCCGAAAGTTGCGCTGAACCTCGTGCGGTTTCTACCGCGCGCCTGAACCGCAGGACTGTACACAGATGACCTCCATCGACCAAGCCAACCTGGAGACCCAAGAGCGCGTCGTGATTCGATTCGCGGGCGACTCTGGAGATGGGATGCAGCTCACGGGCACACGTTTCACAGAAACGTCCGCGCTCGCTGGAAACGACATCTCGACGTTCCCCGACTTCCCGGCCGAGATTCGCGCGCCTGCCGGCTCGCTGGGCGGTGTGTCTGGATTCCAGGTGCAGTTCGCGTCCACCACCGTGTTCACCCCTGGCGACCGCCCCGACGTGCTGGTGGCGATGAACCCGGCCGCGCTCGCGCGCAA
Source organism: uncultured Myxococcales bacterium (assembly GCA_965367675.1). Lineage (GTDB taxonomy): Bacteria > Myxococcota_A > Bradymonadia > REDH01 > REDH01 > CBDUJZ01. Next base: position 33,027 of record CBDUJZ010000040.1, on the reverse strand, counting down.
CGTCAAAGAGCTGCTGCCCGGCGCGGTGATCATCGTCGACGAGGACACGTTCACCGACAAGAACCTGACCCGCGCGGGCTTCAAGGAGAACCCGCTCGAGGACGGCTCGCTGGACCGCTTCCGCCTGCACACGCTGCCGATCACGTCGACGACGATCGGCGCGCTGGACGACTTCGAAGAGCTCACCAAGCGTGACAAGGAGCGGTCCCGGAACTTCTTCGCGCTCGGCGTGACGTTCTGGATGTACGGCCGCGACTTGGAGCCCACGTTCAAGTGGATCGACACCAAGTTCAAAGCCGGCTCGGTGGTCGCTCGCGCGAACCGTCAGGTGCTTCAGAAGGGCTACGACTTTGGCATCACGGCCGAGATCTTCGCGAACCCGATCGTGGTCGGTCGCGCCGAGATTCCTCCCGGCCGCTACCGCAGCATCACGGGAAACACGGCGCTCGCTTTGGGCCTCGCCGCTGCCGGCCAGCTCGCCGAGCGCAACATCGTGTTCTCGGGCTACCCGATCACGCCGGCGTCGGACATTCTGCATGAGCTGTCGCGCCTCAAGTCGTTCCAGGTCCGCACGCTGCAGGCCGAGGACGAGATCGCGGCGGCGTGTACCGCCATTGGCGCATCGTACGGCGGCTCCATCGGCGTGACCGCGTCGTCGGGCCCCGGCGTGGCGCTCAAGAGCGAGGCCATCGGCCTGGCGGTGGTCACCGAGCTGCCGCTCGTCATCATCGACGTGCAGCGCGCGGGCCCGAGCACGGGCATGCCGACCAAGGCGGAGCAGTCCGACCTGAACATGGTGCTGTACGGCCGCAACGGCGAGTCGCCGATGGTCGTGCTGGCCGCCGAGGGCCCGGGCGATTGCTTCTACATCGCCATCGAGGCGGTGCGCATCGCGACCAAGTTCATGATCCCGGTGTTCATTCTCTCGGACGCCTACCTGGCGAACGGCGCCGAGCCGTGGGCGATCCCGGACGTGGCGTCGCTGCCCTCGATCAAGGTGGAGAACCACACCGAGGTGGAGGGCTTCCAGCCGTTCTCGCGCAACCCCGAGACGCTCGCGCGCCCTTGGGCGATTCCGGGCACGCCCGGACTGGAGCACCGCATCGGCGGTCTGGAGAAGGCCGAGAACACGGGCCACATCTCGTACGACCCGGCGAACCACGCGCGCATGTCCGACCTGCGCGCCGAGAAGCTGGAGCGCATCGCGACGGACATCCCGCCGCTCACCACGTTCGGTGACGCCGACGCTTCGGTGTTGGTGCTCACGTGGGGCAGCACGTTCGGTGCCGCCCGCGCAGCCACGCAGGAGCTCCGCAACCGCGGCGCGAAGCTGGCCCATGCGCACTTGCGCCACCTGAGCCCGTTCCCGGCGAACACCGGCGATCTGCTGGCCAAGTACGACCGCATCCTGATCCCCGAGCTCAACCTGGGTCAGCTTACGGCGGTGATCCGCAATAAGTTCCTTGTGGACGCCGAAGTCATCCCCAAACTCCAGGGCCGCCCCTTCATGGTCTCCGAGCTCGTTGCCGCCATCGGTGACGCGCTCGGCGCGTGAGAGTTGATATGAACGCTACTGACACTCCGAAGCTGACTCGTAAGGACTTCCAGTCCGACCAAGACGTACGCTGGTGCCCTGGCTGCGGCGACTACTCGATCCTGGCGGCGCTCCAGAAGGTGCTGCCCGACTTGGGCTATCGCAAAGAGGACATCGCCATCATCTCGGGCATCGGCTGCTCCAGCCGCCTGCCGTACTACGTGGACGCCTACGGTTTCCACACGATCCACGGCCGCGCGCCGGCGTTCGCGACCGGCCTGAAGGCGGCGAACCCGAACCTGAGCGTGTGGGTCATCACCGGTGACGGCGACGCGCTGTCGATCGGCGGCAACCACATCATCCACCTGCTTCGCCGCAACGTGGACGTGAACGTGCTGCTGTTCAACAACCAGATCTACGGTCTGACCAAGGGCCAGTACTCGCCCACGTCGGAGCAAGGAAAGAAGACCAAGTCGACGCCCGTGGGCTCCATCGACCGGCCCTTCAAGCCCCTGCAACTGGCGCTCGGCGCGCAGGCTGGATTCGTGGCGCGGACCATCGACCGCGACGCCAAGCACATGACCGCGATGATGCACCGCGCGGCCGCGCACAAGGGCACCTCGCTCATCGAGATCTACCAGAACTGCAACATCTTCAACGATGGCGCGTTCTCGACCATGACCGACCGCGACACCGCCGCCGACAGCCGCTTGGTGCTCGAGCACGGCAAGCCGCTGGTGTTCGGAAAGGACGGCGACAAGGCCATCGTGCGCGACGGCTTTGACGTGCGCATCGTGCAAACCGCCGACGTGGACGTGTCCGAAATCCTCGTCCACGACGAGCAAGCGCCGGTGGCCTACCACCAGATGCTCGCCGGCCTCGGCGGACCTTCGCCGATCGGCGTGCTGCGCGCGGTGGAGACGCCGAGCTACGACGAGATGCTGCACGGACAGGTCGAAGCGGTCATCGAGAAGACGGGCCCCGGCGACCTGCAGAAGCTGCTCCAGGGCCGCGACAGCTGGGAAATCGAGTAACGCGTTTGCGCGGGTGAAAAAGGCGCCCGCGACCGTAACGAAGAGGCCCGTGCGCAGCAGCGTACGGGCCTTTCGCGTATCTGGGGACGACCACGGTTGACCGCGCCCACGCTGTCGCCGCCGGCCATGAAACCACCCGCCCCGACCTGAGCCTAGGGGCAGAACGCTCAGCCTAAGGGCAGAACGCTCAGCCTAGGGGCAGAGCGGCGCCCAGCTGGGATACGGGAAGTGCACCGACGGCTGCGTGACCGCGTCGATCTCGGCCCGTGTGGCGGTGCCGTTGCAGAGCAGGGCGTCGAGGTAGTCGGCGAAGAACGGCGCGCTGATGTCGGTGGACTCGAACGGCAGCGGGGGCTCGCCCGAGACCGGTGGATTCCACGTGCGCTGTAGGTAGCCGCGTAGGTAGGGCGAGGTCGTCATGCGCGGGCTCGCGATGGTGCGCATGGCCTCGTCGAGGCCTCCGCCGTCGCCGCCAAGCTCCCAAAGCATGGCGGAGATTTCGTTCTCCTCGACGAGCTGTAGCAGGCCGTCGGCGGCGGTGGGACGCGGCCACGGGAAGTCGAAGCCATAGGTGCGCGAGCTGACCTCGATCCAGAAGAATCCGCCGCTCTGTTTGTCGTAGAACACGCCCAGGTCGCGCAGGGCCATGGAGAAGTACGTGGCCCAGCCCTCGGTCCACGCTTGGCCGGGGTGCGTGGGCACGCCGATGGTGTGCGGACCGCCTTCACCCTCGGGGGCGCCGTGCGCGGCCATCGCGTAGTGGCCGGCTTCGTGCGCGCTCACCGCGTCGCTCCAGAACGAGCTGTCGGAGGTCATGCCGATCCACATCTGCGTGTCGAAGTTGTCGATCACGCTCGTCGGCGTGTTGCCGAAACAAGCGCCGCACGACCAGCCGAGTCCGGTCTCCATCCAAGCGACGAGCGAGGCGGGCTCGGGTTGTCCGACGGCGTTCGCGGCGGTGATCGCGGAGGCGATGAGCACGGTGTACACGCGCAACACGCCGGCGCCCTGGGCCTCGGTCACGTGCAGCGTGGAGCCCGATGGGAAGGTGGAGATGGACCACTGCCAGGACCAGACGCGGGCGGTGTCCGAGACCGCGCCGGGGTCCTGCGTGCCGCCGCCGAGGGCTGGGTCGGCGACCACCACGAGGTTCCGCTCGTCCTGGATGAACACCGGCAGGGCGATGATGTCGCCGCCCTCGGCTACCTGCAGCGTGAACGCGCCAACGTCGGTGCGGTCGGTGTAGGTGGCGTCCAGAATGGCGCCGTCCAGGCTGGAGAGCATGAGCACGTCGGACGCTTGGATCGTTTGCACGTCGCCCCAGTCCGTCCATGCCTCGTTGGGCCAGCGCATGTCGTGGGTGAGCGTGCCGGTATAGGCGCTCAGCGCGACGTCCGGGCAGCTCACGCCGAGGGGCGTGTCGAGGCACACGTCGCCACATCCGGCGGGAAGCCAGGCGCCGTCGACGCAGGTCTCTGCCGTGCTGGGGCTGCTGCAGCGCGAGCGACCGGCGACGCATGGGCCGTCCGTGTCTGGGGTGTCAGCGACATCAGCGGTGTCGGCCACGTCGGCCACGTCTGCTGTGTCGATATCTCGCGCGTCGGCCACGTCGGTGGCGTCTGCGGTGTCGATATCTCGCGCGTCGGCCACGTCGGTGGTGTCGGCGACGATTACGTCGGGCGCTGTGTCCAGCGGCGCTGTGTCCAGCGGCGCTGTGTCCTGCGGCGTGGTGTCCAACGGCGTGGTGTCCAGCGGCGCAGTGTCCAGCGGCGCGGTGTCCTGCGGTGTGGTGTCCTGCGGTGTGGTGTCCCGCGGGGCTGTGTCCTGCGGCGTGGTGTCCTGCGGGGCCGTGTCTAGCTCAGGCGCATCTTCGAGCGTGCTGTCCTCCGTGATGTCCACTTCGACATCGTCCGGCGCGGCGTCCTGCGGCAGAGCATCGTCCGGCGCGGTATCATCGCGCTCGGCATCGGTGGAAACGTCGTCTGCGATCGTATCGGCGGTCGCGTCGTCCGTCAGCGCGTCGTCCGTCAGCGCGGCGTCCGACGTATCTTCGGCCGGTTCCCCGGTGGCGCAGCACTGCAAGCCGGGCGTCTCTGACGTACAGGTCTCGAACCCGGCTGTGCAGGCACAGGCTTGGGTGGTCACGTCGAACGCGGCGTTCGTGGGACACGCCGGGGCGCCTGGTACAAAGTAGTACTGGGGCTCTGAGCAGCCGACCCACAGCGCGAGCAAGCTGAGGCACGCGATCTGCACCCAGGCGCGACCGAGCGAGCGCGGCGTGGTTTGAACGTGGTTCTGCGGCGTCCAGCGGCTGTGAGCCGGGGGCGTTTGTCGGAGTGCGCGCGAGGTCGAGTCGGTCAAATGGCCCCGTGGACGGAAAGCGTCTGCGGGGTTCGGTACCGAATGGCGGCGGTCGTAGCAAGGCGCGATTTGGACGTTCCCAGCGCGCGCGTAACCCTTACGCAGTGCGGGCTACGGGTTCATGTCGATGGGGCGACCGAGCGGCAGGCCGTTGTATTCGACCTCGTCGTCCACGCGTTGCAGGTCCATCACCGCGGGCTCCGGGCGCCCGAATCGAATCCGAGGCTCGGCGTGAAATCCAAAGCCCTCGCCGCGCGCGTCGACCTGGACCACGAAGTCCGCGTTGGGCAGGGATTCGAAGGCCAGCGTCCAGCTGAGCACGGCGTTGGTCACGTCGGGCGCGATCTCGAGGGTCTCGGGGCCGTCGACGAGGGTCACGCCGTCAGGGAGTGTGGTCGTGATTTGAATCGGCGCCGCCCACGCGGGCACGCGGTCTATGGAGAGCTCGACGGTTAGCGGCGAGGTGGTCTCGTCCACGTTCTCGCTGTGCGTCCACAGCGCCTGTATCGGCGCCTCGGCGCGGTGAGCGGTGTGGTCGGCAGCGTGCTCGGCAGCATGTTCGGCAGTGTGCTCGGGGGGAGTGGCTTCCGCCTGAGCCTGCGCGACCACGTTGGGCTCTGCCGCCGCCATCGCCGAGTCCTCGGCTTGGCTACCGGCACAACACCAGAGCAGTGCGCCGACCGCGACGGATGAGAGCACGCGAAGGGACTGCGGCTTGGGGGTGTTCATGCGTGTTGTGTGGGTCATGGGCAGAGCGGGGCGTTGCTCGGATACGGAAAGCGGGTGCTCGGTTCGGTTACTGCGTCGATTTGGGCCCGTGAGGCCAGCCCATCGCAGAGCATCGCGTCGAAAAAGTCGGCTAGGAACGGCGCGCTCACGCGGGTGGACTCGTAGGGGATGGGGCTCTCGCCCGGCTGTGGATCCCACGTGCGCTGTGTGTAGCCCCGCAGGAACGGCGCGGTGGTCATGCGGGGGCTCGCGAGCGCGCGCATGGCGGCGCCGAGTCCGTCGCCATCGCCCCCGTCGAGCCGCCAGAGCTGGGCGGAGACTTCGTTCTCGTCCATCAGCTGGAACAGGCCGTTGCGGGCGTCGGGCCGTTGCCACGCGGCGCCGCTAGCGTACGCGCGCGACGACAAGTCCAACCAGAAGAACCCGCCGCCTTGTTTGTCGTAGTAGACCGGCGATTGGCGTAGCGCGGACGAGAAGTAGGTGGCCCAGCCTTCGGACCACGCTTGCCCCGGGTGGGTCGGCACGCCGAGCGTGTGTGTGCCGCCTTCGCGGCCGGCTTCGCCGTGTGCAAACATGATGTGGTGGCCAGCCTCGTGCGCGGTGACGGGGTCGCTCCAATACGCGGCGTCGGCGCCCACGCCGATCCAGAGCTGCGAGTCGAAACCGGTGACGGCATCGGTGGGCACGTCGGCGAAACAGGCGCCGCACGACCAGGTCACGTTGTTGCCCATCCAGGCCACCACGGACGGCGGGCTGGCCACGTCGAGTGCGTCTGCGCCGCTGGCCACGGCGGCCAGCAGCACGGTGTACACGCGCAAAATTCCGGCGCCCTGTGTCTCCGAAACGTGCAGGCTGGAGCCCGACGGGAACGCGTCGATGGACCAGCGCCACGCCCAGATGACGGGGGCGTCCGAGACCTCGCCCGGGTCGTGCTCGCCAGCGCTCAGCCCGGGGTCGAGCAGCGCCACGTACATATTGTCCTCCGCGTCGACCCACGCCGCGAGCGCGAGCAGCGAGCCGCCGGGCGCGACCTGTAGCTCGAACTCACCGTCGGTGGTCGCGCCGACGTATGCCGCGTCGACCACGTCATCGCCGGAGAACGACAACATGAGCACGTTGTTGGCGTACATCGCTTGGGTCTCAAGGTCCCAGTCCGTGAAGGAGTCGTTCGGCCAGCGCATGTCGTACGTGAGCGTGCCTCGGTAGGTGCTGAGCGCGGTGTTGGGCGCGCAGTTGGCGCCGAGCGCTGTCTCGACGCAGGCGCCGTCACAGGGGACGGTCTCCCATTGGCCGTCGGTGCAGCCGCGCGCGGTGTTCGCGTCGGCGCACTCGGACTGTCCGGGGCGGCACTCGGCGCCCGCGGCCAGCTGGCAGCTCGCGCCGCGGGTGGACTCCACGCACTGCTCGCCGGCGCCGCAGGCGACCTCGACGAGCGACGCCTCTGCCGCCCCGGTGGGCAGCGAGCAGTACCGGGCAAGGCGTTCGTTTTCGCACCATCCTCCCGGCGGTAAGCCAGCGCATCCATTGGATAAATCGACGACGGGCGTGCCGGCGCTCACGCAGTCGTACAGCCCGATCTCGGCGTTGAAATCACAGGCTGCGCCGTCGGCGGCGCAGTCGACCGTGAAGGTGGCGCCCTCTTCGCAATACGTGAGTGTGTTGCCGTCGCAGGAGCCCACGAGCGCGTCGCCGCTGCAGGTGGTGCTGTCGCCGGTGTCGGTGGTCGGCTCCGTGCCCGTGTCGCCCGTGGCGTCGCCGTCCACCCCGCCCGCGTCGCCGATGGCGCAGCAGCTCGAGTCGCTGGGATCTGCGCTGCAGTACTCGAAGTTCGCCAAGCAGACACACTGCCCCGAGAAGGCGTCGTAGGTGCTGTTGGCGCCGCATCCGGTGGGCGCGACTCCGAAAAATGGGCTGGTGGTGTCGCCGCATCCGGCGAGCGCGAAGACCGCCAGCGCGAGCGCCAGGGCCGCGGACAGACGACGCAGGTGTGTCGCACAAACGGCGGGCGCGTCGAGCGTGGAGCCCGTCACACCAGCTTGAGATGGATCAAAACTCACGGCCGGTCCCTACGCAGAAGATGTTGGAGGGTGGGAGCCTAGTCGAGAGTTTTGCCGAAACGCAACACGTGGTGTGCGCCAAAATGGGCACCGCGCTGCGCCCCCGAATGGGCACAGCGTTGCGCCCCCGAATGGGCACAGCGTTGCGCCCCCGAATGGGCACCGCGTTGCGCCCCCGAATGGGCTACTCGGTGAGCGCGTCGATGGCGGCGTCGAGCCATGGGTCGCGTCCCTCCGCGCGGTCTTCGCGGTCCAGCGGATCACCGTCGAACACCAGCTCCGGCGGGATGCCGACGGCCTCGTACAGCGTGCCGCCGACGGCCATGTAGCGCTCGTGCGACAGGCCAAACTCCCAACCGTTGGGCAGCAGTCGGCCGAGGATGTCGGAGAGCTCGCCGGAGGTGTTTTCACCGGCGGTGGTCACGTTGGGCAGCACGCGTGCGGCGAGGGTGAAGATCTCGGCGGCGCTCACCGTGCTCGCGCTCGTCAGCAACATCACCGGCCCGTCGAAGCACGCTTCGGCGTCGCACGCGGGCGTGTACACGACCGTCTCCGGACCCCAGGAGTCCGGCGCGAGGTATGGCGATTTGGTGAAGGCCTCGGTGGTCTCGGTGGCGAAGCGCGACGCCATCTCGATGGCCTGCGTGTCGGCGCCGCCGGTGTTCACGCGGACGTCGACGATGAGGGTGTCGACGTCGGCGAGGGCCGTCAGCGCTTGGTCCAAGTTGACCGAGATGTCGTCGTGGCCGAAGTGCACGGTGCGCAGGTAGCCGATGTGCTCCGCGCCCGCGACGGTGCCCCAGTACATGCCGAGCACGTCGCCGCCCACGTTGGTGAGCCGGGAGGCGATGGCGCCAAAGTAGCGCTCCATCTCGCGGTCTTGGTAGTCGTCCTCGTCGGCGATCTCGTCCTGCGCCATCCACTCCGCGTGGAGCGTGGCGAAGGCGGCAAACGGGGCGCCCTCGAACTCCAACGACGGCGTCGTGAGGCCCACGTGTCCGTCGTTCAGCGGCGTGAGCAGCGTCACGAGCACGTCCTGCAGCTCGGCCTCGGTGGTGTCGCCCGACAGGTCCGCGCGGGCCGTCGCGACGGCGGCGTCCCAGTCCACTTCGCGCAGCGCAAAGAACGGGTAGTAGTCGTCAAAAGTGGCGACCACGATGTCGAAGAAGTGCTCGGCGTCGAACGTGTAGCCGTCCTCTCCGATCGTGGCGTCCAGGCCCTCCACGCAGAGGGTGGGCAGCGCGTCGATGGCGTCGGCGAACGTCTCGTTTAAGGCGCCGACCTGCTGGATCTGCAGTGTGGGCTCCACGGCGATGACGTCGATCAGAAAGCCGAGCTCCAGGAGCGGCCCCTGGATCGCACGCAGGCAGTGCGCGGATGAGTACTCGTACACCGAGAAGTCGGTCTCCGTGACCTCGAGCAAGATGCCGTAGCCTCGGGCGCGCCAGATGCCGGGTGGCAGCACCGGGTCGGGGGCCGGGGCGATGGTCAGCGAGAACGGCGAGGACTCATCGTCGTCGTAAGTGTCCGCAATTACGTAATAAGTGACGCCAGACTCCGCCTCGAATGTGACCACGCTGTCGGTGGTGTCGTTCGTCGCGTCGTCGTTGCAGGCCACCTCTGTGGCGATCGCGGCGCAGTCTGTGCGCACGTGCAGCAGCGGGTCGGCGCCGGTCAGGTTGACCAACACCGGGCCGTCCGCAGGCGCGGTCCAGGCGATCACACGCTCGGCGCCGGGCTCTTCGGCGCATGAGGCGGTCATCTCGGACGGGGCGCCGACGGTGGTGCCCTGATAGCTCCAGACGCCGTCGGTTTCGGTGAGGGCGAAGGGGCGTTCACAGGTACCATCGGCGCTGTTGTCGGCGTCGGCTTGCGCGTCGGCTTGCGCGTCGGCTTGCGCGTCGAGACCCACGTCGGTCGCGGCGTCGGCTTGCGCGTCGGCAACGTCGGCGCCGGCGTCGAGACCGGCGTCGGCGACCGGTGAGGCGTCGTCTCCGCAGGCGGCGGTGAGGAGAAGGGCGGCAGCGGCAAAGGGGCGTAGTTTCATGCGCTCGGGTTGGAAGACAGTGGCTCAGCCATCGAGGAACTCGGGGACTGAACCATTGTCGTCGTCGGCGACAAGATTTGTGCATGGCGTGTGCAGATTTTACCGCCTCGCCGACGCGACTACATGCGGTCGCCCGATTGCAGGTCCCACGGGCCCGCCCAGCGTTCGTTGCCGGGCCCGGGGTCCACGTCCGCGGCGTTGGGCGCGTTCACGGTCATGAAACCATCGATGCGGTCGAGCTTGCTGGCCTGCACCGCCGCCAGGTGTGCGGGGTGAATGGCGAATCCGAAGAACTTACGGTCGCGCTGGCTCGCCCACCGGGCGGTGTTGGCCCAGAACGTCGCGTCGGCGCGGGGGTCGTCTTGGGGCGCGGCGGCGAAGAGCAGTCGCTCGGTGTCGGGCGCGTGTTCGAAGACCAGCAGCGCGTCGCGCTCTTCGTGGTGCCAGACGGTGGTCTTGGTGGGCCGCCGCAGGAGTTGGTCGGCGAGCTGCTCGGGCGTCGCGTAGTCGAACCGCGTTCCGCGCGTGCTCATCGCTTGGTGCAGGGTGTGCAGACGGGCGATCACCTGCGCGGTGATGGGGAGCTGGGTCAGCGGTGGTGCCGCGTGTGCGCCGCGGGCTGAGGCGTCGACGGTGCGGCAATACACGGTGGGGATCATCGTGGCGCCAGCGGCTTCGAGCCGTCGTCGGCTGGCGTTGTTCTCGGTCACGAACGCGAGCAGGCAGTCGGCGTTTCGGGCGGCTGTCGCTTGCGCGGAGGCGCGTACGAATCGGGTGAAACATCCCTTTCCGCGGGCCGCCGGCAGGGTCCACGAGCCGGTCATGATGCCCACTTGGCCCGGCGCGCCGTCGTGCGTCGCTATACCGCGCCAGCTGATACCGGAGCCGGCGATCCAGTCGTCGTTTTCGCGCACGACGAGGCGCGTGGCCGGGCCGGCGCCGGCGTCGCGCTCGAACGCCCAGGTCCACTCCGGCGCTCCGCCCCACTGTCCGAAGCAGGCGTTGAGACCGTCGAGGTAGCGCGTGGTGTCGGCCGGATCTGTGAGCATGGTCATGCAGCGTCCTTGTGTCTGAGCGCGGCGTTTCGGGCGGCATGCGCGATCTCGCCGACGGTCGCGAACCAAACATCGTCACCGAACCGGTCGGTGATCTGCGAGATCAACACGTCCAGGTAGTTTGCGTACAGATCGCCGAGCGCGTCGAGCGCGACATAGGTCCCAACCTGTTTGACGATGTGGCCTTTGATGCAGAGCAGGCCGCCGGCCTTGAGGATACTCATCGCCCGATCGGGCGACGAGGTGGCTTGGAAGTTGGCGGCGAGATGCACCACGTTGGTGCCGGGGAAGAGCGCGGGCTGGAGCAGCGGCATGCCTTGGGGGCCGCTCATCGCGGTGCGGGCGTCGGCGGTGATCGGCGTGATCACGTCGCGTGCGCCGGCGATGTACTCCAGGCCGAGTCGGTCGCACGCTTGAATCAGCGCGTCGGGGGTGTTCCACGCTGGCGGCTGCAGCCCGGTCGCCGCGGGCAGCTCAGCGCGGGCGAAGAGCCGCTGCGCCTCGGTGAGGATACGCTCACACTCCTGCGTGCCCTGGTGCTGGAACTCGACCGAGATACGCGGGCCGGTGTGCACGTGATGCAGCCCGTGCAGGCCCAACTCCACCCCGGGGATCGACTGTAGATAGCGCAGGAAGTCCTGGTGCCGGTGAAGCGCCATCGTGCCTTTGGGCAGAATGGGCGCGAGGTACACACGCTCGCGCAGGCGTGGCAGCCAGGAGAGCCACTTGCGGGTCGGGAACGGTGAGATCTGGCGCCAATCCGGAGTGACAAACAGCGTGGTCCTGAATTGCGGTTGCCGTTCATGCAGTCGTCGCAACACACCCAATCCGCCGCGATCCATGTCACCGCCGGCCTCATAGGCGTCGGTCGACCGGCCGGGGTGAATGTCATCGACCGAAAAACACACCGCGCACGTTTTGCCGGGAGGTAGCCAGTCGGTGATCGGCCACGCGGTCGTCATGCGCACGCCTCCGACGACATCGCTGCCGGAAAGTTGGCCGTGAAAAAGGCAAAGATGGAACCCCAAACCATGTGTGTTTTCATGCCGAGATTCGTAACACTACGGCGCGTTCGATACAACTCGCGTGGCGTGTGTTTGTTCTCGGCGCCTGGAGCCTAGCGTGTTTTCGGCGCCTGGACCCTACAGCGTCGGCGCGAACAGCTGGATCTCTCTCGCACCCGTGTTTCCGCCCGTCGAAGTCACCACCTCAAGCCGAACAACCTGCGCGACCGGCGCGGGCTCCAGAACAAACACATACGCTTGGTCCGGGTCCGGTGTTTCGAACGGGCCGAGTGTTTGCGGGGCGTCGCCGTCGGGCTCCACGACCAGCTGTACCGAGGTGACGATCGCTGTGCCGTCGGGCATGCTGCGGCTGCGGAAGGCGAAGCCGGTGAGGGTGCGTTGGCCGGCCAGTTGAACCGTAACAAACGCGTCATCGCCGTCTCCTTGCGAAGACCACTCGGTGGCCATTTGACCGTCGAAGGCGTTCTCGGCCGCCCAGGTCGCGGAGCCGCCGAAGCTGCTGCTGACATCCAGCACCGTGGCGCCTGCGGCGATGCTCGCCACGTTCACGCCGTCGATTCCGGCGATGCCCTCGGCGGTGGTGAACGACGCGATTTCGCTCAGCCAAACATCGCCGTTCGCGTCTTCTGCGCGGGCGCGGTACCAGTACATGGTGGACGGGGTCAGGTCTTCGAGCGGCACGTCGTGCTCGAACGACAGGTCGTCGTCGATCATCGATGGGTCGACGGCGATGCGGTCCAGTTGATCCGCCGCGATTCCGAACTCGACCTCGCAGGTGGTTGGCTCCGAGGTGTCGAACCGCACCACCGCGCGGGCGTGGGTCACGTCTTCCACGCGCAGGTCGATGAAGGTCACCTCGGTGGGGCCCGCGTCGTCGGTGTCCCCGCAGGCGAGCAGGGCGAGGGCGGCTGCGAAGGCGACGATGACGGCTGCGGACGGGCGGAGTGCGGGCATTTGCGAGCTCGGAGGAGGGAAGGGCAAGAGGGGGATTCCGGACGTTGGGCAACGATTCAACTTGGCGAATGCGAATGCGATTCGACGCGCGAAACCGGCTGTTGTACCGTCCGCGCAGAGTTCCCGTCGCCGCTACGCGCCCCAGTCCGGGTGCCGCGGCGACTCCCTTCCAAACGAGAACCTCGATGACGACATCACGACTTCGCTTTCGCTCGCCCGCTCGACTTGCTGCCCTGGCGTTCGCTGGCGCGGCCCTGTTCGCCTGTGGCGACGACACCCCCGTGTATCCGCAGGGCGACGTAGGGGCGGGCGGCGACGCCAGTGAAGCGACCGCGTGCGATACCTTCTTGGGCTCGTGCTCGGAGTCGGTGGACGGCGGCACGGACGGTTGCGGTGACTTTCGCGGCCCTGCGTCGATGGGGGCCGCGTTCCAGTCGGCGTGCGAGGAGAACGATAGCCTGTGGAGCTCCCAGACCTGCACGCAGCTGTACAGCAACCTGAACGCGGGCTGCCAAACCAACGCGGGTACCTTCTGCACCACCGGCTGGACCGAGGTGGCGGATGAGGACATGACGTCGTTCGAATCGTCGTGTGCCATCGGCGGCGGCGTGGCGGTGGCCCCGTAGGTCGAACGCTGCGTGGCGCGGACGGCGGCCGTCAGTCGGTCAACATGCCCAGGTGCTCCCAGCGCTCGGTCGCGAGATCGAGCTCAGAGAGGCCGTCGTCGTCGCTGCCCGGCAGCACGAACGCGGCGTCGCCCACCACGAGGTCGTAGTTGAAGTGCTGCATCGCGCTCAGCAGCTCGGCGATGGTGGACCGTCGCCAGCTCGCGTCGTCGTGGTCGTCGTACTCGTCGGCGATCGGGATCGGGAACCGCGTGAGGAACGCGACGGAGACGACCACGTAGGTCTTCTCGATGATCACGCGCTCGTTCTCTTCGGCGTACTCCGAGGCGTCGACTTCGACGGCGATCTCCTGCTCAAGCTCTCCGACCCACTTGTGGAAGTCGGGCTCTGCGCGGGGCCGTCGCGTCTCGTACTCCCAGTAGGCGTAGTCGAAGTACGGCGTCGCATTCTTGAGTAACAACGCGAGCTTACGGTACATCATCCGCCGCTCATCGGGCGTTGGCTCACCGTTGGGCCACGGCGCGTTGATCACCGCGTGAAGCTTGTTCCGCAGGTCGGGGATCGCGTGTTCGCGGATGACGACTTCGATGCCGAAGAACGCGGCATCGACACGGTCGTCACCACCGAACAGGCGCTTGAGAAAGCCGCGACGTTTCAATGGGGGCTCCGAAGGAGTGGGCTACGCGAGGGGAGCGCAGGACCGGCTAGCCGGAGACGCCGGCGGCCTGACGTCCGAACGAGCCGGAGCGCATGTTGGTCACGGCGCCGCCGCGGCCGGCCGCGTGCGTGATGCGTCCGAAGCCGGTGGGGCGTGTGCGTCCAACGCCACCGCCGGCGGCACCGGTGGTGCGGCTGGAGAACAGCGTGCGTCGGGCGGCGGGGCGGTAGTTGTTCGGGCGCACGCGGGTCTGCGCGGGGGTGCCGAAGTTGTATCGGCGGCCGCCCATGGGCAGGAACAGGAAGAACCCGTGGTGGCGGTAGAAGTTGCCGTGGGTCTGCTGGTTCTCGCCGTAGTAGTAGCGCTGGGTGGCGGGCTCGTCGTCCTTGCCCGCGATCTCGACGGAGCCGAACTGCTCGAAGTTGAGCAGCGCCACTTCCATGCCGCGCTTGTTGTACTCGACGAAGATCTCGTTGAGGTCGTCCGCCTCTTCGGTGACGGCGGCGGCCGTCAGGTACACGACCTTGTCCACGCCGTATTGCTCGAGCACTTCGCCGGACGGCAGCTCGGCCATGTAGCGGTTGTCGAACTGCGAGGTCGCGTCGGTGTAGGGCACGAGGCGGTTGCTATCGAGCACCACGATCGTGCTGTGCGTCGGCAGCGCTTCGCGCACGGGGCGGGACTGCTCGAACTCGGCGGCGTAGTACAGCGTCGCGGCGAGCGGCTCTTGCGAGGCGACCACGCCGCGCGGGTGAGGCCAGTTGTCGAGCCAGAACACGGGCTCCGACATGGTCGACGCGCCGGCGGCGGCGGCCACAGCCATGGCGCCGGGCATGTCGACAATGATCATCGTCTTTTCGGGGTTCTCCGAGGCGTCCACGAGCTCGGCCACGGCGAACGCGACGCCGTAGGCGCGGTCCATCTCGGCGTTGTGGATCGGCTCGATGACCTCGGCGAGCGTGGGCTGCGCGAGCGACTGGAACAGCGCCGGCGACTCGTGGCTGCGCCAACGTTGGGTCTCCGGGCGGGTGGCTGCGAGCAGCGCTTCGGCCGTGCGGCGGTCTTCCCAATCGCGGTTGCCGAGGCTGTCGGTCCGGCTGGTGTCGGACAGGTCGATGGTCTCGGCATCAAAGCCGACGTTCCAGCCGTGCTGCTCTTGGAGCTCGCGGGCGTCAGACTCGATGTCCGGGTCCTTGTTGCAGCCTGCGGAGGTGGCCGCGGTGCCGAGTCCGGCGATCGCAACACCAACCATGGCCGCGCGCTGGCTGGCTTGCCGGCGCGTCAGCATTTCCTTCCACCAAGAGGGACTGTCGCTCATCTGTGCTTCTCAATTTGTGGGGTCGCGACCACTGCGCCGTGGCCGGTCGCTTGGTTCGCAGGAGCTAGGCGTACATATAAGCCGGCGGGCTGTCCACCCACGAGATACACGCCATAGTTAGGGACGTCTTCGGCGCCGCTGGGATGCGGCAGGGTCGACGGGTCGAACGCCCGCTGCGCGACCCAGCGATCCCCGCAGACGGCGCGGACTTCTTCGTGCCAGGCGCTGTCGATGTGGTCGCGCCCGATCACCACCTCTTCGGCCTCGCAGCCAAAGTCGGACTTGAGCACCCACTCGGCGCGCTGGCTGAGCAGCGTATCCACGCCGATCTCGTCCACGCGGCGCGTCTCGGGGATGTGCCGGCGGATGGTGTCCTGGTGGGCGGCGTCAAACTTGTCGATGTGGGTCCAGAAGAAGGCCATCGCCCGCTTGTCTTGCGGCAGGATCGCGCCGAACGGGTTGGCGATCACCAGCTTTCCGGCCTGCTCGGCTTCGAGCAGCCACAGCGTCTCTTTGAGCGGGTCGGGGTCCAGGAACTCGGTCTCGTCGTGGCGGGCGGGCACGCGCTCGCCCCACCAGTCGGTTTTGTAGTGGCGGAACACCACGTCGAGGGGCATGCCGAACAGGCTCACGCCACCGTCGGCCGTTTTGGCCAGGTTGTACGGCGAGCCGAGCGCGACCTGGCAGCCGCGTTCGCGAAACCAGTCGCCGTACAGCTGCACCAGGGCCATGTCCTCGGGCAAATCGGTGGGATAAATGATGCCCACGCGCGCGGGCAGGCGGTCTTCGACGCTCACCCGGAAGATGGCCTCGATGGCGTCCCACAGCGCCGCGCCGTAGCCTGCGTTGGGGTCCACGCGGCCTTCGGAGCGCGGTGTAAAGTAGCGCGAACACGCCACAATATCGCTCTGTCCAGAGGGCGTGTCCGCGTTGATCTCGCACACCTCAAAGTGGTCGCCGCACCAGAACACGTCCAGGCGCGCGAACACGTGCCAAGCCCCGCCGGAGGCGCGCCACATGGCCTCTTGGAACGGCGTCGGCTGGAAGTATGCGAGGTGCAGCTCCGGGTCGTCCCACAGGATCTGGCACAGCGCGTCGTACAGAGCGCCCACGCGCGCGGACACGTCGTAGATCGACTCCAAGAACGCCGGCGGGAGGACCAGCGGCTCGGCTAAAAAGCGCGGGCGGCCGTACACGTACGGGTCGCACACCAAGCAGGTGTCCTGCAGGGCGTCGGCCAGCGTGAGCGGGTCCGAAACGGGCGGCGCGAAATACGGGAGTGCAAGCATGGAGGCGTTCTACTGTCGGCCGCCGAATCCGTAAACTGGGCGTTGCGGCGATCGCGCGGCAATCGCCGAGGACTACAAGTCCAGCGGCTCCCAGCCGATCAGGATCGAGTACGACACGTCCGGGCTCCCGGCCCCCGCGTCGCGCTGAACGCCGAAATAGATGGTCGCCGCCTCGGCGATGTCTTGTTCGATGATCACCGGTTCGCTCGAGAAGCCCCGCACGATCTGGAGGCCTGGGACCGTCGGCGAGGTCATGAACGGGCCGCCGTCAATGACCTCGCTGGCGGAGTTAGCGACCATCGTGACTCGCGCCGGCCCGTCCAGCTCGATCCGGTACACTTCCAGGTCGTCGTAAGCACACGCGACCCCATCGAAGAGCGTGCCGTTCGGGATACGCATGATGCGCTCCGGGTGCGCCGGCGCCATGCCACCGAAGCCGGAGATCTGGTTGTAGTCCAGTTCGTGGGCTCGATACGTCTCCATGAAGTCGCCTTCGGGGCAGAACGCGTCTTCGCAGCCTCGGTCGTCGACCCGGACGCGGTATTCGACGCCGGCCGCGTCTACCGATTGCGGGGACACCTCCAAGAAGTACGTGCCCGTTTGCGGGGCGCGGAACGAGACGATGCCGCCCGGCGTGGTCTGCATCTGCACGCCGTCGCTGTCATAGATCACGCCGTCCATTGGCGGCAGGTCGTCGCCGTCTTCTTCGTCGCGTTGGACCGCGAAGCGGACGCGGCAGCCCTCCTGCAGGTGGAACTGGTACACGTCTTGGTCGGGGCCACCGGCGCAGAAGAGTCCTCGGACGCTCAAGTTCTGACGAATCGGAATGACGGGCGCGGTCTGGTCGATCGCGTGGTTTGGCGCGTACACGTCGTCCGATACCGAGGCGCAGGTCGCATCCGTGGGCTGGCACGCCGTGGTCTCGAACTCGATGGCATACGGCACGTCGGTGCCGGTGGACTCAAACACCTGCCAGTGCACACGCGCGTAGTTCACGGGAATCACGCGCAACGTCTCGCTGTTCCCGGGGGTCTGCGTCACGCCGGCCACCTTGGAATAGAACAGCGCGCGTAGTCCGATATTGCCGGCCGCGCCCGGTTCCATGGGTTTCACTCGGCCTTCGACGACGCATTGGTGGCCTGGGCTGTACGCCGTGAGGCTCGTGTAGGCGTCGACGTATCCACACATGATCCCGTGGTGGAGGATCGGATTGACGGCGTCCTGCAGGTTCGCGCTAGCGCCGGAGTCGAACTCGCAGACGAGATTGCATTCGGGATCATCGTCGCAGTCAGAGTCTTCGCAGCTCACGACGCCGTCGCCGTCCTCGTCCAGTGCGGTGTCACATTGCTCCGTGCACGCCTCTCGGAGCGCACACTCGCTGTCGTCGCAGTCGACGTCGCCGTCGCCGTCGTCGTCGATGCTGTTCGTGCAGAGCTCCAAGATGCACGCGTGGTGCGTCTCGCAGTCGGGGTCGACGCAGTCCCAGAACCCGTCGTCGTCATCGTCTAAACCGTTGCCGCAGATCTCGCTGCCGCACGCTGGGTGCCCGGCGCAGTCGGGGTCGTCGCAATCCGGGGTGCTCTTGGTCCCAATGCCGGTCCCGCACACGCGCGGTTGGCAGGCCTCTGCGTCCGCGCATTCACCATCGGCACAGTCCAAGAGCCCGTCGTCGTCGTCGTCGGTCTCGTTGTCGCACACCTCGTCGACGCACACCGAGAGGGCGGCACAGTGGGCGTCCGAACAGTCCACGTCGCCGTTGCCATCGTCGTCAATGCGGTTGGAGCAGATCTCGATTTCACAGCGTCCGGGACACTCGTCGTCGGCGCAGTCCACGTCGCCGTCCGCGTCGTCGTCCACGCCGTTGTCGCAGATCTCGGCGCGGCAGACGCGCGCCCGCACGCACGCCGGATCATCGCAGTCCGTTTGCCGGTTGCGGTCGTTGTCCACGCCATCGTTGCAGATCTCGACCAAGCACTCAGTCGCGTCGGCGCAGGCTGGATCGTCGCAGTCGATCTGGCCGTTGCGGTCGTTGTCGATTCGGTCGCCGCAGATCTCGACCGAGCACACCCGCGCCCCGGCGCACTCGTCGTCGTCGCAGTCCACGCGCCGGTCGCGGTCGTTGTCAAACCCATCGTCGCAGATCTCCACGATGCAGGCTGTGCTGTCGGCGCACTCGGAGTCTCGGCAGTCGAACTGGCGGTCGTTGTCGTCGTCGATGTCGTTGTCGCAGATCTCCGCGATGCAGTACGAGGCGTCGACGCACTCTTCGTCGTCGCAGTCTTTTAGCCTGTCCCCGTCCTCGTCGAGGCCGTTGTCACAGATCTCGGGGATGCACGCGGAGAACGTGTCGCACTCGACGTCGTCGCAGTCGGTGTCGCCATCTCCGTCGTCATCGACACCGTTGCCGCAGACCTCGGGGATGCAGTGGGCGTCGCGCGCGCAGCGCTCGTCGTCGCAGTCGATCACGCGATCGGCGTTGTCGTCGACGCCGTTGTCGCAGATCTCGTTTTGACACACGAGTGCGGCGGCGCAGTCACGGTCTCGGCAGTCCACGCGTTCGTCGCCGTCGTCGTCCGCGTCGTTGTCGCAGATCTCTTCTCCGGTGGTCACGCAGGCGGCGTGGCCCACGCAGGCGCGGTCCTCGCAGTCGGTGGCGCCGTCGCCGTCATCGTCCTCGCTATTGTCGCAGACCTCGGCGGCGCATCGCCGGGCGTCCGCGCATTCCGCGTCGGCACAGTCGGTGTCGCCATCGTCATCGTCGTCGGTGCCGTTGTCGCAGACCTCGGGCACGCAGTCACTGAAACGGCGGCACTCGGTGTCGTCGCAATCGGTGTCGTCGTCGCCGTCGTCGTCGGTGCCGTTGTCGCAGACTTCGCGGATGCAGGAGTGGTGTCCCTCGCAGGTGGGGTCGGCGCAATCCGCACGATCGTTACGGTCGTCGTCGACACCATTTCCGCAGATCTCGACGCCACTGGCGCACTCGGGCACATCGCTGCACTCGGTGTCATCGCAGTCGATGTCGCCGTCCCCATCGTTGTCGACGCGGTCGTCGCAAAGCTCGGGCTCGCGCACGTCCGCACCGACGTCCGCGCCGACGTCGGTGGTGGCGTCGGTGGTGGCGTCTGCCGCGTCGCCGCCGATATCGAAGGGTGCGTCCGCCTGGACGTCGTCCGGCGTGTCGCCGGCGTCGTCAGACGCGTCGACGTGTGCGTCGAGTGCGGCGTCTGATGCGGCGTCTGGCGTGCCGTCTAGCGCGGTGTCGGCCGTCGGTATGAGGGGTACAGATTCACCCCCACATGCGGCCAGTAGCACGCACGCGGCGGCAAAAAACAGGTGGGTGGGCGTCGCGGGGATTCGGCGAAGTTACATTGTGTCCCAAGTGAGGAGTTTCTCCTTCGCTACACGGCAGGGTCTTCGGTCGCAACGGTGAGTTTTCTCTGGCCGAGGGTGCGCGTCGGCCGTACGCTTGCCTGCGGGTGAGCGCGCGCAACGTCACTTGCCGAGCCGCTGGCGCGGTCGAGTGGCGCAGATTGTGGGCGAGGCGGAGACGAAACGTCTGTATCGCGCCAAGTTTGGCGAGAACGCGCCTTTTCGCCGTGCGTTGGGTAGACTAGGCTGGACCGCCTGCCTGAAGCTCCCCAGTGACATATGCTCTTCCGTTCGATCCCACCGTTTGCCGTCCTCGCCTGCCTCGGATTTCTCGCCGCCTGTAGTGCGGACTCGACGAGCCGAAGCGAGTGTGATCCCGGGACCTCTGTGTCCTGCGTTTGCGGTGAAGAGCCCGGCCTGCAGGTGTGTTCGCCGGACGGCGTGCAGAGCGCGTGCCTGTGCGGCGACGACCTGCCTGCGGATGTGTCGTTCGACGTGCCGGACCCGCCGGACACCGGCGACGCCAGCGGCTTTGATGTGTCGATCGACGTGGTCGAGAACGAGGTCCGCGAGTGCGACGAGATCTTGCTCTGGCCCGACCTCGACGGCGACGGCCACGGCGACGTGAACGCCGAGCCTCTGAGCAGCTGCGAGTACCTGCTCGGCTACGTGAGCACCTCGACCGACTGCGACGACAGCGACCGGAACATCTTCCCGAGCGCGCCCGAGCTGTGCGACGAGATCGACAACGACTGTGACGAGGTGATCGACGAAGAGGCCGAGTCGGTGCGCCAGTGGATCGACGCGGATGACGACGGTTATGGCGATCCGGACAGCGAGCCCATGTTCGCGTGTGCGCTCGAGGCGGGCTACGCCACCAACGACGACGACTGCGACGACGCCGACGGCGATACCAACCCCGCCGTGGCCGATCTGTGCGACGGCCTCGACAACGACTGCGATGACGAGGTGGACGAGGACGCCACGCTGACCGTGTACTTCGCCGACGTGGACGGCGACGGCTTCGGCGACGACCAAGGCATTCCGCAGAACTTCTGCACGCCGCCCGAGGGCATGGTGGACAACCGCCTGGACTGCGACGACGAAGACATCGACGTGAACCCGGACATCGACGAGATCTGCAACCTGATCGACGACGACTGCGACGGCCGCTTCGACGAAGGCGTCGGCCTCATGCTGCTGTGGCCCGACGCCGACACCGACGACTTTGGCGACGCCACCGCGAGCCCCGAATACGCCTGCGAGATGCGCGACGGATACGTGACCAACGGCGGCGACTGCGACGACACGCTCTTCACGATCAACCCCGACAGCGCGGAGTCGTGCAACCTGGTCGACGACGACTGCAACGGCTTGATCGACGACGGCGCCATCGACCTGAACACGTACTACCCGGACGCGGACGGCGACGGCTTCGGCGTGTCGTCTGGCCCGGTGCGCGCGTGCGTGTTGCCCGCGAACTTTGCCGCGGCCGGCGGTGACTGTGACGACCGCTTCGCCGCGATCCGGCCCGGCGTCGACGAGCTCTGCGACGGCGTGGACAACGACTGCGACCGCATCATCGACGAGGGCGTGACCAACGCCTGCGGCGGCTGCGGCACCACGCCAGCCGAGCAGTGCGGCAACTTCTTGGACGACGACTGCGACGGCACGATCGACGAGGCGGCCGACGGCTGCTTCTGCGACGGCCGCACCAACCAACCTTGTTACGGCGCCTCGCCGGCGACGCTCGGCGTTGGCCTGTGTCGCGGCGGTGTCGCCGACTGCGCCTGCCCCGGCGGCGCGCGTTTCTGCACCGACGGCGCTTGGGGCGCCTGCGTGGGCCAAGTGCTGCCCGCCGAAGAGATCTGCGACGGCGAGGACAACGACTGCGATGGTCGCGTGGACGAGGGCCTGCGCAACGCGTGCGGCGTCTGCGGCGCCGCCGAGCCGGTCGAGATCTGCGACGGCGAGGACAACGACTGCGACGGCTCGGTCGACGAGTACGCCACCCTCACCTGTGGCTCCTGCACCGCCGGCACGGTCGCCGAGACCTGCGGCAACGGCCTGGACGATGACTGCGATGGTTCGGTCGACGAGAGCTGCGGCTGCAGCGCCGCGACCGAGGCCTGCTACCCCGGCGCGCCGTCGACGCGCGGCGTGGGCTTGTGCACCGACGGCCTGCGCGATTGCTACGCTGGCGCTGAGGGCCCGACGGCTTGTGTGGGCGCGGTCGTGCCGGCAGTGGAGATCTGCGACGGCGAGGACAACGACTGCGACGGCCGCGTGGACGAGGCCGGCAACGGTTGCTCCATCTGCGGCGCGACCGCCGAGATTTGCGACGACGTGGACAACGACTGCGACGGCTTCGTCGACGAGCAGCTGCGCAACGGCTGCGGCGACTGCTTCGAAGACGTGTCGCCCGAAGAGACCGCCGGCCTGAGCCTGTGCGACGGCGACGACAACGACTGCGACGGCTTCATCGACGAGGGCCTGATCAACGCTTGCGGCAACTGCGACGAGGCCTGCTACGTGGACGGCTGGGACGACGACGACGAGTTCGAGAACGGTGGCGACGGCGACGGTATCATCGCGGACAACGGCCTGCGCTTGAGCACAACCTCGTTTAACTTCAACGACTTGTGGATCGCGAACACCGCCGACGACACCGTCACCCGCATCAACACCACCACCGGCGCCGTCGTGGGCACGTACCCCGTGGGCGTGAACTCCGGCCGCAACAACGACAACCCCAGCCGGACCGCGGTCGACCTGGACGGCAACGCCTGGGTCGCCAACCGCGCCAACAGCTCGAGCGGCCTGCAGGGCTCCATCACCAAGGTCCGCGGCGGCGATTGCGTGACCGACTGCGTGTTGTTCAACCACAACATCGGCGGGCCCGGCGGCGTGCCGCGCGCGCTCGCGGTCGACGCCAATAACGACGTCTGGGTGGGGCTCTACGGCGAGCGCCGCATGTACCACCTGAACGGCGAAGACGGCGCGCTCATCGCGACCTATGACATCGGACTGCCCACCTACGGCTTCGCGATCGACCGCGAGGGCATCATCTGGATCGCCACGCAGAGCGGCAGCCACGGCATCGGCGCGTTCGACACCAACACCAACACCCTGATCGGAAACTGGCTCGCCCCCTCGTGCGCCAACACCTACGGCTTGGCCGTGGACTCGGTCGGCAACGTGTGGGCCGGAACGTGGAGCTGTAACACCATGATTCGCGTCGACCGTGCGCGGTTCGATGCCGACCCCCGTGAGGTCTCGTTCCAGACCATCGCGCCGCCGAACTTCACGAGCAACCGCGGCGTGGCTGTGGACGGCAACGGCTTCATCTGGATGGTCTCTTCGGGCGGCGACCGCCTCGGCCAGTTCAACAGTGCCGGCACCCTGCTGCGGACCGGCGCCACGTGTGACCAACCGGTCGGCGTGGGCGTGGCCGCGACCGGCAACATCTGGATCGCCTGCCTGGGCTCCGACCAGGCACAAGAGTGGTACGCGCCGCCGTCGCTGGCCGAGCCGCTGCGCTTGGAGCGCACCGTGGCCGTCGGCGACAACCCGTACAGCTACTCCGACATGACCGGCTTCCAGCTGCGCGCCTTCACCGCCCCCGCCGGCGACTGGGTGCAGACGTTCGACTGCGGCTTCGAAGGCTGCGGCATCGAGCAGGTGCGCTGGAACGCGGTCGTGCCCGCCGGCACCACCCTGAGCGTCCGCGCCCGCACGCGCCCGTCCTCCGGGTCGTGGTCCGACTGGTCGGCCGACTTCACGAGCTCGCCCGCCAACACGAGCGCGCTGCCGTGGGGACGGTACGTGGAAGTCCGCATCCGCATGACCACCACCGAAGACGAGCTCACCCCGGTGGTCTCCAGCGTTGACGTGGATTGGCAGCGCCCGTGACGGCCCGCCGAGCGGCCCTGGCGGCCGCGCTCATGACGACGTTCGCGACGGCCCTGCTCCCAAACCCGGCCCACGCCGCCGACACGCAGCTCTCGTTCAGCGTGCTCGGCGAGGGCGCGTTTACGCCCGAACCGGGGGGCCACGGCGCCATGCTGTTGGCGGCCGACGTGACCAATATCGGTGACCAGGCGCTGTCGTTCGCCGCGGTGCTGAACACCGAAACCCTGCGCCTGCAGTTGGCGGGAATCCCGCTGGCGGAGCGCTTGTGGCTCGAGCTGGACGCCACCGGAGAGCTGGGTTTCGCGTCGCTGCTTCCGGACTATTTTTTGTACGGTGAGAAGATCCCGGAGCGCGGGTTCTTCGCCAGCTACGTCGATGGCGGCGCCACCTTGGTGTGGTCGCCCAGCGGCCCCCATTGGATCCGGCTGCGCGCGGGCGTGCGGCGGTGGTTCTTTGGCGCGGGGTCGAACACCGCGGACGCGCTGGACCTCCCCGCCGACGTCACGGCCTTCTCCCCGACGCTGGCCTACACGCTGTGGTTGATTCGCGACGGCGACGAGTTCTCCGAGCGCCACCGCGTGTTCCCCCGCGTGGTCGGGTTCGCGCTCGGCGTGGAGATGGGCATGTCGCTGCGCACGAACCACGACGCGTGGGGCACCCTCGACCCAGCGCTGGAGACCGGCGCGCGCAACGATCCGAATGCGCTCTCGTTGCGTCCCCAAGGCTGGCTTCGCGCCGGCACCTGGATCGCCGACAACCTGCGCTGGCAGGTCATGTGCGAAGCGGCCTACGGCGTGGGCGAAGACGACATCACGCGCTCGCGCGTGGGCGGTCAGAACCCCTACGTGGTCGGCGTGCCCGGGCTCGCCTGGGGCAGCTTCGTCTCGGAGCGTTACGTGGGCGGCGACTGGAGCTGGCACCTGCGCGCGGCAGGTCAATCCGAGGTGGGCCTGCGCTTCGCGGGCGCGTACCTGGACGACCTCGATCGCACCGGCGAGTCCCGCGGCGGCGCCCTGTTCGGCGCCTCGGTGTTCGCGGACATGCGGTTTGGCGATTGGCAGGTGGACACCCGCCTCGGCTGGTCACCCACGGTGCAAACGGCTGGTGAAGACGTCCGCAGCGGCATGTCCGCGTTGGTCGCCTTCGGTTACGCCCAGTAGCCGCGGTTCTCGGCCCATGGCAGGCCGCGCGGTGCTACGGTCCGTCGGGCAAGGAGCCGGGCTCGATGTTATCGACCTCGTCGTTCACGTAGTCCGGGAGGTCGACTTGGCCGCTGCCGTCCTCCGGAAGCTCCTCCGGGTTGCCGGACGGAGGCGTCTGGCCGGGCAGGTCCGCGGGCGGCGGCTCAAGGGCCTCCGGACGCGCTGGAGCGACGGGCGCAGGCGCGGGGACCACCGCGGCGGGGGCCGGGAGCGCACACACCGGGCAGGCCGCCTCTGCGTCGAGGCCCTGCTCTGAGAGCCACGCGCGCCAGCCGTTCCAGCCGTCGCAGAACGGCGCGGTCGCGTCGCGATCGACGTGCGTGCGCCAGTCGGTGTCCGCCTCGGTGGGGGCGTTGTCGGTGTCTTCGAGCAAGCGCGCGCGCATCGCCTCGTGCGCTTGGTCGACGGCGCCGTCGCGAAACACGTCGCACCGATTCGCGTAAGCGTTCAGGCAAGCGGAGGCAGCCTCGCGGGCTGCGGTGCGGGCGCGTCCCCCGGTGAGCGGGAAGCCGGACAGCCTGTCCAAGCGCGCGATCGCCGCCAGCGTATCGGCGTTGGGTGGCGAAGGCTCGGCGGCCATGCACGGGCCCGCCGCCAGCGCCGACGCGCTGCGCTTCAGCCCGATCTCCGGCACGACGAAGACAACGATGACCAGGGAGACGACGAGCGCGGAGACGATGATGGAACGTGGCGACATAACACGAACTGGGTTACTACGGTGAGACGTGCCCCCATGTACTGCTGCGGGATCACATGCGCAAAGAGCGTTGTTCATCTTTCGAGAAAATCCTCGATTTCTTTAGGCACGGTCAAGGCTTAGGCCGCGTGTCCTCCGCAGCGTTGTGCGTGCTTTTGGTGGCCGGATGCGGTGATTCGGCGTCCGCGAGCAGTTCGGACGCGCCTGAAACCGGGGAATTGGGAGACACGGCGTCCGACGGCACGGCACCGGATAGTGCAGCGTCCGAGGACACCGCTCAGCAAGACGCCACGACGGACGATGCCGAGGACGACGCTGAGGATGGCGCCGAAGACGACACCGAAGATGGTGACGATGCGGATGGCTCGTCGGACGCTTCCGACGACGAAGACGCCACCGACCTGGACGCAGACGCCGCCGCTGAAGATACGGCCGCTACCGATACGACTCCGAGATGCACCGATCGTGAATTGACCACCTTCGGGCCCGAGCTCTACCTCGGTACCGTGTGGACCGACGGCGCGCTCACCGCCTGCGCTCCCGCCGCCCACGCGGCCGTCGTGCCTCGAAACGCGCGCTGGGAGATCCAGCTGCGGGAGCTGCCGTTCGACGCCCGCGTGTTCGTGTTCGGCCCCGGCTTCGCGCGCACCGATGCCGCCGGAGATCCGCCCCCGCCGCACCTGGCGCAGTCCGACACCGCCGGCGCGGATGGAGAGGTGGAGCTCACGTTCACCGCGGAGGTGTCCGGCGAGCACTTCGTGGTCATCGAGCGCGACAACGCCGCCACCGAAGGCCCCTACGAGGCGCGCGCCGTGTGCCGCGAGGGCTGCGACCTGGAGACCACGCGCTACCCCCTGGTGCTGGTCCACGGCTACGCCGGCGCCGACAACTACTTTGGCCTGCTGGAGTACTTCTACGATATCCCCGGCCCCATGCGCGACCGCGGCTACTCGATTCACACGCCGGTGACCGACCCGGTGGCGCTCTCGACCGTCCGCGCGGCGCAGCTGGCCGAGCAGGTCGACGAAGTGCTGCGCGAAACCGGCGCCTCGCGGGTCAACATCATCGCGCACAGCCAGGGCGGCCTGGACGCGCGGCTCCTCATCTCCGGCCTGGGCTACGCCGACCGCGTGGCCTCGCTGACGACCGTCGCGACCCCGCACCTGGGCGTGCCCGCGGTGCTGTTCGAGTTCGTGACCGTGCAGAGCTTCTCGCCGGAAGTCATGGAGGAGTTCAACGCCACGTACCTGGACGATCCCACGGTCGCCTACTGGTCGTGGTCCGCCCGCTCGTGCTCGCGGCTCGACTTCAGCTGTCGCCGCGAGGCGGACGGCGAGGTGATCGAGCTGCTGTTGGTGGCGCCGTTCGCGCTGCTCGGTCGCTTTGGCGACAACGACGGCATCGTGCCGACCGCCTCCATGTTGTGGGGCGAGCACTTGGGCCGCTTGAACGCTGACCATTTTGACGAAATCGGCCAGGTCGCCGACCGTTCTCCCGACGATGACCCTTTCGATCATCGCGCGTTCTACTTATCAGAGGCGCGCCGCTTGACGGCAGCCGGGTACTAACCGGTCGCGCTCGGCGAAATCCGCGCGCTGCGTCCAGAACTTCATAGCGCGTGTCCATTTGGGCACGCGGATCGCCGGGCCCAGAACCCACGGTCGCGCTGAGAGATCAGCGCGTGCCGACGGGAGACGGAGCCCGTATGAACGGCCGCGTCATATTGCACCCTTGCTTGACGGGCCTCAGTGCCGCTATCTACGCGGCCCCCGACAACTACCCTTCGAGAAACACATGTCCGGACTGAAACTCGTCATCGTCGAGTCTCCCACCAAAGCGCGCACCATTCGCCAATACCTTGGCGCTGGCTACCGCGTTGAGGCGTCGATGGGCCACGTCCGCGACCTGCCCTCGACCGCTGACGAGATCCCCAAGGCCATCAAGAAGGAGAAGTGGGCGCGGCTCGGCGTCAACGTGAACGACAACTTCTCGCCCATCTATGTGGTGCCGAGCGACAAGAAGAAGATCGTCGCCGAGCTAAAGAAAGCCCTCAAAGATGCCGATGAGCTCTTCCTCGCGACTGACGAAGACCGCGAGGGTGAGTCCATCGCGTGGCACTTGGTCCAGGTGCTCAAGCCCAAGGTTCCGACCCGTCGCATGGTGTTCCACGAGATCACCAAGGACGCGATCACCAAGGCGCTCGATAACTCCCGCGTGATCGACCAGCACTTGGTCGACGCCCAGGAGACGCGCCGCGTGCTCGACCGTCTGGTGGGCTACGAGGTGTCTCCGCTGCTCTGGAAGAAGATCGCGCCGCGCCTGTCCGCCGGCCGCGTTCAGTCCGTCGCCGTGCGCATGCTCGTGCTGCGCGAGCGCGAGCGGATGGCGTTCCACACCGGTTCGTACTGGGACCTCGCGGCAGCGCTTGAGGCCTCCAAGACCGGCTTCAACGCCAAGCTGTCGACCGTCGACGGCAAGTCCGTGGCCACCGGCCGCGACTTCGACGAGAACACCGGCCGCATCATCGAGGGCCGCGACGTGCTGCTGCTCGAAGAGACCGCCGCGCGCTCGTTGTCCGCGGGCCTCGAGAAGGCCGAGTTTGTGGTCTCTAAGGTCGACCGAAAGACCGCCACGCGCTCGCCGTACCCGCCGTTCACGACGTCGACGCTGCAGCAGGAGGCCAACCGTAAGATTGGCCTCAGCGCGCGCGACACCATGTCGGTGGCGCAGCGGCTCTACGAACAAGGTTTCATCACCTACATGCGTACCGACTCCGTGCACTTGTCCACCGAGGCCGTCGGCGCTTCGCGTGGGCTCGTCGAGCGTCGCTACGGCGCGGAGTTCCTCTCCAAGGAGCCCCGCCAGTTCACGACCAAGGCCAAGGGCGCGCAAGAGGCTCACGAGGCCATCCGCCCGTCCGGCACCGAGATGCTGACCGCGCAAGAGCTCAAGCTCGCCGGCGCCGAAGCCAAGCTGTACGACCTCATCTGGAAGCGCACCGTGGCCACGCAGATGGCCGAAGCCGAGCTGGCGTTCACCAACGTGACGGTCCGCGCTGAGGCGGCCGATGGCCGTGTCGCCGAGTTCCGCGCGTCGGGCCGCGAAGTCGTGTTCCCCGGTTTCTTCCGCGCCTACGTCGAAGGATCCGACGACCCGGATGCCGCTCTGGACGACCAGAGCGCGCCGCTGCCGCGCCTCGAAGAAGGCCAGGGCATCGACGTGAACGATGTGACCCCCGCCGGTCACGAGACGCGTCCGCCCTCGCGCTACACCGAGGCCACGCTGGTCAAGGCGCTCGAGAGCGAGGGCATCGGCCGACCGTCCACGTACGCGAGCATCATCGATACGATTAAGTCGCGCGGCTACGTGTTCGGCAAGTCGCGCCAGCTCATCCCCACGTTCACCGCCATGGCGGTCACGCAGCTGCTCGAGATGACGCACCGTAAGGTCGTGGACACCGAGTTCACCGCCGGAATGGAGCGCATCCTCGACGGTATCGCCGATGGCGAGCCGGCCCAGGATTTCCTCAAGTCGTTCTACGATGACAACCTGCAGGAAGGCATCACCGGCGCCGCGGAGATCCACCCGCGTACCGTGTGCACCATCGAGCTCCCGGACACGGACTTCTCGGTCCGCGTCGGCCGCTACGGCCCGTACATCGAGAAGATCATCGAGGGCGAAGAGAAGGCGCAGACCATCTCGCTGCCCGCTGAGACCGCGCCCGCGGACGTGACCCCCGAGCTCATCGCTGGCCTCATCCGTCGCAAGGAGATCGGCGACAAGCCCATCGGCGAGCACCCGGAGCACAAGCTGCCGATCTACGTGCTCACCGGCCGCTTTGGCCCGTACATCCAGCTCGGCGACCTCGACCCCGAGGCCGAGACTAAGCCCAAGCGCGTTTCGCTGCCCAAGGGCCTCGAGATGGAGGACGTCACGGTCGAGAAGGCCGTCGACCTGCTCTCGCTGCCGCGTACGCTCGGCGAGCACCCGGAGACGGGCAAGGAGATCACCGCCGACATCGGCCGCTACGGTCCATTCGTGAAGCACGAGCGCGTCTACGCGTCGCTTGAGGCCACCGACGACGTCATGAACGTCGAGATCCCGCGCGCGCTGGAGCTCATCGCCAAGAAGTCCAAGCGCGGCGCACGCGAAGTGCTGCGTTCGCTCGGCGAGCACCCCACCGAAGGCGGTCCCGTCGACGTTTTGGATGGTCGCTACGGCCCGTACGTGAAGCACGGCAAGATCAACGCGTCGCTCCCCAAGGGCGCCAGCGTCGAGGCTTTGAGCATGGAAGAAGCGGTAGACCTGATCACCGCCCGCGCCGCCGCGCCCAAGAAGAAGCGTCCGGTCCGCAAGAAGAAGAAGTAGCACACCGCGATGACTGGACTTCGAGCCGGCGCGGCGCGCACCGATACGACCGTGTACGAGCCGGGGCTGCCCATGCTCGGCTGGGGTCTGCCGACCAACACCGCCGAGGGCGTGCATACCCCGCTGCACGCCCGGGCGTTTGTGTTCGCCAACCGCACCGGCGCTCGCGTGGCGTTTGTGGCGTGCGAGTTGTCCATGATCAGCGACTCGCTGCGCCTGGGCGTGCTTGAGCAGCTCGAGCTGCACGCGCCGGAGCTCGGCATCGGCTCCGCGCAGCTCATGATGACCGCTACGCACACGCACAGTGGGCCGGGCGGTTATCCGCACCACATGTTCTACAACCTGCCGAACCCGGGCGTGGTTCCGCGGGTGTTGCGGGGCCTGGTGTCCCGTATCGCGCAGTGCATCATCGACGCGGCCGCGGCGCTGCAACCGGCGGTGGTGCGGTGGGGCAACGCGCACGTGCCGCTCGACGCGCCGATCGCGTTCAACCGGTCGCTGGAGTCGTACAACCGCAACGAGGATGTGACGCCGGTGACCTGGGCGCGGCGCCACGAGGCGACCGACCGCGAGATGCAGGTGCTGCGCGTCGATACGCCGGACGGCGACCCCATTGGGCTCATCGATTGGTTCGCCGTGCACTGCACCAGCGTGCACTCGGACCAGCACCTGCTGCACCCGGACAACAAGGGCATCGCCGCGTTGCTCACCGAGGCCCAGATGGGGCCCGGAACGGTGGCGGTTTTTGCCCAGGGGGCGGCGGGCGATGTGTCGCCGAACCACCGCTACGACCACAAGCGTAAGCTCATGGTGGGCGGTGGCGTGGACGACTACGAGAGCGCCGCGTTGGTCGGCAAAGGGCAGTTCGAGAGCGCTGGTCGCGCGCACACGAAGGCGGGCGATTCAGAGCCGCTGAGCGACACCATCGACTCGGTCATGTTGCACCTCGACATGCGCGGGTTCGAGGTGTCGCCGCGCTTCGCCCGCGGTCGCACAGGCTGTCGCACGGGCGCGTCCCGCATGGGGCTCACGTTTATCGAAGGCACTGTCGAGGGGCCGGGGCCGCTGGGTGGTGCGCCGCAGGTGACCCGTGCGCTGGTGGGGGTCGCAAAGGCTCGTCAATACTACAAAAACTGGCGCTACGGTCGCGCGGTTCGCCGCGCTGAATCGGGTGAAGAGTTCGCCGAGAACGTTGCCGAGCGGCAACGGTTTGAGGATGTGCACGGCGCTAAGTTTCCGTTCCTGAACGTGGGCGACGGCGCGCTGACGAGCGCCTTTGGCGGCTTCCGCGCCGACCGCCCCGCGCTGCCGGGGTTCATCGACCCCGTGGTTCGCGCCATGCACGCGTTCAGCCGCATCGAGGGCGTGAACGCGCGCGAGTGGGCGCCCAACGTGTTGTCGGTCCAGGTGTTGATCATCGGCGAGGTGGCCATCGTCGGCATCCCGTTGGAGCCGACCACGGTGGCCGGCCGCCGCATGCGCGCGCAGGTGCAGGCGGCGCTCGCGCCCCGCGGCGTAAACCACGTGGTGATCTGCGGCTACGCCAACGGCTACGCCAGCTACCTGACCACCTGGGAAGAGTACCAAACGCAGCGCTACGAGGCCGCCAGCACGCTGTTCGGCCAGTGGACGCTCGGCGCGATCCAAACCCGGCTCGAAGAGGCCTGCGGGCGCTTGCGGGTGCCGGCGAACCAGCGCGACCTGCACCCGGGGCCGCCCATCGAGCCCATGCGGGCGGCGGAGGTGTTCGCCCAGGTGTGGGAAGGCGTCGCGGGCGGGCGGTCGTAGCGGTTCACGCAACCAGCGAGCTGATCACTTAGACGCGTTTGGAATACCATCCACCGATGGTTTCGTTCCGGATGGCGTCGATCAGTACGCAGGGCGGGTTGAAACCTGTCCTTCCCTTCGGCTGTGCTCAGGGCAGGCTCGCTCAGTCCTTCGACTCCGCTCAGTCCTTCGACTCCGCTCAGTCCTTCGACTCCGCTCAGGAAGGGGGTGAACAGATTCACCGGCCGCACCGAGTTCCACGGATCTTAGAATTGTCAGCTCTCTAGCGGGGAGGCGGGCACGACATGGATGCGTGCCGCCTCCGTCTCAGATTCACTAGCGATGTTCGATGTACTCGCAGCCGGTGTACCACCGGTTGTCGACGGCACTCGGTGTGCACGAGCCACATGTTGTGGCGTCGCAGTTCCCGTCGTGCAGGTCGGTGAACCCTTCCCACTCGATGAGCACCCGCGTGTCACTCGAGCCTGCGATGACGGTTCCCACCGCATCCGCACCAAAGTTCCGGAAGCTCTGGGTGAACGCCTGCCGAGCACCGACCCGATCGCCGACGGCGAACGTACCACCACAGGAGCAGTCCAGCTGCACGGATTCGATCGTGTCGCAGTACACGTACCAGCGGTTGTCGGTATCGCTGGTCGCACACGATCCACACGAGGCGGCATCGCAGAAGCCATCGTGGCCAGAAGTGAGGGTATCCCACTCGACCAGGATCGGCGGTTCGCCGGTCGATCCGGCGACGACGGTGCCGTAGTCGCCCGCCGTGATGACGCCGTCGAAGTCGCTCAGGGCCCGGACGCGCTCACCGACTTCAAAGGCGCTGGCGCAATCCGCGACGCAGCCGAGGCTCTCACCGCAGATCGCTGAGTCGATGTAGGGGCACGCGTCGCATCCGTTCGGGATGCCGTCGCCGTCAAGGTCACGGTCGTCGCGGCCTCCTGCGCACACGTCACATCCGTCGGGCGTTCCGTCGCTGTCGGTGTCGACGGCGTCGTCTGAGCCTTCGC
>CBDUJZ010000039.1:0-36315 GCA_965367675.1 uncultured Myxococcales bacterium | reverse complement strand
GAGAACCCTCGAACTCAGGCCAGTGAGCAGGCACCGGCGCCTCGAACTCACGTTCCACGCCGTGCCAGGGCAGACGCAGGCGCTCGGCGTGTAGACAATGCCAGCGCGTCTGCAGCTGAGCCACCAGCGTGGGCTCGCCGGGCGACGTGAGCCAAGCCTCGAAGTAGTCGTTGCCCATGCCGTACAGCTTGTCGCCCACGACGGGGGTGCCAAACAGCGACAGATGCGCGCGGATTTGATGCTGTCGACCGCGCTCGATGCCCACGCGTAGCTCCGCCAGATCGCCGTGTCGGCGGACCACCTCGCAGGTCGTCGCGCAGGTCCAGCCCCCTTCTCCCACGCGGATTTTCACGGAGCTGTTGGGGTCCAGGCCCAGCGGGATATCAAACCTCCGGATCGTGTTGAGCGGCCAACGGTTGTCGGGGTCTAACACCACCGTGCGATAGGTCTTCTCCGGCGATCCGGACTCAAACAACGCGACCAAGGCCCGGATCGAATCGAGCCCACGGCCACAGACCAAAAGCCCCGAGGTGTCGCGGTCGATGCGATGCGAGCACTCGACCGTTTCGTCGGGAAATCGCGTCGCTAGGAATGCGTCGATCGTCCGTGTGACCTCATGAGCGGTGCGGTGGACGAGCATGCCGGGCGGCTTGAGCAACACCACGAGCTCGGCGTCTTCGTGAAGGACCCGCACTTGGTCCAACGCCGGCGTCGCCGGGTCCGCGCGCTCCACGCGGTCGATGAACACCACGTCGCCCGTGCGAACCACGGTCCCGGACTTTACGCGGGTTACTTTGGTGCCGTCGGCCCGCTCCATGCGCGCGGCGGCCTTGATGATTCTCGACACCTTGGCACGCGACGCGCGGCGCATCTGATCGGCCAGGAACCGGTCGGCGCGCCACCCGTCGTAGTTCACCGCCACATCGTACCGCTCCGTAAAACGACGTGCGTTGGCATCACCGTCAGCAACGCGATCGTCTGCAACGACGGACGGACGCCCGACGGCGGCATTGGAGCCTCCGCTCATGGCCGCGGCCTACGGTGGAGATCGCGCGCACAGCAGGCGTCAGTCATTCGATGTTGTAGCTGACGCATCACGGCTCGCCGGGGTTCTCCGCTCCGACTGCGGAGAGAATCCGTCTACGGAACCCACCTCACGTGCGCAACCCAATCCCCGTGCCTGCACAATGTCCGAGCACACGCCCCTTGTGCCGCCTGCGCGCGCGCACTTAGTAGTTCGCCGAACGCAACCCACGTGCCGATGTACATCCAACCGATCGCCTCAACCGTCTCCGACAACTGGACCTACTTGGTGGTGTCCGGCGACCACGCGATGCTCGTCGATCCCATCGACGCCGACGCCGCCATCGCCGCGTACCGCGCCTCTGGTGTCCCCAACGTGTTCGTGTTCACCACCCACGGCCACCCCGACCACGTGGGCGGAAACGCAGCCGTCAAAGCCGCGCTCGGCTGCGACGTGTACGGCACCGCGCACGCCGGAATGTTCGACCACCCGTATGACGTCAAACTCGGCCACGGCGACACGCTGCAGCTCGGCGACACCGCGTTCGACATCCTGCACGTGCCCGGCCACACCGACGGCCACATCGTCGCGTACACGCCCGGGCACCTAATCTCGGGCGACATCTACTTCGTAGGCGGCTCGGGACATTGCAAATGGGGCGGAGAGCCGGGCGAGCTGCACCGCACGTTCACCCAGCGGCTGGCGCACATCCCCGATGACACGCGCTTCTACCCCGGTCACGACTACGCGGCGCACAACCTCAAGTTCTGCCTCGAAGTGGAGCCGGACAACGCCGGCGCGAGCGCCCTACTCGCCCAACTCGACGGCCACACCCGCGCCGACGGCCCGACCCTCGCCACGCTCGGTGAGGAGCGCGCGTACAACCCGTTCCATCGCTCCGAAGATCCCGCCTTGCAGGCCTACCTCTTCGAGCGGTACCCCACGCTCCACGCTGCCGTCGCCGACCCCGGCGAGCGCGCCTTCCGTATCGTCCGCGGCCTCCGAGACACGTTTTGAACGAGCTACTTCCAACCGAGCGACGCCTGCTAAGCGTCCTCGCCATCGCTGGCCTCGCCTTCGCGTACTGGGCCGTGGTCGCCCTGCACCCGGACCCGCTCGATCGCGTCATCGTGGAGCAGATCACCGAGCTCGACGGCGCGGTGGTGGACCGCCCCGCGCCGCAATTTGAGCTCGTGGACTTGGAGGGCAACCCGCACACGCTCGCCAGCCTGCGCGGCAGCATCGTGTTCCTCAACTTCTGGGCCACCTGGTGCCCACCGTGCATCGAAGAGATGCCGTCCATGCTCGCGCTCGCGCGCCGCTTCGAAGGCCGCGCGTTCCGCATGGTCGCCGTGAGCCAGGACGAAGACACCACCGCGCTGGTCGACTTCCTCACCACCGCGGGATTCGCCGGCGCAGACGTGCTCATTCTGCAGGACCCCAGCGGACAACTCTCGCAGGCCTTCGGTACGCAGCTGCTGCCAGAGACCTACGTGCTCGACCGCGAAGGCACCGTGCTCGCGCGCTTCATGGGCGCCCGCTCCTGGACCGACGAAGCCGCGCTCCGACTGTTCGAACGCCTCGTACAACGCAGCGCCCGGGAGGGCTAAGTGGGAACCGTCGCACGCGTCTACACGTCAGTCCGGGGCCTCTCGGTCGCCATCAAAGACGCCTCGCGCATGCGCGAAATCGTCGGCATCCTCATCCACCACGGCTTCGGCGCGCTCGTCACCCGGCTGCACCTCACCGAGATGGTCGGGCTCAAGAGCGTCATGGACTACCGCGACGGCCACGACTCGCTCTACTCCACGCCGCAGCGCGTGCGCATGGCCATCGAGGAGCTCGGCCCCACCTTCATCAAGCTCGGCCAGATCCTGTCTACGCGCGGCGACCTGCTGCCCGAGGACTTCATCCACGAGCTGGAGCAGCTGCAAGACGACGTGCCACCCATGCTCTGGGAGGACGTCGAGACGCAGATCCGCGAGAACCTGGGCGGCACCGTCGACGATGTGTTCGACGACTTCGACCGCGTCCCGCTCGCCTGTGCCTCCATCGCCCAGGTGCACCGCGCCCGCTACCGCGCCGCAGACCGCGACGTGGTCGTCAAGATTCAGCGCCGCGACATCGCCGAGCGCATCGACAGCGATCTGAACATTCTGCAGTTTTTGGCGCGGCGGGCGGAGTCGATGGTGCCCGAGCTGGAGCTGCTCGACCCCGTGGGCATCGTCCGCGAGTTCGATAAGGCGATCCGGCGCGAGGTCGACTTCCGAAACGAGCTGCAGCACATCCGTAAGTTCCAGAAGAACTTCAAAGACTTCGAGCGACTGCATATCCTCGAGGTGTTCGAGGCCGCGAGCACATCGCGCGTGCTCACCATGGAGTTCATCGACGGCGTCAAGGTCACGCTCGCGCCCAAAGAGCTCGGCGTGGACCCCTACGAGCTCGCCCCGCGCATGCTCAAAGCGCTGTTCAAAATGGTGTTCCAGGACGGCTACTTCCACGGCGACCTGCACCCGGGCAACATCCTCATCAAGCCCGACGGCACCATCGCGATGATCGACTTTGGGCTGGTCGGCCGGCTCACCGAGGGCCAGCGCGACAGCGTCATGGACGTGATCATCGCCATGATCCGCGAAGACTATGAGGGCCTCGCGCGCACGTTCTTCGACGTAGGCATCAAGGTCCCCGGCGTGCGCTACGACTACCCTGCGTTTCAGCAGGACGTGGTCGAGATCATGCAGAAACACATCGAGGGGCGCACGCTCAACGAGCTCGATGTGGGTGCCTACTTTAGCGACCTCGTGACCGGCGCGATCCGCCACCGCATCAAGATGCCGCCCGCGTACACCATGGTCTTCAAGGCCCTGATGACGGTCGAAGGCATCGGCAAAACGCTGGCGCCCGACCTGAACATGCTCGAAGAGGCGCGACCGTTCGCCCGCGACATGCTCACCGAGCGCTACAGCCCCGCGCGACTGGTCAAACACGGCATCGACACCACGCAGGCGTTCACCAAGTTCCTGCGCCAGTTCCCGCACACCGCCACGCAGCTGCTGCACGACGCGGAGTCCGGGAACCTGAACCTCAACGTGTCGGTCGCCGGCATGGAGGCGCAGCGCGCGACCCTGCTGGCCGCTGCCAAACACCAATCACGGGCGACCGTGATCGCCGGCGCGCTCATCGCCGGCGCCATCGCGATGCAAGGCGGCGAGGGCCCGATCTTGGGGCTCAACGTGCCAGCCTTCGTGCTGTTCGCGGTCGCCGCAGTGCTCGCGTTCCCGCTCGTCGCAGGCCTGATTCGCAAGAAGTAGCCGCCAGAGAGCCGACCCATCTGGGTAGTCTGCGCCCAGTCTCTCGTCCTGCGCGAAGTTGAAGGCAGGTTTACCCCGCCCAGCGTCCTGCGTCGCGTTCAGCCCGAAGTGAGCTGCTCGTGCTCGGACTCGATCGTGATATCGCTCGGCTCCGTCCATGCCCACGCCGCGAACTTACCGCCGTCCCAGCTTGAGATGCCGACCCGCTGGAGGCCGTCGCCGGTGACCTCGAACAGGCCCACCTGGGCCACGCGCTCGGCCGGGCTCAGACGATTGGTGGTGGCGCTTGAGATGCCGACCACGTTCACGTCGGGCGCCTCGCGCAGGCGCCGTAGGTGCATGAAATGGTTGTGGCCGTGGAACACCAGCGACGCCGATGACTCGGCGGCCAGCGCCCGAAACGCCGCCACATTGCGCAGACCACGCCCTCGCTCGCTACGGTGGTGCGGCGCTCGGGTCGGGTGGTGATGCAAGGCGAAGACGACCGACCGACCCGCGGCGTGCTCGATGGCGACGAGCTCTCGGGCGCGGGCGATCTGCGCATCCTCCACGCGGCCGTACGCCATAAACGTGGGCGTCGGGATCGCGCTGTTGAAGCAGACGATCGCCACCTCGTCGACGCGTACCACAAACGGGTACAGGCCGCCGTCCGCGCGGGCATCCGCGATCTGCCACTCCGCGCACACGCGCTCGAACTGACCGCCGGCCGCGGCCGTCGTGTACGCGTCATGGTTGCCGGGGATCACAACGGTGCGAATCCCCGCCGCCCGCAGCGGCTCCAACACCTCCAAGGCAGCGCGGAGCTCGCTGGCGAGACCCAGGTTCGACAGGTCGCCCGAGACGACCACCACATCGGGAGCGGCCTCGACCATGCGGGCGACCGCAGCGTCGACCACCCGACGCTCGTATTCCTTGGACCGCTTCCGCGTGAAGTTCACCCAGCCCGACGCCCGCTTTCCCATGAAGTCGCGGCGGCGGAGGCCCGAAAACTCGGCCACGTGGATGTCGGTCAGTTGGCCAATTCGCACCATTACGTTCTCTCCTGCAGTGCGCTGGCGTGCCGCGTCATGAAGCCCGCGGAGCCCACGTCGAGCAGGACCTCGATCGCGGACAGGTCTTCGCTCATCTCAAGCGCCGCGACGCATGCGCTCGCGCACGAGTGCACGCCCTCGATCAACGGGTCAGACGCCGACATGGGGCGCAGCGCGCGGGCCACGTCAGCCGCCGCGAACGGAGGAATCAGCGTGCCCTCGACAACGCCCGAACACACGCGCGCCACAATGCCGTAGTCGGGGTGACGCACCACGCGGACCTGCACCTCGACAGCGCTCGGGAGCGCCTCGGTGACCATGACCTCGACCCGGCGGCCGAGCGCGCGCTGCGCGTCGGCGAGCGCGCGTTCGCCCACCTTGATCAGCTCGTCGCTATTGCGCGCGAGTCCCCAACGCGGGGTGTCCGGCCAGCGCAAGTCGTCATGCACCGCGGCCACCCACACGGGGTAACCGTAGTCCGCCGCTGCGAAGAGCACGTCGTCGAGATACCCAGCTTTGTGAGCGCGCGGATACGGCAGTCCCAGGCCACCAGCGAGCTCGCCCTGCACGTCGGGGCCGAACGGCAACACGCCGTCGCCGCGCAGTGTGTACAGCGCGCGCCGCAGACGTCCCGCGTCGCGCAGACGCACGCCGCCCACGCCCGCTCGCGCATGCACCCGCGACCACGCCGCCAGCATGCGCAGGCCCACGCCGATGTCCACGTCACCATCCACGACGGTCGTGGAGCCCACACCGGCGAGCTCCGCCGCCAGCAGCCGACGCCACTCCATCGTGCCGTCCGCCACCACGATCAGAGGCAAGTCGGGGTGCTCCCGGCGCGCCGCCAGCAGCGACTGCATGGACTCCGCGTCGGAACTCTCTTCGTCGATGGTCGCCACCACCAGGTCGTGCTGCAGGTTCGACAGCGCGGCCTTCAAAGCGGCGTGTGATCCGTCTGCCTCGACCGTCGAGCGTACCTCAAAACCTTCCGAGCGGCATTGGGTGGCACTGGCGGCCACCAGCGCGGGCTCGGCGCCCAGCACAGCGCAGCGCACGTCCATCGGCGGGTCGAGCGCGCGGACCACCGAGAGCGCAGCCACGGCAGACGCGAGCGAGTCGCACCAGAGCGCACCCAGCGAGCCAACCCACGCCTCAAAGTAGAAGTCGAACGCGGCGTCATCCACCGGACGCTCGGCACAAACAAACAAAATCGGCACGTGCGGCGCCGCTTGTTTGCAAACAGCCGCGAAGGCTGCGTGGTCCACAATCGCACCTGCGTACACCAACACGGCCGCGACATCTTGTCGACGGGCGGCGGCGTCGAGGGCGGCACCCAAGTCGGCGTGTCCGGCTCCACGGCATTCAAGCGCAACCACTGCGACGTTGTTGTTATGGCAAGCACGCGCGGCGCGCCGACCCAACGCCACGTCATTGCTGACGACGGCAATCCCCATGGCGTGTGTCACTCTACCGTCAGCGTGTACGACGGCGTGCGGTCTGTGTGCTGCACCACCTCGATCCAATACACTTCGTCCACATCGGTCGCGATCTCCACGCGCTCGTTGTCGGTGATGGAGTCGCTGAAACCGACCTCCTCAAGCCCCGACACACCCTCGGTGTACACGTACAAGTTCAAGTCGCCGTCGGCGTCCAAGAACGAGAGCGAGAACACGGTCGAGGCGGCCGTCGCGGTGTAAACAAACCAATCGGCGTCGGCCGATCCACAAGACGACAGCGTCTCCGCCGCCACCAACACCGCGTCCACCGCGTCGTCGGCGTAGTTGTTCGGCTCGGCGAGGTCGGGCAGGCAGCGCGGGACGACGGTCAGCGTGGTCAAGATCACGTTGTTCACCTCGTTGAACTCGGGCACGTTCTCGCCGCTATCGACCCACAGAATCACGTAGAAGCTGCCGCCATCGATCAGGTCGGCCGGCACGTCGAAGCGAAGCCCCTCGGTGCGCTCGCTCAGGCCGCCCAGTCCAGGGAGGGTGGCGGTGCGCAGCACGCGGTCGTCGGGCGACAGCACCGGGTCCGTGCTCAGGTACATGGTGTAGGCCGCTTCCGGGCTCGCCGCGTCGCGCGTGTTCGCCAGCGTGTACTGGAAGCGCAGCGTGTCGCCGGGCGCCGCGATGGCGGACTCCAGCGTGAGCGCGGTCGGGACCAAGTCGGTGCCGGACACGCCCTCCACCCGAATGCAGTACGGCTGATTGCGGGGGCCGTCGCCGTTGGAGCGCACCCGCAGGTAGTGCCGTCCGGACAGGGAGACGTCGTACGTGAGGGCTTCGAGCGCGCTCACCGTGTTGCTCAGGAAGTTCCGCGAAGGTCCCCACAGCGTCATGCGCAGCTCGTCCTCCGGCGGCGCGCCGTCGAGGCCTTCGAGCGAGAAGCTGACCTCGGTGCCGGGCGTCAACTGCAGGTAGTAGTAGTCCTCGTCGGCGGTCGGGCACACGGCCATGCAGTCGTCCAAGAAGTCGCGGAGCGAGACGGCCGAGCCGAAGCCCTCGCTCGGCTCTTCAATCTGGCTGCACGCCAGCGAATCGGGCGCTCGGCCCGTGTCGACGGTGAGCGTGTACGGCACCTCGCGGCCCGCACCCGCCACATACACCTCGACCACGTAGCAGCGGTCGCCGGCCACAAAGTCGACGCCCACCAGCTCGCTGTCCGAGATGCCTTCGCTGCGGTCGATCTCCGTCGCGCCCGAGTACAGCTTCATGTCGATATCTCCGACCGCCGAGTCGAAGCTCGCTTGCACGGTCAGGAAGTCGCCGTCGGACAGGCACAGCTCGTAGAAGTCGCGGTTGTCGCTGCAGGCGAGCAGCTCGGTGAACGACACGGGCGGCTCGGTGAACAGCTCCAGGCGGCGCGGCTCCGAGGCCACGTTGTTGGGCTCGAGCACGTCGAAGCAGGCGTCGTCGACGTTGACCACCGGGGACAGGCCCACGTTGTTGGTCTCCGAGAGCTCGCCCGGGATGTCGTCGCGCGCGTCGGCGACCACGGCCAGGTAGCGGCGACCGCCACCGGAGGCTTCCGGAATCTGCACGTCCAGGCAGCGGTAGATGCGTGCGTCGAACGCCTCGATGGCGAGGCTGCCGATGAGCGTGTCCTCGATCGGGTCGAGCGTCGTGTCTTCGGTCAGGTACACTCGCGCGAGCGTCGCCGCGGCCGCCGTGTCGCCCAGGTTCACGATGTCGAAGCACACTTGGATGGTCTCGCCGAGCACCGGGCGCTCCTGGTCGACCTCGACGTTGAGCACGATGAGGTCGGTGCCCTCTTGCGGCGACGTGACCTCGATATCGAGGTCGTACACGTTGCGGTCGGCCTCGGTCTTGCCTTGCACGCGCAGCAAGTAGTTGCCGCGCTGCGGGATGCGCAGGAACGACACCTCTTCGTGATCACCGAGCGTCGCCGACTGGTCCAGCAGCGTGGAGCGGTCGAGCGCGAAGAGCTCCATGTCGAGGTCGCCGCGATCGTGGTCGAAGTCGATGGACACGCGGATGGTCTCGTCGGCCAGCAGCGCGATTTGGTAGTAGTCCACGTTGGCGCTGCACATCGCGAGGTTCTCGAAGCGGCGCACGTTCGGGTTCAGGAACGCGGCGTTTCCGGGGGTGTCGTTGCGCTCAAAGGCGTCGTCTTCGCAGCTGCAGATGAGCCCCGAGATGACGAACGGCGCGTCGAGCGTAGCCACGTTGTTCGCCTCATCGCCCTCGGCCACCAGGCCGGTCGCGTCGACAGCCGCGAACACCGTGTAGCTGCTCACGAAGGTGTCACAGCGCGCGGGGACCTCGGCCAAGATGGTGATGCATTCGCCGGCGTTCACGGGCGGCACGCGGCTCTCCATCAACACGGAGTCGCTCACGTCCAGGGTCGGGTCGTCGCTGATGAACACGCGCACCACGGAGGGCGTGGAGCCGTTGGAGCCTTCGTTACAGACGTCCACGGACACGGTGGTCGGGGCGTCGTTCTCGACGGCGAGCGGCGTGACGGTGAAGGCCGAGGCGACCAGGTCGACGTTGGCGGTGGCGGCCACCGAGATGGGCGCCGCAGCCACGCGGACGTTGTTCACGTCGTCGGCCTCGGGGATCAGGAACGTGGGGTCACACGAGACGATCGGGAAGTAATCGCCGGGCGTCATGGGCGGCACGAAGGCGTCGATGGAGATCTCACGCTCGTCGCCGGCCAGCATGGGGCCGATGAGCACGGTCTGCAGCAGGCGGTCTTGCGTGGTGATGAGCACCGCGTCTTCGGAGAAGTAGAAGCCGCAGTTGAACTGCCGCTCGACGGGCTCGGTGCCCAGGTTGCTGACCGTCAGGTCGATCTGCACAGAGCCGCCGATGAACGTGGTGTCGGGCAGGACGGCGAACTGGGTGGGCACGATGTCGGCGCCGGGCAGCTCTTCGTCCGTGACCGTGATGCGCGACGAGGCGCTCACGTTGTTGTCCTCGTTGGCCTCTTCGATCGCGTCGCCGGAGTCGGCTTGCAGCACGATGAAGTAGTCGCCTAGCTCGGTGACCGGCGGGTCGATCGGGATGGACAGCTCGACGATGGAGAAGGTCTCGTTGGCCGGCACGTTGTCGACGCTGCCGGTGTAGAGCAGACGGTCATCGTCCTGCAGCGTGCCGTTGTTGGCGCTCAGGTACACCGCGTACTCGAACGGCTCGGCGAACGCGTTTCCGTCGTTGCGGATGGCGGCGTTGAGGGTGATGACGGACAGCACGTTCGCGCGGGCTGGGCGCACGGTGACGCCGGCGGCGAACAGGTCGGCGCCCTCGGCGGTGGCGTTCTGGTAGGGCAAGATGCGCGAGGCGAAGGCGTAGTTGTTGAACTCGTCTTCTTCGCCCACGTTGCCGTCGGGGTCCGCGAAGATGAACGCCACGTAGTCGCCGCTGGGCAGGTCGGTGGGCCCGGTGAGCGCGGCGTTGTCGATCACGGCTTGGGCGGGCTGTGCGCCAAAGTCCGGGAAGGTGGTACGGTCGAGTTCGACGACGGCGCCAGCGGTGATGAGGTCCTGCAGGCGCACGGCGTCCAGGTCGCCTTGTTCGGCGAGGCTCTGCGGGCCGATGAAGTATCCGACGTCGAACGGCTCGGGGACCTCGCTCGCGATGTTGAGCAGGTTGCCGGAGAGGCGGAACAGGTCGCCGGAGCGGACGACGGCGTCGGTGAGCGTGAGGGTCGCCTGATCGATCGTCAGATCGGCGGCGGCGTACACCTGCAGCGTGAGGGTCGCGCCGACGCTCTGATCGCGATCGGTGCGGCGGGCTTCGACGGTGACGGTGAAGGTTCCGCCGTTGGTGTAGCTGTGCACCACGGACGCGCCGAGGCCGGTGGAGCGGGCGCCGTCGCCAAAGTCCCAGTCGTACTCGAAGGTGGCGTCACCGAGATCTTCGTCTCCGATGGCCTCGACGGCGACCGCGAAGGCGACGTCGGTGTTGGAGTAGACGATATCGGCGGCGAGCGGCTGCTCGAAGACGAGCGTGAACGGCGAAGAGGGGCCGGTGTCTTCGCCGCAAGCGGCGGCGAGGACGATGAGACCAAGGAGGGCCGCTAGCAGGCCAGCGCGACGGGGCAAATGCATGTTGATTCAGTCTGTCTGAGCGTCGGTTTGCGCACAAACGCGAAGGGTCGCGAGGGCGCAGAGCGTCGCGTTTTGCCTATCCCAGGCCCCGGTTGAGCGCAAGCTGGAGTCCGGCGAAACTCCGCTCCAAGCCTTCGACGGAGCGGCGGCCCGCGCGACGGGGTACGCACCCGCGGGGTCCCCCAACCGCGAGCCGCCGCCCGCCCTTCTGCCCCGCGCGCGTCCAGCCCCGAATCAGCCCACGAACGGGACGTTGAGCCCCCCGCTCCAGCCGCCCCGCGAACGGCACACAGCGCGACGCTCCTCCTAGAACTTGGAACGCCGCGATGGTAAGTTGGGCGACGGATTGAGCGGCCAACACAAGCCCCTCAGACCACCGGAGGCCGCCTTGGTCCGGCCTCAAACGTGAAACTGTAGATTAGGTAGAAGATGCTC
Source organism: uncultured Myxococcales bacterium (assembly GCA_965367675.1). Classification (GTDB taxonomy): domain Bacteria; phylum Myxococcota_A; class Bradymonadia; order REDH01; family REDH01; genus CBDUJZ01. The sequence continues at coordinate 24,942 of CBDUJZ010000039.1, read as the reverse complement.
GTTGACGTTCTAGTGATCGGCGCTGGTCCAGCTGGGTCGTTGACCGCGGCCTTGGTGCGAAAAGAGCACCCCGAACGGAATGTTCTGGTGCTCGAGCGCGCAGAGATGCCGCGCTACCAGATCGGCGAGTCCACGATCCCGAGCTGGCGTGCTGTGCTCGAACGCGCCGGCGTGCTCGAGAAGCTCGAAGCGACCCACCCCATGCGCAAGTCGGGGATCGTCTTCGAGTGGGGCGTCGACTCTACGCCGTGGACGGTCGACTTCCGCGACCCGCAGACCGGCGGCGCGACCCGCTCAGCGTTTCACCTGAACCGAGCCGAGTTCGACAAGGTCCTCGCCGATCACGCCGTCTCGTTGGGCGCAGACCTGCGCACGGGCGCCCGCGTCACGTCCGTCAAGCAGCTGCCCGACTCCTTGTCCGCGCACGGCGCGCCGCGTTCGGAGGTTCAATGGGAGGTGGACGGCGTGAGCCACACCGCGATCGCCGACTACGTGATCGACGCCTCGGGCCGAGCCCGCGTGCTGTCCAAACAGTTTGGCGTGGCCGCGCTCCCGAACGAAGGGATGAACAACTTCGCGGTCGTCGGCTATTGGAAGGGCTCCGGCGTCGCAGAGTTCCGCTTTAAGACCGCGGAGAACGAGCGCTGGACGTACCTCGCGACCACCGACGTTGGCTGGCTGTGGCACATCCCCACCGGGCCAGACCTGGCGAGCATCGGGCTGGTCACGGAAGGCGATTTCGTGCCGAGCAAGGTCGAGCTTGAGACCTTCTATCGCGACGCGATCGCCGCCTGCCCCTCCATCGCAGGCCTGCTCGAAGACGCGACGCTCACGACCCACCCACGCCTAAACCAGCAGCTCACGGTGCACCGCAACTGGAGCTTCCGCAGCGAGCGGGCCTCGGCCCCCGGCTGGTTCCTGGTCGGCGACGCAGCCGGCTTCGTCGATCCGGTGCTCTCCAGCGGCATCATGATCGCCTCCTCCGCAGCGGGCATGGCCGCCAGCGCGCTCGGCACGATCTGGGAAGACCCCGACCTGGACATGGACCTGCTCTGCCAGAGCTACAACGAGGCGTACAACGAAATGCTGGGCGGCTTCCATCGCCTGGCCCGCGTTTGGTACCGCCAAAACTCGTCGCGCAGCGGGCCCTATTGGGAGGGGCGAAGCGATCGGCTGCCGGACGCCTCGTCGACGGTGGAAGCCGACCAGGACTCCTTCCTCGCGATCGCGCACGGCGCCTTCGCCAACCCGTTGGACGCCGGTCACCGCGCCGCGGACTTCGACGGTGTCAGGCCCGACGTTTTCATCTACCGCGACCACCTATTCGGCCGGAAGCGCGAAGAGCTCGTCGACGCGATGTCGTCCGGCGACCTGCTGCGCGCCCACGAGCTCGTACGGGGCGAGTTCCAGTCGCAGTGGAGCCAGCTATCCAACCGATTGTTGGACGCCAGCGCCTGCACCACAAAGGTCCGCGAACTCTACCACACCAGCGGAGAGGCCACGCGCTGGACGCGCCTCCACTTCGTCGAGGTCTCGCACCCGGACTGGACCGAAGACACCGTGCTCCTGCCGACCCTACCGGAGATCGGGTGCAGCGTTATCGACGCACTCGATGGCACACGCACGGTCATCGAGATCATGGCCGAGCTGGGGGAGCGCGTGCCGGAGAGCCCCGCCGAGCGAGGGCGATTCCGCGAAAGCGTCGTCGCCCAAGTCCTGGTGCTGAGCGCACGCGGCTGGCTCTCGGACGTCACAGGCGAAGCCGACCGCCCGGTGCCGCCGACGATCCCTGAGCCGATCGTCGAAGCGCTCGCGCCGTTCGCCACGGTCGACGGCATATCGGCGAGCGTTTCACTCTGCGCCGGCGGCATCGTCGTCCGGGTCGCCGAGGGCGTCGCCCCGCTCGAAGTGTTCTCGCTCAAGCACCGCGGCAGTTCGTTGTCGTTCGCGGTCACGCAGAGCTGCTCCGTCGCCTACCTGCAGCACACGATGTCGCCGGAAACGAAGCGCGCGCTGGAGCGGCTCGTGGACCGCCTGAAGGGCTGGGAGAGCGCCGCACCAGAAGAACCGGCCGCGTTCTTCGAGCGCATCCGACCGTTCGCGGGGATGGCGCTCGCGACGACCCCGGTGGCGGGCCCACCGGCGTGACCAGCACCGGGGTAGATCGTGGCCATCCGGTGCACGCCACGCGGTGCCCGCTTGACCGTTGGCCGCCGCTGAAATAGCGTGCGGTGCTCAGTGTTTCGCTTTCATTTGGGTGCTGTTTAGCCCCCTTCCCGCCCGACGGAGACGCCAGTGGCAACCAGACGCCGCGGTGCAGCTAACCTCGACGATTTGAAGGCCAAGCTCGGTTACTCCGAGCCGGTCGCAACCCCCAACGCCGACGAGGCCTCCGGTGACGCACCGGCAGGCACGCCTGCGAGTGACGCTGGCGCGACGTTCCCGGACGCCGCACCCGCGCCCAGCCAGGACTTCGGCGCGGCGCCCGACCACGCAGCCGGTTACATCGACGAGCCTCAAACGTTCGTCCCGCCCGTCGCAGCGGCCCACGCCGCCAGCGTGCCGGACGAAGACTACTCCAACGCCGTCTCCAACCTGGAGTCGGAGACGTTCGAGTACGACGCCAACGCGGTCGACCCGACCATCAAGGCGCCGGCCTCGAAGAGCCTCATGGCCACGGTGATCGCCGTCGCCGCTGCGGCCCTCGTCGGACTCGCCATCGGCGGAATTGGAGTCGCGAACAACACCGTTCGTCAGTTCCAAAACCTGTCGATCGCCGATGCCGGACGCGTCCGAGACGTCGTCCAACCCATCAGCCAAGAGCTGTCCGCGCTCAACGCCGACCTCGCCGGAATCCCCGCCGAGCAAACGTACTCCCCCACCTTCGAAGAGCGACTGCGCGCTTCGTATGGGGAGAGCCGCCCGGTGCTGGACCCCGCCCTCGTCTCGAACGCCAAGACGCTCATCGTCCGCAACGAGCAGATCGGCCGCCAGCTCGTCGAATACGCCGTCGCCACGTCGTACCTCGGCAGCACCGTCGACCGCCACCTGCGCTCGACCATCCGCGACGCCGACGAGATCGCCAGCCTCCAGGCCGGCACCCAGGACGAACTCAACTACGGTATCGCGTTCGAACTCAACACGGTCCTCGGTCGCTACAACGACTTCCTGACCGACCGTGAGGCCAACCCGTTCTCGCCCGTCAGCGCTGAGCGCGTGACCTTCAGCGAGCTCGAGATGGTCACAGAAGGCGAAGGCGACCAAGCCAACGACTTCTACTCCGTCACCACCGCGACCGGCGAAGAGATCCAGGTCCTCGTGCACGACCTCATCGTCCTGCCCCGCGAGCACCTGCTCCCGCCCGTCTCCAACGAGAACGCGCTCGACCGCTACAAGTCGCGCGCCGCGCAGATCAAAGAGCTCATCGAGCAAGCCAGCTCGATGCAAACCGCGCTGCTCTCCGAGCTCGAAGAGATCGCGAACCAGTCCCCGCTCTTCACCTTCTGAGCGGCCGCGGACAGCCGCGTGTACTGACCATCGCCGGTACCGACCCCCTCAACGGAGCGGGCGTCGGTGCCGACGGAATCACCATCGCCGAGTGCGGCGGACACCCACTCGCGGTGCCCACCGCCCTCGTCGACCAAGACTCCAACGGAGTGCGCGGGTTCATGCCCGTGGACCCCGCTTGGTTCGAGCGCATGCTGCGCGCCGCCCTCCGCGACGGCCGCCCGCACGCCGTAAAGCTCGGCATGCTCGGCGACCCCACCCTCGCCGCGATCGCCGCAGACCTGCTGCGCACTGAGCTCGCCGAGAACGTGCCCATCGTGGTCGACCCCGTGCTGACCGGCGGCGAAGACCCCGTGTCCCTCGCGCGCGCGGGCGAGAAGACATACGCGGCGCTGCTCTCGCTCGCCGACCGGACCACGCTCGTGCTCACACCCAACGCGTTCGAGGTGAGCGCGCTGGCCGGACACACCGCCGTGCCCACCACGTTCGCGGAGCTGGAGACGGCCGCGCGGGCGCTCGCGAATCAGACCCCGCTGTGGGTGCTCGCCAAAGGCGGTCACATCGCCCCCGTCGGCACGGACGTGTTGGTGCACAACGCGCAGGCCACGCGGCTGGCGCCGGTCCCGCACGGGCCGACCGGCGATGTGCACGGCACCGGTTGTCGGCTGTCGTCGGCGCTGGCGACCCACTTGGCCCAAGGGCTTCCGGTGCTCGACGCCGTACACGCGGCGCGCGCGTACCTGTCGCGCTCGTTCCGCGACCAGGTCGCCCGCGTGGGGCTCGGCCGGCCACAGTTCGTAGCCGCTCCGGCAGCGGACGCCGTGGGCGACGAGGACTGAACTGCCGTTCATTCGGCCTTGTCTCCACGGGGATCGTTGGTTAGGACCACGGACCCCTAGTTAAGCTCCCGCTATACACCCGCGCTCGAGAGAAGCTCATGAAGGTCTGCGTCATTGGTTCTGGTTACGTCGGTCTCGTCGCGGGCGCGTGTTTTGCGGATACGGGAAACACGGTCACCTGTGCGGACATCGATCGGAAGAAGATCGACGGCCTCAAGGAGAACATCCTCCCGATCTACGAGCCCGGTCTGCGTGAGATCGTGGTGCGCAACCAGGCCGACGGTCGCTTGGTGTTCACGACGGACGTGGCCCAGGCCATCAAAGACAACGACGTGATCTTCATCGCCGTCGGCACCCCGCCGGACGAAGATGGCTCCGCCGACCTGAAGCACGTCGCCGCCGTCGCCAAGACGATCGGCGAGAACATGAACGGCTTCAAGGTGGTGGTCGACAAGAGCACCGTGCCCGTGGGCACCGCCGACGTCGTCACCGAGATCATCTCGTCCAAGACGGACCACGAGTTCGCCGTCGTATCGAACCCGGAGTTCCTCAAAGAGGGCGCCGCGGTGAACGACTTCCTGAAGCCCGATCGCATCGTGATCGGCACGGACAACGAGCGCGCCCAGAAGATGATGGCGCAGCTTTACGGCCCGTTCCAGCGCACGTCGAACCGCATCATTTTCATGACGGTCCGCTCCGCTGAGATGACCAAGTACGCGGCCAACGCCATGCTGGCCACACGCATCTCGTTCATGAACGAGGTCTCGCGCTTGTGCGAAGACGTGGGCGCCGCCGTGGACGACGTCCGCCGCGGCATCGGCTCCGACCCGCGCATCGGCACCAAGTTCCTGTTCCCCGGCGTCGGCTTCGGCGGCTCCTGCTTCCCCAAGGACGTTCGCGCGCTCCTGGAGACCGGCAAGAAGAACGGGCTCGACATGGACATCCTTCGGGCCGTGCTGCGCGTGAACGAGCACCAGAAGATGCGTCTCGTGGAGCGCGTGGTGGAGCGGTTCGGTGAAGACCTGAGCGGGCTCACGTTCGCCGTGTGGGGCTTGGCGTTCAAGCCGCAGACCGACGACATGCGCGAGGCGCCGGCGATCACGATCATCAACGCCCTGCTCGAGCGGGGCGCCCAGGTGCGCGCCACCGACCCCGTCGCGATCGAGAAAGCCAAGGACGTGTTCGGCGACACGATCACGTTCTTCGAGGGCGACTACGACACCGTGGAGGGCGCCGACGCCCTGCTCGTGGTCACCGAATGGCCGGAGTACCGCAACCCCGACTTCGACCGGCTCAAGAACCTGCTCAAGGCGCCCGTCGTGTTCGATGGCCGCAACCTGTACGACCCCCGTCGCATGGCGGAGCTCGGAGTGGAGCACGTGTCGATCGGCCGCCACACCTCGGCGTACTACGCCGACAAGTAGCCGGACTCAAAGGCGAATCTCTCCGCCGCCCCCGTTCTCGCGTCGCGCGCCTACATAAACCGCGCGACACGGCGCACGGCATACACGCCGACTTTTCGGAACCCGGCGCAAGGTAGAGTACAACGGGGGTAGCCACTGCGTTTTTGGAGTCGCGTGACCACCGGACACCACCACAGATCATTCGCATCGAACCGAGACGGAGCGCCGTCCGGACGACGCGGATTTACGTGGATTTCGGCGGCCTTCCTCGCGCTCGTCGCGCTGCTGCCAGCCGCCACCGGGCAGGCGCAGGCCCTGGAGCCCAACGTCCCCGGGCCCGCCGACGAAGGCCGCGTGCACGGCGCGCTGGGAGGACGATTCGGAGTGGCCAAACTGTCCGAGGACTGGCACCTGACCATCACGCCAACGCTCTACCTCGAGATCCGCGACCTCGCGCTCACGCGAAACTCGCCGCTGTTCGATGCACCGCAGGCCCACTCGCTGCGGTTCTCGTTCGAAGTGCCGCTGACCACACGCGTCGGCGACCGCTTCCCGCACGAGACCACGCCGGCGTTCCGCCATGAGCACTGGGACGAGCGCGCCGAGTACATGCGTGTGCTGCGCTGGCTGGAGTACGGCTCGCCCTACGACGGTGTCTACGTGCGCGGCGGCGAGCTTCCAAACGTGCGCATCGGTCACCGCACGATCGTGGACGCGTACGACAACGGCTTCGACTCCGACCACTTTCAGTGGGGCGTTCAGCACAGCCTGAACACCGTCTACGGCGGCCTCGACGCGTTCATCGATAACGTCACCGACCCCGACGTGATGGGCGCCCGCGCGTACATCCGCCCCTGGGGAATCGACGACCCGGAGGGCAGCCTGCGACGCTTGGCGTTCGGCGTCACCGTCGCCGCTGACCAAGCCGCGCCCACCCGAATTCTTCAGGCCGAGCCCGACGTCGCATATCCGGCGATCCCGAGCCGCGACCTGCTCCCGAATGACACCAACCCGACCGCGATCTTGGGCTGGGACGCCGAGTATCAGCTGGTGGTCGCCCCGCGCGCGACCATGACGCCGTACCTGGACGTGAACACGCACTTCGCCCGCGGCACCGGTCTCCACGCCGGCTCGTTCTTCGGCTTCAAGCTCAGCGACGAGGTCGTGATGGACATGCGCGCGGAGTACCGACTGCTCGGCGGCGCGTACCAGCCGGCGTACTTTGGACGCGTGTACGAAGTCGAACGCCTGGCCTTCCGCACGATTCCCGGTGAGACGCTGCGCGCCCCCAAGTTTGCGTGGACCGACGCCGTGCGCGAAGGCGCCCGCAACGGGTACTACGCGGAGCTGGGCTTCAACTTCTCGGAGCGCGTCTTCTTGTCCGCCGGTTGGGAAGACCAGACGGGCGCGAACAACAACGCGGCATGGGCGCAGCTGCGCATCCCCGCGCTGTCGGTGCTGCAGTTCGGCGCGTACTTCCTGAACACCAGCTTCGAAGGCCCGGACGGGCTGTTCGACATGAGCAACGCGGTGGTGGTCGCCGAGGCCCGCGTGTCACCGCTGCCTTGGCTGTACGCCGACACGCAGATCCGACGCCGCTGGGAAGTGGATCGCGCAGGCCAATACGAGCCGGTCAACGATTGGTCGATCGGCGCCGGCGTGTCGTTCGGATTCTAGCGGATCGCCGCGATACGACACGCCCACGGCCGTCTGAACCAGGTCGCCCCCTTGCGCTGAATCGCAGGACTGGCCAGTGACAGGCGGAGCGAGCCCTTGCATCCGAGAACCGTCATGCGCCCTTCCCTTGTCTTCGCCGCCGCCCTCTTCGTGAGCCAAACGTTGGCCGCTGTGTCGTTCGCGGCGCCCGCGATCTCACACACGCCGGCCGTCGATGCCACGCATGCCGGAGACACGTTCGAGGTCTCGGCGACCATCGCGTCGACCGACCCACTGCAAGCCGTCGAGCTGCTCGTGCGCTCCGGCGACGCGATCGAATGGCTCACCCTGCCCATGGTTGATGTCGGCGATGGCCTATGGACCGCCGGTGTCGATGCCGATCTCGTGGTCCGCCCGGACGTGGACTACTACCTGCGCGCCACGGACAACGCCGCGGAGCCGAAGACGACGACGTTGCCCGCGGGTGCGCCAGAGGAACACTTTGTGGTCCAGGTGGAGGACGCGAGCGCGGATGGCACCATGGACTCCGACGGCGGATGCGCGTCCGCTAGTGCATCGCGCAGTAGCGCCGGTTGGCTTGGCCTCTTGCTCGGGTTCGCGGCGTTTCGACGGCAGCGGCACGCGGTTGAACAGGTCTAGCCTCGGCGTCTAGGCGAGCTCGGCGGCGATGGCCTCCACCGCCGACTGCACGACGTCATCGGCGATCAACTGGCGGCGGCGCACGGCGTAGAGCAACCGCGCTGGCAGCTCCGGCCCAGGCAGACGCTTGAGCCGCCCAGCGGCCAAATGATCGCGCACCGCGAGGTCCGGCAACACAGCCAGCACCGGGCGGGTCATGCACACGCCCAGGCGCACCCCCAAGTTGCTCGCCTGCACCACCGCTTGGCGCGGCCAGCTGCTCGGCCACCGCGTCGATGTACCGTCGTCGGCGCCTGCGGCGATCACAAACGCAGCGTCGACCAAGGCCTCCGCCTGCACATCCTCGGCGTCGAACAGCGGATGCACCGCTGCGCAGTACACGCCAAAACGCTGGGCGGCGATCTCAAGCACCTCCACGTCCGCGGACTCCGGCGGCGCGTGGGTGATCGCCAGATCGAGCTCGCCTTGAAGCAGTCCCCGCGCGACATCCGTCCCCACCGGGTCGTGCACCAGCGGCACCAAGCCCGGCCACTCCTCCGCCAACCCCATCAAGGCGGACACCACGCGGGCCGCCCACGACGACGCGCACGAGACCCGCACCACGCTCTGAAACCCGCGCCCACGGGCCGCGCGCACGCCGTCGTCGACGCGGCGCATGCTATCGCGCACGGCGCCGAGCAGGTCGTGACCGGCCTTGGTCAGCCGCACGCCGCGCCCGTGCGGCGTGAACAGCGCGACGCCCAGATTCTCCTCCAGCACGCGGATGGAACGCGAAACCGCCGGCGGCGTCACGCCGAGCGCCTGCGCGCCGCGGCCGTAGTGCTCGTGCTCCGCAACGGCGCGAAACGCGGGCAGGTAGTTCCAGAACTGGGCGACGTTTTCGGCTCTATCCGCGCGCATCGATAACCTCTCGTTACCGATTCATTCAGTTATTTTCAGTTTATTGCAAGCACTCGCGGGCTCATTCTCTGTTCACCCAGCGCCCATTGGGACGCACACGACAGGAGCACGCGATGAAAACCCGAACGCTACTTTCTCTGGCCGCCACAGCCGCCCTCGCCGCCTGCGGCTCCGACGACGCGCCGGTCGACACGACAGACACCGGCGTCGACACCGGCATCGCCGACACCGGCGGGTCCGACGGCGGCATGATGGACGACGGCGGGATGGACGACGCTGGTATGGATGACGGCGGTATGATGGAGGACAGCGGCCCCCACGACGCGGGCACGCTCGACATCGGCGGCACCGACACCACCATGGAAGACGCCGCAGCGGACACCGCCGAGGACACCGGCGCCGCAGAGACGACCATGCTCGCCCTGCAGTTCCAGAACCTGGAGCCGCTCGGCGCCGACTTTGTCTACGAAGGCTGGCTCATCGTCGACGGCGCGCCCGTCACCACCGGCCGCTTCGACAGCGCAGCCGGCGGCCAGTTCGAGGTCAACGCGGCTCAAGCGGCCGCGGCGTCCACCTTCGTGCTCACCATCGAGCCCGCCACCGGAGACGCCCCCGAACCCTCCGACGTGCACGTGCTCGGCGGCGACTTTGTCGACGGCGCCTCCGGGCTGTCGGTCGCTCACGGCGCCGCGCTCGGAACCGACTTCGCCGGCGCCATGGGCGGCTTCATGCTGCAAACGCCGAGCTCCGCGGACCCCGACGACTACGCCAACGGCATCTGGTTCTTGGACCCGACCGCGGGCCCCGGACCGGCGCTCGACTTGCCGGAGCTCCCCGCGGGCTGGCAATACGAAGGCTGGGTGGTCGGCGCGGATGGCCCGGTCTCCACCGGCACCTTCACGACGCCCACGGGCGCAGACTCCGACGCCGGTGGCCCCGCGGCGGGCCCGATGGACACGCCGCCCTTCCCCGGCCAGGACTTCGTCGACCCGGCGATGTCGGTGGTCGGCACGACGGTCGTCATCTCGGTGGAGCCCATCCCCGACGACAGCGCCGCGCCGTTCGCCATCAAGCCGCTCGTGGGCATGGCGTCGGACGTGGGACCCGGCGTGGTCATGCCGCTCGGCCAGCACATCGACGGCCTGCCGCAGGGCAGCGCCTGGTTCTTCGACCCGGCCGAGTCGGCGCAGCTCTCCGTAGGCCTCGAGAACCTTGAGCCGCTCGGCAACGGCTACGTTTACGAGGGCTGGCTCATCGTCGACGGCGCGCCCGTCACCACCGGTCGTTTCAACGCCCCGAACGGCGGCGAATTTGTCGTATCGGCGGACGATGCCGAAGCGGCGACCGCGTTTGTGCTCACCATTGAACCGGCGACCGGCGACGCGCCCGAGCCCTCCGATGTGCACGTGCTCGGCGGCGACGTGACCGACGCAGGCGCGACACTGACCATCGCCCACGGCGCCGCGCTGGGCACCGGATTCGCGGACGCGGTCGGCACGTTCATCCTCGAGACGCCGACCTCAGCAGACCCGGACGACTACGCCAACGGCATCTGGTACTTGGATCCGAGCGCGGGCCCCGGCGCATCGCTCGCCCTGCCCACGCTCCCGGCGGGCTGGCAGTACGAAGGCTGGGTGGTCGGCGCGGACGGCCCCATCTCGACCGGCACCTTCACCGACCCGAACGCCGCAGACGCCGACGGCGCCGGAGCGACCGCAGGAACTGACAACGCAGGCCCGCCGTTCCCCGGCCAGGACTTCGTCACCCCACCGACCGCGCTGGCAGGCTACACCGCCGTCATCTCGGTGGAGCCGAGCCCGGACGACAGCCCGGCACCGTTCGCCCTCAAGCCCCTCGTCGGAGCCATCACGGACGCTGGCGCCGGCACCAGCCAACCGCTGGGCCTGAACATCGACGCGCTCCCGCAGGGCACCGTCACGTTCGAATAGCGCGACCCGGCGCACCGAAGCACAAACGCCCGCCGCCCATGGTCTGAACCATCGGCAGCGGGCGTTCGCGTCTTTGGGTCTCAAGCCGAGCGCGTCACGGCGTTAGTGCTACGGCTCGAGAAGGCACTCGGGGCTGCAGCCGTCACCGAACGTGGTGTTGCCGTCGTCGCACTGCTCGCCCGGATCCACGAATGTGTCGCCGCAGATGGGATAGCGCGAGCAGTCGGCGTCGCAGCCATCGAAGTCCCATACGGTGTTGCCGTCGTCGCAGTACTCGTCGCCCTCGACGATGCCGTTGCCGCACACGCCCTCGAGCTGGCACGTGCTGCTGCAGTCGTCGCCGTCCGTGGTGTTGCCGTCGTCGCACTCCTCGCCGCTGTCCACGGTCCCATCGCCGCAGTAGGGCTCGAGCAGACACTCGACCGTGCACCCGTCGAAGTTCACCGTGTTGCCGTCGTCGCACTCCTCGCCCGGGTCCAGGAACGTGTCTCCGCAAACGGGGTACCGCGAGCAGTCGGCGGCGCAGCCGTCGAAGTCCCACACTGTGTTGCCATCGTCGCAGTACTCGTCGCCCTCGACCACGCCGTTGCCGCACACCGCGGGGCAAGCGCCGTTGGTCTCGCAACCGTTTGCGTGGTCACCGTCGCAGTCCGAGAACCCAGCCGAGCAGCCCACGACTTCGCACTGGTCCACCGCGCAGATGCCGGTCGCGTTGGGCAACACGGTCACGCAGTCCTGTGTCGAGGTCGCGTCCGCGCACGCGTCAAACGCATCGCACGACGACGCGCTGATCTGCAGGGTGTCGCCGTCGCAAGTCGCCGAGGACGGCGTGCAGTCGGTCGCGCCACAGCGGATGACGACGCCCTCCGAGAAGTGGTCCACGTAGGCGATGGCGTGTCCGTCTTCGACCCAGGTGGGCAGCGGCGCGAGCTCGCCGCCTTCGTCCGTCCACCACACCGACACACCGTCGGCGGCGCCTTCGAACGGCAGGCTGACGCGCGCCGCACGCGAGAACGCCGTGCCCTCGGGCCCGAACGTGTACGTGGCGCTGACCGCGTTCAGGCCGTCGACCACGACGTACGCAGCGTCCACGGTGAGCGTGGTGTCCTCAGCGAGCGCGCCGGCGGAGACGATGAGCGAGGCGTCACCGTGGGTGATCACCGCGCCATCGGCTGCCACCACGAGGACCTCCGTCATACCGTCCGGCAACTCGGGTCCGGTCGGGGGCTCGGTCGCGTCCGGTACGTCGGCCGTGGTGTCCGCGGCGGCATCCTCGTCGGCGTCGGTACCCACCTCAGTGGTGGCATCCGTCGCAGCATCTGTGGTGGCATCCGTCGATGTATCTACGGTCGTATCCACGGCAGCGTCCGCCGCCGTATCGGCCTCAACGTCCGCCTGAACATCGGCCGCAGCGTCTGCGCCACCAACGTCCGCCGCGTTGGAGACATCCGGGCCCGTGGTCACATCAGACGGGTTCGTATCATCGGAGTCGGAGCACGCGACGGCACCGGCCAACGCGAGAGAGAGCACCACAGCAGAACGCATACGCAGCATCGGATTCATGAGAAACCTCTGTAAAAATGGGAGCGACAACGCCGTTGTTGTGCGCAAGAACCCCGTCGATTGACAAGTCGAATCTGGCCCACCGCGCATGCGATCTTGCCACCGCTGACCGCCCGCGCGATGGTGCGGTGTGCAATTCGTCATCGAAAATCAGGGCCACTGGTTCTGGAGCCGCGTCTGGAGTTCGCTCCGGTTCCTGCTGGTCCTCGCCGTGTGGTTGCCACTCCCCCTCGGCCTCGCCGCCGTGGACCGTTACGGCGCGCTGGTGCCACAGTTCGAGCCGCCCGACGACATCGCCATCTCTCTCGGTCAGGTGCCCAGCCGCGTGCGGACGGTACGTGGCTTTCAGGTGGGCGGCCTTGAGCGCGGCGGCGCAGATTGGGTGCCGTTCGACGAGATCTCGGACGCCTTTGTGCGCGCGCTGCTCGCCAGCGAAGACGCGCGGTTCTTCTATCATGAGGGCGTGGACCCCGAAGGCATCGCCCGTGCGTTCCGCGCCAACCTCGCCGCCGACGCGAACGTGCAGGGCGGCAGTACCATCACGCAACAGCTCGCCAAATCGTTCGTCGGCGACGCCCGCACGTTCGAGCGAAAGCTGGCCGAACTCGTGGTCGCCCGAAAGATGGAGGCACGGTTCTCAAAGCCCGACATCTTCGCCGCCTACGTCAACCGTGCGTACTTCGGCGCCGGCGCGCTCGGCATCGGCGCCGCCGCCCGCGTGTACTTCGGCGTCACCCCGCGCGAGCTCACGCTGACCCAATCCGCGCTGCTGGTCGCCATGGTCCCAGCGCCGGGCCGATACAACCCATTCGTGCACCCCGAGGCCGCCCTCGAACGCCGACAGCGCGTGCTCGACCGCCTGCGATCCACCGGCTACGCCACCCGCGCCGAGGTGGAGTTCGCCCGCGCTCAGCCGCTCGGCATCCGCGGTCGACCCGAGGTGCGGGTGGACGCCCCCGAGGTCGAGCGCGCGGCATGGGCCGAGCTCGCCGAGCTCGACGCGCGCACGGACTGGCGACACGGCGGGCTCACGATCGACACCGACATCGACTTGGTCCGCCAGCGGATCGCCCAGCGCGCCATCCGCGACCACCTGTACGCGTTCGATCAACGTCAGGGCCAGCGCGAGCAGCTCGGCAGGGTGGACGTCGCAGACCCGGAATCCCGCGCCCAGTTCGAGGCCGCTTGGGCAGCCGCCGCGTTCGACGGCGACACCGTACCCGCCCTCGTCACCCGCGTGACTGGCGCGCAAGTAGCGGTCTGGGCTGGCGGCGAACGTACGCTCGACGAGCCGGCATGGGGCTGGGCGGTGCCCTACCAGCTCGACGCCCGCAACCACGCCCAACGCATCACCGACCCCACAGAAGCCTTCGCCCCTGGCGACGTGGTCCTGCTGCACGCCACGCTCGGCATCGTGCAGTTCCCGCGCGTCGAGGCGGCCTACGCCAGCGCCGACATCGCCAGCGCACAGCTCGAAGCCATGGTCGGCGGCTTTGACCCCGAGCGCAGCGAATTCAACCGCGCGATCCAAGGCTGCCGACAGCCCGGGTCCACCTTCAAACCCATCGTCTACAGCGCCGCCCTGGACGCCGGATACACGCCCGCGACCATGCTGCGCGACGCCCCCATGCGCATCTCGCTCGGCCCCTTCGAAGAGTGGCGCCCGCGCAACGCCGACGGAAGCTTCGAAGGCCACGTCACACTGTGGCAGGCCCTCATCTGGTCGCGCAACCTGACCACCCTGTCGGTGTATCGCGACATCGGCGCGGCACGCACCATCCGCCGGGCGCGCGAGCTGGGCATCACCTCCGACCTGGACGCGGTAGAGAGCCTCGCGCTCGGCGCGAGCTGCTTGCATCTTACTGAACTCATTACGGTTTACAGTACGTTCGCGCGCAGCGGCTTCGGCGAAACCCCACGACTCGTCGCCCGCGTGGACGCCCCCGGACACCGCCCCGTGGTCGACAACGGAGGCGCCCTGCGCACGTCGCTCAGCGCCCAAGAACGCACGCGGAGGCTGTGGCTCGACCGCTCCGACCTGCGCCCACCGCGGCTGCCCCGCGCCAACGCGTTCCAGGTCGGCTGGCTGCTCAGCCAAGTCGTCCAAGCCGGCACCGCCTCGGACTTGCGCGACGTGGGCTTCGACATCGCCGGCAAGACCGGCACCACCAACGCGTACGACGCCTGGTTCGCCGGCTTCACCGCCCGCGACATCTCGGTCGCATGGATCGGCTCCGACCTGAACACGCGCTCGCTGGGCCGCCGAGAGTCGGGTGGGCACCTCGCCCTCCCCGCCTGGCGCGACGCGCAGCTGCCGCCGCAGACGACCACGCCGCTGCTGCCCGAGGCGCCCCACCGTATTGAGTGGGTCGCCATCGAGCCGCAGACCGGAAACCTGGCCGCGGAGGACCGCTGGTCGGTGCTCATGCCCTTCCAGCTGCACACCGCGCCCCGCCAACAGGCAGATACGCAGGAGCGGCTAGACCGCATCGAGATCGAGCGGCTGGAGCGCGAGTTCTAAACGCTCCTCGCCGCCCAAACCGAGACGCTCCGGCCTACGGGTACGTGAACGCGCCCTCGAGCACGACCGTCGCGGAGCCTGTATCCGGGAAGTCGACTCGGCCGGAGCCTGCGGGCGCCCGCTCAGCGGGGGGGAAGAGCGTGGTGCCGATCAGGTTCGAGAACGTGACCTCCATGCGGAACGTCTGCGCGGTGGCGTCAAACGCGGTGATGCTCCAGTCGTGGAACGTCTCATCGCCGCTCCATACACCCAATCCGGGGCCGGCGATCACGCTGCCTTCGCCTCGCGCCGAACCACTGCCCACGCCGGCCGTCGCGCCGTCACCCAACGAGAGGCCGACCACTGCGTTTCCAGCGAACGCCTGCCACGCCGAGACCTCCTCCATCGAGAAGCCCGCTCCCAACGGAGCGTCGAGCAAGAAGAAGCCCTCGAAGTCCGTGGCGCTCTCGCCGAACTGGCAGTCGCCGACCAGCGTCACATCCGGAACAGAACCCGAGCCGTCCACGGTCGCCGTGCATCCGCCGGTCGCGCTCGTCCCGCAGTCCACATCGATCACCACGTTGTCCGTGCCCGCCGTGCCGGTCGCGTTCGCGCTCAGCGTGCAGGTCGCCGACGCCGGCTGCGTCTCGACCACAAACTCGTACGCCGTGCCGGACTCAGCCACGAAGGGCGACCAGAACACCTCGGTGGCGGTATCCACGTTCACCAAGTCACCTCCGACGAGCCGAATTCCCACCGTCTCTCCGGCCGGCAGCCCGGGCGCAGCGAAGCCGACCTGAGCACCCACCACGTTGGCGGCGAAGTTGCGCGCGAGCATGCTGCAAGCCGTCACCGCGTCCGCCCCGATCGCCGGGATAAAGAGCGTTGTCCCGCCCGCTACGCCAGCGGTAAACCGCGGGAAAAAGCTCGCGAACTGGGCCGGCGTGGTGGAGGCCAGCACACAGCTCCCACCGCCATTGATGTTCCCTGCGACCGAGGCCCAACGACCCGTTGTTGTCGCCATGAAACCACCCGGCGCATACGAGCGCAGCTGCAGCCCGGCCGCGGCCGTCGCGTCTCGGAACGCCACCAAGTCGGCGCCGCTCCAACACGGGCAGGCGCCCGCCGCGATGGTCACCGCGCTGTACAGGCTGAAGTGGTTGACCTCAAAGTGGATGCCATCTGCGTCGAATGTGACCGGGCCGGCGACCGCCTCCCACTCCGTGTCATCGGGGCCGTCCAATACCATCACCACCACGTTCTCCGTGGCGCCGGTGTACGGAATCGTGACGGCGACCGGCTTGTCGAACGTGAGGCCGTGCGGGGTCAGCTCCACCGCCGCGACCACGTCGGACGCGAACGCGGGCACCGCCGCGTAGCCTGCCGCCTCCAAATCGGCGACGAGCGCGATCTCGATGTCGGCAGCGACGGCGAGCGCGCCGCTGGGGACCTCGAGCAACACGCCGGACGACGAAACCTCGCCGCCCTCCGCGCCAACGGCGCCTGTGGTGGTACCGTCGCTGGTGTCGGAGTCACCGCAAGCGGCGAACAGAACGCCAACGGCAAAAATGGAGGTGCACACGCGAAGACGCGGCAGTTGCATGGACATGTCGATGTCTGGGTGGGGGGAGCGCGGCTAATAGAAGAGCGCTCTCCCGCGCGCAAGCAAGCGCGCATTTACCTGCTCACCCCCGCAGCCACAGCCTACTCAGCTGACCACGTACCCGCCGTCCACCACCAGCGTGTGGCCCGTCACAAACGACGACTCGTCGGAAGCCAAGAAAATCGCCGGCCCCGCCAGCTCTTCCGGCTCGCCGTAGCGGCCCAACGCGGCGCGCTCGGTGAAGTGCTTGAGCAGGTCGTCGTTGCTCACCAGCGCCGACGCGAGCTTGGTGTTCACGAGGCCGGGCGAGATGGCGTTCACGCGGATGTTGGCGCCGCCAAGCTCACGCGCCATCGTCTGCGTCATGTTGATGAGCGCGGCCTTGGTCATGCCGTACACGCCCTGGAACGGCGCCGCGCCCATTCCCGCGATGCTGGCGATATTGATGATGGAGCCCGGCTTGCCGGTCGACAGCAGCTTGTTCGCCACCGCCCGCGCCAGCTCGAAGCTACCCCGCAAGTTCACGTCCAGCGTCTTCTCCCAAGCGCCCGCGTCGATGCCCACGATCGGCCCAAAGTACGGGTTCGTCGCCGCGTTGTTGACCAACACGTTCGGTACGCCGACTTCGGCTTCTGCCCAGTCCAGCAGCGCCGAGATTTGCGCGGGGTCACCCATGTGACAAGCGCGGCCAAACGCGGTGCCCGGGTACTGCGCGTTGATGCGTGCGGCGACCTCATCGAGCGCCGCCTGTTTGCGCGACGCGAGCACCACCTTGGCGCCTTCGCGGGCGAACCCGGTCGCGATCGCCTCGCCAATTCCACGACTCGCACCCGTAACAATCGCGACCTTTCCTTGCAGTCTCATCGGCTCACCTTTGTTTGTTTGTTCGTTGGCTGGTGTTTTCGCGGCCGTTCAAAGCGTCGATTTGGACACCACAGAGGCGGCCAAACGCCCGAGCACTTGCACGCCCATGATCATCATCTGAAAGCGTGGGTCGTCGGTCTTCCCGCTCTTGAACCGGTAGTAAATTTGCTGCGCGACGACGGCGGTCTTGAACAGGCCAAACACGTGGTAAAAGTCCACGTTCGCCACATCTCGACCGCTGGCTTCCGCATAACATTCAACCACTTGCGCGCGCGACCACGAGCCCGGAAAATGCGCCACGCCGAACGGCATCATCAACACTTCGGGCGCGTCATCGGCGGTCACCCAGTACGACAGCGCCGTGCCCAGATCCATGAGCGGATCGCCCACGGTCGCCATCTCCCAGTCGAGCACACCCACGATGCTCGGCGGCGCCAAACCGCCTGACGCCGCGTGCGCTCCAGACGCCAAACCAAACGACGGCGCAAACACCAAGTTGTCATACTTGTAGTCGTTATGAATCAGGGTCGCCGTACTCTCGGCGGGCATCTTGTCCGCGAGCCAGGCCGCCACCGTCTCAATGTCCGGAATCTCGTCCGTCTTCGCCTTGAAGTACCGCTCCGTCCAGCCCTCGACCTGCCGCCGGACGTAGCCTTCGGGCTTGCCATAGTCTGCCAGCCCCGCCTGCTCCAAGTCGACGGCGTGAATGGCCGCCAAGTTACGAACCACCGCCTCCGACGTCGCCGCACCGAGCGCGGGCGTCCAGTCGATTCCAGGCGGCACCTTGGCCCGCAGAATCACGCCGTTCTTGCGCTCCATCACGTAGAACGGCGCGCCCAGAACCTCGTTGTCATCGCAGATCACAAACGCCCGCGGCGCTGGCGCATACGCGCGGTGCAGCCCCGACAGGATGCGGTACTCCCGCCCCATATCGTGTGCCGTCGCCACGTTCGAACCGAACGGCCCGCGGCGCAGCACCCAGTCTCGCGTGCCATCCGAGATGCGGTACGTCAGGTTCGAGTGGCCCTTGCGGAACTGCTGCACCTGGAGCGGCCCGTCGAAGCCCTCCAGGTGGGCGCGGAGCCAGGCCTCGAGGCGCTTTTCATCGAGCGCTTCGGACGCCCGAACATCGGCGGGTTGGTCGAGCGCGGAGGGTGAACCTTTGGACGAATTATCCAATGGTTTCATCGGCTTCCGCCTCCCATTCCGTACTCCCGAAGGATGCGCTTCGCGACGACCATCTTATGAACTTCGTCAGGTCCATCGTAGATGCGGGCCGCGCGCTCATGCCGGAAGATCCACGCCAGAATCGTGTCGTCCGTCATGCCCAGAGCGCCGTGCGTTTGCAGCGCGCGGTCGACCACGCGGGTCAGCACGCCGGCGACAAAGAACTTGATCGTCGAGATGGCGCTGCGCGACGCGTGGCTGCCCTCGGCGTCAATCTTGCGCGCACAGTCGAGCACCAGCAGCCGCGCGGCGTCGATCTCGGCGCGGCTCTCCGCGATCCAGTTCTGAATCGTCTGCCGCGTACCGAGCGGTTTGCCATCACCCAAGTCGCGCGTCGCAGCGCGGTGACACTGCAAGTCGAGCGCGCGCTCGGCGAGCCCAATCCAACGCATGCAGTGGTGGATGCGGCCCGGCCCGAGTCGCTGTTGTGCGATCAAGAATCCGGTGCCGCGTCCGCCGAGCAGGTTGGCGGCGGGAACGCGCACGTTGGTGAGCTGAATTTCGGAGTGACTGGCCCAGCCGCAGCCCGCTTCGCCCATCACCGAGATGTTGCGCACACGCTCGTAGCCGGGGGTGTCGGTAGGCACGATGATCATGCTCGCCCGCGCGTACTTGCTCGCGTCGGGTTCGGTGACGGCCATCACGATGCAAAACGCCGCGCCGTCCGCGCCGGTGGTGAACCACTTGCGGCCGTTAATCACCCACTCGCCGTCTTCGAGCACGGCGGTGGTGGACAGCAGCGTGGGGTTCGAGCCGGCGTTGTCGGGCTCGGTCATGCCGAAGCACGAGCGGTGCTCTCCGGCCACGAGCGGCAGCAACCAGCGCTGCTTTTGCTCGTCCGTGCCGAACTCCGCGAGCACCTCCACGTTGCCCGCGTCGGGGGCCTGCGCGCCGAACACGTAGTGCCCCAGCGGCGACCAGCCGAGCGCCTCGGACACGGGCCCGAACTCGGCGAGCGAGAGGCCCGCGCCGCCGGCTTCTTTGGACACTTGCGGCGCCCACCAACCGGCCGCCTTCACCTTGTCCCGCAGCGCTTGCACGCCAGCGTGGGTATCCAGGTCGGGAGCGGAGGCGAGCTCGCTCTCGAGGGCGACGACCTCGGTGCGAACAAAGTGACGAACTTCTTCGAGCATAACGATGTGGGCTGCAAGAATGACCGCGTGACGCTACGGTGCGCCCACGCTACCGCGAAGCCCCTCCCCTGTTCAATCAGCGTCGCCCGCAGAGCCCATGAACCCGCACGCACTGTTCCTCCTGGCGGTCATCGCCCTGTATCTCGTCGTCTTCGGCGAGGCCTCCCTGTCTAAGCTCCGCGAGCGCGAGGTGCCGCAGTGGTTCCTCGACCAGTTCTCCGGCACCTGGCTCGCCAAGATCCCGCTCGGCCCGCAGTACCGCATGATCATGGTGCTCGAGCTGGTCGTCGCCGGCCTGTTCGTCGCCGCGCTGGTCACCGGAGAGCCGTGGGCCGACACGCGACCGCTGCTCGGCTACGGCCTGCTCGGCGCGTCCGGCGTGTTCACCATGCTGTGCTTCGGCCAGCGCGTGTCGTTCGACTTCGCCGGCGCCGCCGCGTCGTTCGTCTACTCCGCGCTCACGCTGGTGCTCTGGTACCTCACCTTCACGGTCGTCGCCTAATGCACCGCAACACCCTCCCCGGCACCGACCTGGAGCTCTCCGCCGTCGGCATGGGCTGCTGGGCCATCGGCGGCCAATACTGGGGCGACGACGGGAACGACTCCGACAGCGCCAGCGCCGTCGCGGCGGCCATCGACAACGGCATCAACTGGTTCGACACCGCGCCGCTGTACGGTGATGGCCACGCCGACAAGGTCCTCGCCCGCGCCCTCGGCGAGAACAAACACAAGGTGGTGATCGCCACCAAGGTCGGCGCCCGCATCGACCCCAAGATCGGCCACGCGATCAGCGACCTCACCCCTGCGAACATCGTCGCCGACTGCGAAGCCAGCCTCCGCCGGCTCGGACTCGACGTCATCGACCTGCTGCAGGTGCACTGGCCGTGCAACCTCGACACCCCGCTCGACGCCACGCTCGAAGCGCTCATGGGCCTGCAGCAGCGGCACCTCGTGCGGCACATCGGGCTCTGCAACTACGACGCAAAGACACTCGAAAAGGCCCGTGAAATCGCGCCCATCGTATCGCTCCAGACGCCCTACTCCATGGTCCGACGCGAGTTCGAGCGCGAGCTGCTCGACGTGTGCTCCACCGAGCCCCCGCTGGGCGTGATCGCGTACGAGACGCTGTGCCGCGGGCTGCTGTCGGGCAAGTTCGGCGACCAGCCCCCGCGTTTTCGCGAGTCCGATATGCGGTCCCACGACCAGCGCTTCCAGGGCCACGCATTCGCACAGATTCATCAATTAAATCGGGCTATTGGCGTGATGGCCACCAAGCTCGGTGTGCCTCACGCGAGCATCGCTCCGGCGTGGACCCTGGCCCGCAACGGCGTGTCGCACGTGATCGTGGGTGCCAAGCGCCCAGAGCAAATCGCGCAGACCGCCGTGGCCGCCAGCTTGGTCGGACACAGCCGCGTTTGGGCCGCGCTCGAAACGTACGTCGACAAAGTTCGGCCGTAGAGCCCCCGAAGACACAGCGAAAAGGCCCGCCGCAGGGTCCACAGAGAGCCGCTATGAAGTCCCCCCTCACGCGCAAGCTCCGATACGCCGCCAAGTCCTGGGCGCTGCGCCAGCAGCCCCGCCTGTACTATGACGCCCGCCGCACGCTGAAGCCGCTCGACGAGCTCGAGATGACCCTGCTCCCGCGCTGGTGCCGCCGCGACGCGATCGCCATCGACGTGGGCGCGAACTTTGGCGTGTGGACCCACGCCATGGCCCAACGATGCGCCCACGTGCACGCCATCGAGCCCATCCCCCACCTGGCGCAGATGCTCCAGCGCGGGTGGTCCAACGCCAACGTCTCCGTGTACCCCTTCGCCGCCTCGGACGCCGAAGGCGCCGCCACGCTGCGCGTCCCCAAGCTCGAGTGGGGCTACAGCACCGTCGACGACGCGAACCACCTCGATGGCAAAATCGCCGCCCAACCCATCGACGCGCTGCGCGTCCGCACCGCCACCGTGGACCACCTGCGCCTCACCAACGTGTGCGTCATCAAGGTCGACGTCGAAGGCCACGAGGCCGCCGTACTGCGCGGGCTCACCCACACCATCGAGTCGTCGCGCCCCGCGCTCATCGTGGAGTCCGAGAGCCGCCACAACCCCACCGGCCCCACCGACGTGATCGCCTTCATGAAGGCCCGCAACTACACGGTCAGCAAGCTGCGCCCCGACGGCGCGCTCATCGAAGTGCAAGCGCCGGACGGCAGCGATGTGCCGGGCCGCAACCTAGTGTTCGAACCCAGGTGAGTTTGGCGCGGGTTGTCCGCACACCAAGCCAGTCCCCCGTCTCCAGCCCCCCGGCGCCAGACCAACGTCTTCAGCCCCACGGCGCCAGATCGAGGTCTCCAGACCAACGTCTTCAGCCCAACGCCTTCCAGACCAACGTCTTCAGCCCCCCATCTCCCGCCCCACCCTCATCATCCCGAGCTTGTCGAGGGACAGGCAAATCAAACCCCACACGTCCCCACACACGCGACCACACCGCGGGCTGGCCCCCGCACCCGCGAGTCCTAACGTGCCGGGCGCGTGCGGTCGCGGAACCACGACCGATACTCTGCCATGCGCTCGCGCTGGAATCGCGGAGCGTGGCGGTCACAGGTCGCGTACTCCTCCGTGCCCTCGGGCGCGCCCCAGCGAATCTCTGGGCAATCGTTCGGGTTGTACGCCATCTCCATCGCTTCCATACGCGCGACCACGTCGGCCAGCGTCAGCGTCCAAAGCTCGCCGTCGGTGCGAGTGTATTGGAACGTACGCCGCTCCAGCTCCGCGGCCAGCGCTTGCTCGATCTCGACCATGGCAGCGTCCAACGCGGGCCCCTCAGCGGGCAGCCCAAAGCGCTCCGGGCTCTGGCGGGCGCGGCTCGGGAACAGGCGGACGGTGTCGATCGATATCAGGAGCCGCATATCACGCGACGGCGTGGCGAAGTCTTCCCAACCGCCGGACGTCTCAAAGATCGAGTACCCCGTGGGCATCTCCATCTCGGCGAACCGGCGTGAGCTCATGTAGCGCTCGCCGTTGTCGACGCTGTTCAGACGGCGCGACACCGACTCTTCGAGCGCATCGACCAGCGACACCTGCATGGCCAGCGGGTCGAGCGGGCGCGGGTTAATGATGCCTTCCATCTGCATGTAGAAGTCGTCCGTCGTGCCCTCGTATTGCTCGCGCGAGTACGGCGCAAAGCCGCTGTCTTCGTCGAGTTGATCGTTCGTCAGGCTCACCATTTCGCCCGCCGAACGGCTGTAGCGCAGCGGCCGGTAGCGCTTGAATCCGGCGCCCACGTCGGTGGTGTCCGGGCTGAACAGGAACGAGCCGCGCCAGAAGCGGCGGCGGCCTACAGTGCCGTCCGGCTGCGCATCGGCGCCCACCAAAATGCCGTATCCATCGGTGCCCTGCGCGCGCCAGCCGCCGATGATCAGCAGGTGACCATAAGGGTCCGCGTAAAGCGTGCCCGGCAGCAGGTGCTCGCGGTCGAGCGATACGGGATAGTAGTCCGTGCTGTCGTCGTCGGGCGCCGTGCGACCGCTGGCCGAATGCACGCCGCTGCGAACGCTGCGCTGAGCGAAGTGCTGGAAGGCGTCCACGTTTCCGGGGTTCACGCGCGGCTGCAGGTTGGTCTGCAGATTGTCACACCGCGGCGGCTGCCCAGCGCGCCCGCGCGAGCACTGTCGATAGCCAAACGGAAGACCCATCTTCCACGAGAAATACGCCCGCATCATGTACGGCAAGTCCGCGCAATCCGGGCCCATCTCAAGCTGCTCGTCCTCACGCTCGCCGTAGTAGTCGTACAACAAGTTGTGGTCAGGATGCTCGGTCAACTCATGCAGGCTCGTCCACGTAAGGTCCTCTTCCAGGTCGTAACCGAACAGCGACTCCACCCACGTGGCGTACAGGTTCTCGTAACCCGCAGACCAGTTGTGGCGCACGTCCCACACCGCGCCGGTGCCGGTGCCCTCGCTCGGCCGTCGCGAGCGCACGTTGGCGCTCTCGCACTCCAACACGCGGCCGTGCTCGCCCATCGCGATGGTCCACTCGCCCACCATCGGCGAATCGATCTGCGCGACCACCGCGTACGGCGGGCCACCGAGCCGCTGCATCGGGGGCACGTGGCGCACGCCATTGGGGTCGGTGAACGCGATCTCCACGGAGCCAAAGTCATTGGTCGCCGTTGCGATCACGCGCAGCGGCTGCTCCGCGTTCGGGCGCTGCGGGTTCACGATCAGGAACACATCATCATCACCGGGGCAGCCCACGCCTTCGCCCGCGTCCAGCGGCGCCGGCATGCGGCGCTCGGCCACACCCTGCAGGCCCACGCCCGGCGTGCCGCCGATCACGGTGATGCGCGTGACCCGCTCGATGAACGCCGTCCGCGAGCTTCCGCGGCCCAACTCCAGGTCGCTCACCGTCACCTGGTCCACCTCGAACAGCGTCTCGATATCGCCGTCCGCTTCGGGCGTGTCGCACGGCTCCAGGTACTCCGCGAAGGCGTGAATCGCCATCGGACGGCCATCGCCGTCGCGGCCCAGGTACAGCATGATGTGCCCCGGGAAGTGCAGCAGCACCACGCCGCGCTCAGCCGCCGCGTCGATCAACAACGCGCGCTCCGCCTCGCTCGCCACCTCGCTCACGTCGATCGAGAACGAGCCCGCGAGCGACTGGAAAGCCGAGAAGCGCGGGAGGTCCAGACCAAACTGCGCGAACACGTCCATGATGAAGCGCGAGCAGTCGCGGCCAGCGCCTTCTCCGCCCCAGCCGTAGGGCGTGCCCAGCAGCGCGAACGCCTGCGTGAACAGCGCGCGGCGCGTGAGCGGGGCCGTCGCCGGCGGCGTGGCAGGACCGGCTGCGCCCAGCGCGGTACCGGCGGGGATCCAGCCGAGCGTGTAGCCGGAGCGCACCAGCCAAACGTCGGCCCCGCGCTCGAGCACCTGAACGGCCTCGCCTGCGCGCAGCATGGAGCAGTTGTTCCGGTTAAATCGCAGGTCGAGCGACGGCGTGTACAACGGCGCAACGAACGGCGCGCACAGCACCTGCACCGGCGTGGTCACCGTGTGCAGCGACGGCTCCAACTGCAGCGAGGTCCGCGCGGCGAGCGACGTGCGAACCGCCGCGTCAGGCATCGCGCCGTCCGCGGTAACGTAGTCGCCC
>CBDUJZ010000038.1:0-36968 GCA_965367675.1 uncultured Myxococcales bacterium | reverse complement strand
CGCCGCCGCCACCACCCTCGGCGTCCCACACGCCACCGGCTTCCCCGTCTACGTCGCCGCCGCGCACGCCGCACTCGACGCCATCCCAACCGGCTCCGGCGCCTTCCGCATCAGCGTCCTCTCCGCCCTCTGCTCCGCCATCGCCGCAGCCGCCGTCACCTGGACCGCCGTCCGCGCAGCGCGCCTCCGAGCCGGAGCCATCGCAGTCGCCCTCTGCACCGCAGCCGCATTCGCACGCGTCGACACACTCGTCCTCCACGCACGCGTCCCCGAGGTCTACGCCCTCAACCTCGCCGCCGTCGCCGCCGCCCTCGTCTGCATCGAACGACTGCTCGCCACCCAAGACGCCCGCTGGCGCGCCATGCTCGCGCTCGTCGCCGGAATCGGGCTCGCCAACCACGCGCTCTTCCGACTCTGGCTCCCCGTCCTCGTCCTCGCCGCCGTCACACCACACCAGTGGCGCCAACTCCGAGACGCCAAACTCCGCGCGTTCCTCAAACCGTGGCCGCCCTTGCTCCCGCTCGGTTCCCTCGCGGTAGCGGGCTACGCGTACCTCTACGCCGCCGCCCTCCGTGACCCGCCACACAACTGGGGCGACCCCAGCACACCCGCCCGACTCTGGGCCCACATCACCGCCCGCGACATCCGAATCGCCTTCGCCGACGACATGATCCCCGGCGCCTACGCCCTGCAAGTCCACATCGGCACCCTCGCCGAACAACTCTACAACGGCCTCGGACTGCACACCCTGCTCGCCGTGCTCGGGCTCGGCGTCCTCCTCCTGCGCGACCGCGCGCTCGCCGCCCGATTCCTCCCGCTCGTCGCCCTCGAAGCCGCCTACTCCGTCGCCATCAACCCCATGGGCCTGCGCGACTTCCAAAACGGCCAGCTCTGCGCCCTCGCCACCGCCGCAGCCGCCGGAGTCGCACTCGGCGCACTCGCCGATCTCCTCGCCCAAGGCCGCTCCGTCGCCGCCACCCGCGCCATCGTGATCGCCACCGCCGTCGCCGCGCTCGCACCCTTCGCCCTCGCCACCGGACCCCACGTCGCGCACTCCGCCTCCGACTGGTCCGCCGACGACATCATGGCGATCCACACCGGCCTCGCCACCCCCGAGTCCATCACCGTCACCGGCAGCGACACCACCACCGCCGCTGCGCTGTACGCCCGCGTGGCCGTCGACGCCCGGCCCGACAGCGCCTTCGTCGGTCGCCACACCCTCAGCGACGGCGCGTCCGCCCACCGCGAAGCCCTCCGCTCCCCCGTGCCGTGGGCCCCCGACGCTGTCCGCGACGCCTGGGCCGAGCAGGGGACCGGCGCCGGAGGCACGCGCGAACGCGACCTGCTCGACCACGCCCGTGACAACGGCCGCACGGTCTACTGGGAAGGCACAGGAAACGGCGACGATCTGCCGCGGCAGTTCTCGCTCCGCCACACCTGGCCCATCGGCACCGCCACCGGCCCCACTGCCCACGAATGCGACTCCGGCAGCCTCGGCTATTGCATCGAAGGCCTCGACGTCACCTTCGGAGCCCCCGCCCGCGCCGCCGCCGGCGCGGATGACTACTTTTACGGCCGGTGGATCGCCCGCCAGTGGGGCTACCGCGGAGCCCGCGCCTTCCGCGCCGGCGACTTCGCCTCCTCCGGCATGTGGTTCAGCCGCGCCCAGCAACGCGCCCCCGACAACCCCGCGTGGACCACCGGCCTCGCGCTGGCCCTCGCCAACAGCGGCCGACTCGAAGAGGGCCTCGCCGTGCAAGAGATCGCCCTCACGCTCAATCCGCTGTCGGAGCAGGCCGTGCGCAACGCCATCGCGTTCGCCGAAGCCCTAGGAGACACCGTGTCCTTAGCGCGTTTTCAGGCCCACCAAGCCCGGCTCCAAGGCCGCTAGCACCACAGGTGTACGCCATTGTAGGCGCCTCGCGGTGCGCCGACTGCACTCGGGCGGAACTTGTCAGGGGGCAGGGGGGTTGGTACGTTTCCGAGACCCGATCTTTCGCTATTTGGCGAAGGCGGCTCCGCTCCGAGGCCCGGCAGATGGCGAATCTTCACCAGCTTTTAAAGCTGATGGTCGACAAAGGGGGCAGCGACCTGCACATCACTGTGGGAAGCCCCCCGCAGATCCGTATCGACGGAGAGCTGGTCCCGATCAAGGCGCCGCCCCTGTCCGGCGTCGATTGCCGGCAGCTCTGCTACAGCATCCTCACGGACGCGCAGCGCCAGACCTTCGAAGAAGAGCTCGAACTCGACCTCTCGTTCGGCGTAAAGTCGCTCGCTCGATTCCGCGCCAACATCTTCATGCAGCGCGGCGCCGTCTCGGCAGTGCTTCGTCAAATCCCATTTAAAATCATGGGGTTCGACGAACTGGGACTGCCCCCGGTCGTCCAAACGCTCGCCTCCAAACACCGCGGCCTCGTGCTCTGCACTGGACCCACCGGAAGCGGCAAATCGACCAGCCTCGCGGCCATGATCGACAAGATCAACCGCGACACCCACCAGCATATCCTCACGATCGAAGACCCGATCGAGTACCTGCACCCGCACAAAAACTGCCTGGTCAACCAGCGCGAAGTCGGTGCCGATACACACGGCTTTCGCAAGGCGCTCAAATACGTCCTGCGACAAGACCCCGACGTCGTACTCATCGGCGAGCTGCGAGACCTCGAGACCATCGAGGCCGCGCTCACCATCGCCGAGACCGGTCACCTCTGCCTCGCAACGCTGCACACCAACGGCGCGATCCAGACCATCAACCGGATCATCGACGTCTTCCCGCCGCACCAACAGACCCAAGTTCGGGCCCAGCTCTCCTTTGTCCTACAAGGCGTGCTGTCCCAACAACTGATTCCTCGCGCTAGCGGCGGCGGGCGAGTATTGTGCCTCGAAGTGCTGCTGATGACGCCAGCCGTGCGAAATCTCGTGCGTGAGGACAAGCTGCACCAAGTGTACAGCCAAATGCAGGTCGGCCAAGCCAAGTATGGCATGCAGACCATGAACCAATCGCTCTTCGCACTCCTGCAAAGACGATTGATCTCGCCCGAGGATGCCCTCGCGAGAAGCACCGACCTCGACGAGCTGAAAACCATGCTCGCGAGCGCCGGATACCGGCCGACGACGACACCCGAGTGAGCTGAATCATGACCACCTACGTTTGGACAGGACGCACCCGCACCGGGGAAGACGCCAACGGCGAGATCGAAGCCAAGTCTGAGGCTGAGGTCATCAGCAAGCTGCGATCCCAAAATATCCAGCCCGGAAAGGTCAAAAAGAAGGCCGCCAAGTTCAAAATGCCGTTCGCCATCGGTGGCAACGTCACAAACAAAGAACTCGTCATCTTTACACGGCAGTTCGCCACCATGATCGACGCTGGCCTGCCCCTCGTGCAGTGCCTCGACATCCTCGCGTCTGGCGAACCCAACAAAAATTTCCAGCGCGTCATCTACGCCGTCAAAGCCGAAGTCGAGCAAGGCTCCACCTTCGCCACAGCACTCAACCGACACTCCCGAGTCTTCGACGAACTCTACGTCAACCTCGTGGCCGCGGGCGAAGTCGGCGGTATCCTCGACAGCATCCTCAACCGACTCGCGATCTACATCGAGAAGTCCGTTAAGACCGCTCGCAAGGTCAAAGGCGCGTTCACCTACCCGGTCGCGATTCTCGTCGTCGCCATGATCGTCGTCATCATCCTCCTCTGGAAGGTCATCCCGACTTTCGAGGCGATGTTCATCTCCATGGGCAACTCTAACCTGCCCAAACCCACCCAGATCGTCATCGATATGTCGCGCTGGTTCGGGTCCAATTGGTACTTCGTCATCGGCGGAGCCATCGCCTCTGTCATCGCTTTCCGAAGTTTCTACGGATCCAGTTGGGGACGTCTCAAGTTCGACCAACTCTTCCTCAAACTGCCCCTCTTCGGCTCGCTCGCCAAAAAAGCCGCCGTCGCCAAGTTCACCCGAACGCTCGGCACACTCGTCGCCGCCGGTGTCCCCATCCTCGATGGACTCGAGATCGTCTCCCGAACCGCCGGTAACAAGGTCATCGAAAAGGCCATCATGCGCGTGCGTGACCAAATCTCCGAAGGCCGCACCATGGCCGAGCCACTCGCAGAAGCCAACATCTTCCCCTCCATGGTCGTGCAGATGATCGGCGTCGGTGAAGCCACCGGTGCGATGGACACAATGCTCAATAAAATCGCCGACTTCTACGAAGAAGAAGTCGACGTCGCCGTCGACGCGCTGACATCGCTCCTCGAACCACTCATGATGGTGTTCATCGGTGGTATCGTCGGTGGCATCCTCATCGCCATGTACCTCCCCATCTTCAGCGTCGCAGACAACGTCGGCTAGACGCCGCCGCCTCTCCTTCGCCTGCCGGGGTCGCAACCGAACATGGCCGACTCCGACTCCAACCCATCCCTCGAACCCAGAGAGCAAACGCCCTCGCGTTCGCAGCGGATGGAGGCACAAACCAACGACTTCATGGCCGTTGGTGCGGAAGCCACCGCCCTCGCTAACTCCCGGCGACTCAGAACCGCCGACGTCCAAGCTGCGAGAGACAACGACGGACTTCGAGAGAAGCTCGAGTGGCTCATGCTCTTCCGGCTCGTCCTCGTTACGTTCCTCCTCGGCTCCGCCGTCGTGGTCAACGTCAACGACGTCGACTCGTTTAGCGACCCCAGCTACGTCGCGATCGTCTCCCTCATCATCGGCACCTACGTCGCCACGCTCGGCTACGCGTTCTGGCTCCGAAACCTCGATGACCCCAGCGCGCTCGCCTATGTGCAGCTCGTCGGAGACGCCGTGCTCGCGCTCGGACTCGTCCTCCTAACTGGCGGGATCGACTCCATATTTACGTTCCTTTTCTTCCTCACGATCTTCAACGGAGCCGTCGTGCACGGGAGGCCAGGCGCCATGTTCGCCGCCTCGTGCTCATCGCTCGGCCTCGCCGCGATCGTCGTCCTGCAGTTCGGCGACTTCGAGTTCGTCTACCAGCTGCTCCCAGACTCCAATCAGCTGCCCGACCGCGTCCCGGTCTACGCGCTCATCATCCACCTCGTCGGCTTCTTCACCGTCGCCGCATTGTCCGGATACCTCGCCGAAAAACTCGGCCAAATCGGTACCGAACTTGAGAAGCGACAGCTCGACATCCGAGAGCTCCGCGCCCTCAACGAGAACATCGTCCGTTCCCTCGCGTCCGGACTGATCACCATCGACCTCAAGGGCCGCACCATCTTCTTCAACCCGACCGCCGAGGAGATCACCGGCTTCAGCTTCACAGAAGTGAACATGCGCCCGATCGCCGAGGTCATCCCCGAGCTCGCCGACATCGTCGCAGCCGCACCGGCCGTCGCGGAGCTGGCCACTCGACCCCGCTTCGAGATCACCTTCACCCGCCAAGATGGCACCCAGATCTTCCTCGGCATCGCCGTCTCACCGCTCAAAAACGCGCTCGGCGATCTCACCGGCCACATCATGGTGTTCCAAGATGTGACCGAGCTCAAAAACATGCGCGAGGCCATCCTCCGCCAAGAGCACCTGTCGGCCCTCGGAAAGCTTAGCGCCGCCATCGCCCACGAGATCCGCAACCCGCTCGCGTCCATCAGCGGCTCCATCGAGCTGCTGGGCATGTCCTTCGAAGCATCGCCCGACGACCAACAGCTGATGAACATCGTCATCCGCGAAGTCGACCGGCTCAACCTGCTCATCGAAGACTTCCTCGCCTACGCCCGCCCCGGTCAAACCCGCCGCCGCCGCACGCGCGTCACCGAGATGGTCGCCGACACCCTGCGCATCTTCGAAAACGACGCCGCGCTCACCAGCGACATCAACATCGTGCTGGGCCCCGAACTCTCCGAGGCCGCCAGCGGCGTCGAGCTGTTCGTCGACGGCAGCCAAATCCAACAGGTGCTCTGGAACCTGCTGCGAAACGCCTGCGAAGCCATGCCCAACGGCGGCACCATCACCCTCCGACAGGCCACACACCGAGAGCCCCGCAGCGGGCGCGAGTTCGTCAGCATCTCGGTCTCGGACACCGGCACCGGACTCTCCGACCAAGTCATGGCGAGCCTGTTCGAGCCGTTCTTCACCACCAAAGAAAACGGCACCGGGCTCGGCCTCGCCACCTGCCACCGCATTGTCAGCACCCACAAAGGCCGCCTCTCCGTTGAGAGCGCGCCAGGCAAGGGCGCCAAATTTGTGGTCTCACTCCCCATCGATGCACACAGCCCGGTCCCCCTCTCCGACACCGCAAGCGTCGAGATCCTGACCGAGCTCATCCATACTGCAGACGTCGCCGCACTCGGCGACTCCTCGATCTCCAGAGCACACAAATGACCCACCGAATCCTCATCGTCGACGACGAGCGCTCCATGCGTGAGTTCGTTTCGATTCTGCTCAAAAAGCAGGGCCATACGGTGGAGCTCGCCGAGAGTGGTGACCTCGCGTTGCCCATGATCCGCGAGAACGAATACGACCTGGTCCTCACCGACCTCAAGATGCCCGGCAACACCGGCGGGCTCGAGGTGCTGCGCGGCGTCAAAGACCATGACCCGAGCACCCAGGTCATCCTCATGACCGCCTACGCCACGCACGACACCGCCATCCAGGCCATGAAGGAGGGCGCGCTCGACTACGTGACCAAGCCGTTCAAGGTCGAAGAGCTGCTCGTGCAAGTCGAGAAGGCGCTCGATATCCGCGACCTCGAACGCGAGAACTTCTACCTCAAGCAGCAGCTCGCCGAGCGTACCGGGCTCCACCGCCTGGTCGGTAAGAGCCAGTCGATGCGCAAAGTGTACGACATGGTCGTCCGCGTCGCCCCCACGCCGACCACCATCCTCATCACCGGAGAGAGTGGCACCGGTAAGGAGCTCGTCGCGCGCGCGCTCCACGAGAACAGCGACCGCGCCTCCAAGAACTTCGTGCCCGTCAACTGCGGCGCCATCCCTGAGAACCTCATCGAGTCCGAGCTGTTCGGGCACGTCAAAGGCGCGTTCACCGGAGCCGGCACCGACAAGAAGGGCCTGTTCACCATGGCCGACGGCGGCACCATCTTTCTCGACGAGATCGGTGAGCTGCCCATGTCCATGCAGGTCAAACTGCTGCGCGTCCTGCAGGAACGACAGGTCAAGCCGGTCGGCGCCGTCCGAGAAGAATCCGTCGACTGCCGAGTCGTCGCGGCCACCAACCGCGACCTCAAGCAGATGGTAACGGACAACGAGTTCCGAGAGGATCTGTACTACCGCCTCAACGTCATCCAGCTGTCCGTTCCGGCCCTCCGAGAACGCCGCGAAGACGTGCCGTTACTGGTCCAACACTTCCTCCAAAAGTACACCGGCGAGATGTCCAAGAGAATCGTCGGAGTCGAAAGAAGTGCCATGGACCTGCTGCTAGCTTACCCCTATGATGGCAACGTTCGCGAGCTGGAGAACATCATTGAACGTGCTGTCACTCTAGAGGTCGGTGAACTCATCACCGTCGACTCGCTGCCGTATCACATGCAGTCGGGAGGGAGCTTGGCCC
The DNA here is from genome assembly GCA_965367675.1 of uncultured Myxococcales bacterium. Lineage (GTDB taxonomy): Bacteria > Myxococcota_A > Bradymonadia > REDH01 > REDH01 > CBDUJZ01. The sequence goes on along the minus strand of CBDUJZ010000038.1, from coordinate 29,451 downwards.
AATGGACCAGCGACCTCGAAATCCCCGACGAAGGCCTCGAACTCGACGCCATCGTGGAAAACCTCGAACGCAACCTCATCGAAAAGGCCCTCCGACGCACAGGCGGCGTTCGGAAGGGAGCTGCAAAGCTCCTCGGGATCTCTTTCCGATCCATGCGATACCGGTTGGACAAGTACGAAATCGACGCAGACGATGTTGACGATGAATAACTCCCCCAAGCCCAGAACCGTCATGACACTACGCAACCGCAAGGGATTCACGCTCGTCGAGCTGATGATCACCGTCGCGATTCTCGGCATCCTCGCCACGCTCGCCACCGTCGCGTTCCGTTACCAAGTCATTCGCGCCAAAACCACGCAGGCCGAGTCGATGCTAGCCGCGCTCTCCGCCGCCCAGGCCGGACGCGACCCCTTCATCGGTGGCGGGCAGAACAGCCCCACATACTGCCCCTCCTCGGTCGGCCCTCGCGCCACCGACTGGGACGACACCTGCAGCCCCGCCCTCTGGGCACGGCTCGGTCTCGCCATCCCCCGCGCCACGTACTTCCAGTACGGCGTCATCGCGGGCCGCGCGAACCAGCCCTGCAACGCGGGCTCCGTCATCTGCGGTACCGTCACCCCCGGAGAGCGCTGGTGGGTCGCTGTCGCACGCGGCGACCTCGACGGCGACGGAGACTTCTCCACCTTCATCACGTCCTACAGCCTTCGCGGCCAGGTCGTCCGAATCCGACGCTACGAGTAAGCGCCGCAGCTCGGCACACAGCATTCAGCAAACGGGTCGCCATCTGGCGGCCCGTTTGCGTTTCGTGCAGCAACCCCATGGCCACGGCCGGGGCGGGTTCGGCAGGGTGCGGGGATGCGTCTCTATAGGTGAGGCGCGAAGCCTCTCTATAGGGGCCGCGTTTCACCTCTCTATTGGGGCCCGCGACACCTCTTATATACGCGCGTCAAAAACGGCCGCCTCGGCGCCCCGATCGCATGTCGCATTCCACGATCCTGACGTCGCGTCGGAGCGCGCGCGAGAGATCGCCGCCCAATTGTCGCTGAGCGTCGGCGGATCGCGTCCTGCGGGTGCCGCTACGACGCCCCAAGAGCGCGTACTGGCGGGGACTCGTGTGCGACGTTGTGCGCCTCTGTGAGAAGCTGCGCAACCTATGCGACGTGTCTGGCGACGCTAATTGTCACCCGCCCCGTTTGGGGGGTGACGTGAAGTGTCACCTTTGGGGGGCTCAGAGTTGGCACGGTGTGGGCCGTGCCAAACGTGCAAGTGCGTGCCAAGATTGTAGTGCGTTGATAACGCTGGGGATTTTGGAAAAGATCCGCAAAGATCTCCCGCTATGCCAACAAGTGGCACGGCCCTCGCATTAAGGTTATCCCGAGTTCGGAAGAGTCAGATGTCCTGCCTTCCATATCGACCCCACCCCTGCCCCTATTGAGGTACAGCATGCTTCGTAACCGTAAAGGATTCACCCTTATCGAGCTGATGATCGTTGTCGCGATTCTCGGCATCCTCGCCGCCGTCGCCATCCCGGCTTTCCTCAAGTACATCAAGCGCTCCAAGACCACGGAAGCCACGATGAACATGCGTAAGCTGTACGACGGCTCGGTCACGTACTTCTCCTCCGAGCACGTCGACTCCTCCGGCGACATCCTCCAGGCGACGTTCCCCATCGCGACCGACGTCATCTACCCGGCGTGCTGCGTTGGCGCCACCAAGACCACCATCGACGACTGGGATGACCAGGAAGTGTTCGAGGCGCTGCAGTTCGCTGTTGCCGACCCGTTCTACTACTCCTACCAGTACACCTCCTCGGGTCTTGAGAACACCGCGTCCTTCACGGCCGCCGCGTTCGGCGACCTTGACGGCGACGACGAGTACGCCACGTTCGTCCGCTTCGGTACCGTCGTAGAGATGGAAGTCCGCGGTTCCAGCGGCCTCTACATCGCGAACGAGCTCGAGTAATCGAGGCTCACGCTCGAACGAAGGTCGGCCTTTGGCCGGCCTTCGGTCGTTTTTGCGCTAGTGTTTCGCGACGCCGCCCACCATCATCCACACCCAGCGCTTCCCGACCCCATCGACGCTCCCTGAGCCCCAACATGGCGGCACCGGTCGCGCAGATTACTTGTCCTCAAACCCGCCGCCGCGCACAATGACGCGACCACGAGTCCCTCGGTATCCTCCCCCATGACGAACATCGAACGCACGGCGGTTACTGCACTGCTCGTCGCACTTGTGGTCTTCGCCGCCCTCTCCAAAGTCTCGGCGCGTAACGACCGACTCGCCGAGCCGCTCAGCACCGAACAGATCGCCTCCGCGGTCCCCAGCGGGGAAGTGCTCAAGTACGTCGCCCTCGGACACAACGAGGCCATGGCCGACCTCGTCTGGCTCAACGCGCTCTCCTTCTACAGCGCGTACGCCTCCACAGGCATGGACGACCACTGGCTCGACCCCCACGTCGAAGCCATCATGACACTCGACCCCGAGTTCCGACTCGTCTTCGAGTGGGCCGGCACCGTCATCATGTACGCCGGCGAAATCGACAACGATAGCGTCATGGCCGCCAATCGATTCCTCGAAATCGGCGTCGAGCGCTTCCCCTTCGACTGGTCCCTGCGCTTCATGCTCGGCGTAAATTACTACTTCGAGATGGTCCCCACCAACGCCGAAGAAGCCGAGAACGTTGAGGATTGGCGCACCACCGGCGCAGAGCACCTCGCCATCGCCGCCGGACTCCCCAACGCACCCAGCAACCTCCGACTCGCCGCCGCCTCGTTCCTCCGACGACGCGCGTCCTGGAGCCGGCAGACACAAAACTACCGAGAGAACTTCCTCTCCGTCCGGTCCATCGAAGCCCGCACCATGAGGCGGCACGTCGAAACCACCATGCCCGCCGACGAAGCCGAACTCTGGCTCCGCCGGCGAACGCTCACCACCGAAGCGCTGCCGAGCCAAACCCAGTGGGGCTTCCCGCCCTACGACGTCGGACTCGTACTGCATCCTGACCCGATGCGGCTCTTCACGCCTGAGCAACTCACGCCGCCTCCCTTCTCCCAGACGCAATGATCCAAAACGAGACCATCCTGCTCACCGGAGGCGCTGGCTTCATCGGTACCACCCTGGCCGGCGTACTCGCCCCCCACAACAAGATCCGCGTCCTCGACACGTTCTCGCGCAACGCGTTCGAGACCACCGAGCTCCGCCACCTCGACAACGTGGAGCTCATCCGCGGTGACGTGCGAAGCACCGCCGACGTCGACGCCGCCGTCGCCGGGGTAGACCGCGTCGTGCACCTCGCGTCCATCGCCGGCGTAGGGACTGTGCTCAACAACCCCTCCCGCACCATGGACGTGGCGCTCACCGGCACCCGCAACGTGCTCGAAGCCGCCCGAGCCAACGACTGCAAACGCGTCGCCATCTTCTCCACCTCCGAGGTGTTTGGCACCCACGCGTTCAACGTCAAAGAGAGCGACGTGACCCCGATCGGCGCCGTCGGTGAGCCCCGCTGGAGCTACGCCTGCGCTAAGATCGCCACCGAACACCTCGCCAACGCGTACTTCCGCGAGTTCGGCCTGCCCACCGTCACACTGCGCCCGTTCAACGTGTACGGCCCCGGACAGGTCGGCGAAGGCGCCATCAACAACTTCATCCGCCGCGTGCTGGCCGGCGAGCCGATCACCATCAACAACGACGGCCGCCAGCTGCGCTCCTGGTGCTACGTCGACGATATGGTCGCCGCGACCGTCGCCGCCCTCGAAGCCCCCGAAGCCGTCGGCGAAGCCTTCAACGTCGGCAACCCCGCGGCCACGCTCACCGTCGTGCGCCTCGCCGAGCTCGTCGCCCGCCTCGCCGGCATCGAGCCCAACCTGGAGTACGTCCGCAAGGACTACCCCGACGTGGAGGTCCGCGTGCCCAACATCGACAAGGCCCGCGAGCTGCTCGGCTACGAGCCCACCGTCGGCATGGAAGAAGGCCTGCTGCGCACCCTCAAGGGATACCGCGCTGCCGCAGCGGGGCCCACCGCATGATCCGGCTATGCGCACCACAGTTTGATGCCGAGGATCGGCGGCGCGTCGATGAAGTCCTCGCCAGCGGTATGCTGGTACAGGGCGCCATGGTCGCCGAGTTTGAGGCCGCGCTCGAGCAAGTGCTCGGCGTGCATGTGGTCGCGTGTAGCTCCGGAACGGCCGCGCTCCACCTGGCCCTGCTCGCCCTCGACCTCTCGCCCGGCGACGAGGTCATCATGCCGGCCTTCACATGGCCGAGCGCCGCCCACGCGATCGTGCAAGTGGGCGCCACGCCAGTGTTTGTCGACATCGACCCCGAGACCCTCAACCTGGACCCGGCCGGCCTCGCCGCCGCGCTCACCGAGCGTACGCGGGCGCTGCTGCCCATCCATCAGTTCGGCATCCCCGCGCCGATGACCGCCGTGATGCGCTTCGCGGAGCAGCACGGGCTGCGCGTGATCGAAGACGCCGCCTGCGCGATCGGCACCCGCTGCGACGGCGCGCTCGCCGGCACCATCGGCGACATGGGCTGCTTCAGCTTCCACCCGCGCAAGGTGCTCACCACGGGGGAGGGCGGGGCCATCTCGACCCGCGACGCCGCGCTCGCCGAACGCCTGCGCTCGCTGCGCAACCACGGCCAGAACCCCGACCTGGGACTCGCGCGGTTCACCGACGCCGGACTCAACTACCGCATGCCCGAGCTGTGCGCCGCCATCGGCATCAGCCAAGCGCGCGACCTCGACGCCATCGTCGACCGCCGCCGCGCCATCGCCGCGCGCATCACCGCGGGACTCGGAGGCGTGCTCGGCGTCCACGTCCCCGCGGGCGTCCGCGACCCCGCCGGAAACGTGCAGTCCTACGTGATTCGACTCCGTCAGCCCGAGCTCCGCGACGCCTTCATGAAGGGCTGCGCAGACCACGGCGTTCAGACGACCATCGGAACGTACGCCGTCGTGTCGCAGCCGGTGTTCATGGAGCGGGGTATCAAGCCCGGCGACTACCCCCACGCGGTTGACGCGATGCACGAGCTGGTCACGCTCCCCGTTCACCCGCTCATGTCCGACGAAGATGCCGACCGCGTCGCGTCCGTCGTGCGAACCGTCACCGACGATCTGCGCCCATGACCGATAACGAAACCATCATCTCCGTTCGCGGGCTCAAGAAGTCGTTCCGGCTCGGGTTCTTCATGAAAGAGGTCGTCGCCGTGCGCGACGCCACCTTCGACGTGCGGCGCGGCGAGATCCTCGGCCTCGTCGGGCCCAACGGCGCCGGCAAGACCACCACCATCAAGATGCTGATGGGCCTCGTGCGTCCCGGCGGCGGCGAAGCCACCATCGACGGCATCTCCATCCGCCGCAAAGAAGCCCGCGCCCGCGTGAGCTACCTGCCCGAGACGCCCCACTTCTACGACTACCTCAAGCCCGCCGAACTGCTCGACTACTTCGGCGACCTGTACGGCATGGACGCCGCCGCCAAGAAGAAGCGCATCCCCGAGCTGCTCGACCGCGTCGGGCTCGGCAAGGCCGGCGACAAGCCGCTCCGCAAGTTCTCCAAGGGCATGCTGCAGCGCATCGGCTTCGCGCAAGCGCTGCTGCCCGACAGCGAAATCGTGGTCCTCGATGAGCCGCAGTCCGGCCTCGACCCCATCGGCCGCCGCGACGTGCGCGACCTGATCGTCGAAGAACGCGACCGCGGACGCACCATCCTCATGTGCAGCCACATCCTCCACGACGTCGAGCAGATCTGCGACCGCGTGGTCATCATGCACACCGGCCGCGTGGTCAAATCCGGGCCGCTCAGCGAGCTCGTCGACATCCACGACGCCACCGTGGAGATCGTCGCTACGCTCGCCGCCGACGCCGCGCTCGAGTCCGAACTCGTGACCGCCCGCGAGAAGAACGTCGACGGCACCACGCGCTTCACCGTTCGCCAAGCCGGCCACGTCGACCCCGTCGTCCAGGCCATCTACGCCGCCGGCGGCACGCTGATCTCCGTCACCCCGCACCGAAAGAGCCTCGAGGACGTGTTCACCGAACAAGCCCTGCGAACCGACGCCCCGGAGGACGACCGATGAAACAATTTCTCGGCATCGCACTGGCGACCTTCCGCGAAGCGGTTCGAAACAAGATCCTCTATTCGATCCTGTTCTTCGCCGTCGCGCTCATCGTGGTCGCGCTCGCCGTCGGCGGCGCGTCGCTGTCGCAAGACGCCCGCATCCTCACCGACCTCGGCCTCTTCGCGCTGCACTTCTTCAGCGACATGATCGCCATCTTCCTCGGCGTCACCATGGTGTACAACGAGATCCAGAGGAAGACGATCTACAACGTGCTCTCCAAGCCCGTCTCCCGGCACGTGTACTTCGCCGGCAAGTTCTCGGGCATGGCGTTCACGCTCGCCCTGCAGCTCATCGTCATGACCGCAGCCCTGGCCGGTATCATGGCCGTGCGCGGTGACCCGCTGTCCGTCACGTTCGTGTACGCCGCGTGGCTCGCGTACGTGCAGTGCCTCATCGTCCTGGGCTTCGCGCTGCTGTTCGCGTCGTTCTCAACGCCCTACGTGTCCGGCTTCCTCACGCTCGGCGTTTGGGTGGTCGGCGGCCTGATCCAGAACTTGGCAGCGGCGGCGAGCGACTACGACCCGTTCTCACGCCGGCTCGCCGAGCTCTTCGTCGCGATCGTGCCCGACCTGAACCTGTTCTCCCTCACCACACAGCTCACCTACGCCATCCCGGTGTCGAGCGACTACGTGCTCCACGCGAGCACGTACGGGCTTACGTACGCCGCCGCGCTGCTGGTGTGTGGCTCACTCATCTTCGCCCGCCGCGACTTCGTATGAGCCACTCCGCATGAGCGATTCCAACGACCCAGTCACCGTCGAAACGAGCGCGCAAACCGAGCCGGCACAACCCGCCGAGGCGCTGACCGCCGGCCTCATCGTGCGCGGGCTGTTGGCGTTGTTCTTGGTCGCTGTGCTCGTCTCTTGGGGCCGCGCCGCCGTCGAGAGCCACCGCTACTTCGCCTGGGGACAGCAGGCCGACGCCGAGCAGGATTGGGAGTCCGCGGTGCTGCACTACCGGCACGCGCTCCAGTGGTACGCGCCCGCGTTCTCCAAGAGCGCGTCCGCGTTTGACGCCCTCGTGGAGATCGGCGACGCGCAGGCCGCGGAGCAAAACACAGAGGCCGCGCTCGTCGCCTACCGCAGCGCCCGCTGGGGGGTGATGGCCATCCAGCACATCGGCGCCCCGCTCGCCGACAACCTGCCGCCGCTGCATCAGAAAATCGGCGCCCTCATGGGACAGCAGGGGCCAGAAGCCGGCCGAGCGGACCGTGCCCAGCGGTACACCGACCAGCTCGACGCGTGGCGAACGCGCCGCCCAAACCCGGTCATCGGCACCGCCGCATCGGTGGGATTCATGCTGTGGATCGCCGCGCTGTTCATGCTCGCCTGGCGCGGCTTTAAGCCCGACGGCTCGCTCGATCGCCCAGCGTTCGCCAAGCACTTCGGCGCCGTCATCGTCACGCTCGCGTTCTGGCTCATCTGCGTGCGGCTCGCGTGAGTAACGCGTCTGAGTCTCGAGGCGTCGCGACCCACACGCGCGGGAGCGCCGACACGCGCGGCAGCACCGCCGCCGGCGTCACCGCGGTCGGCCTCATCGACTCCGCACGCCAGCGTGTGCTCGCGCTCGCCGTCGGCATCACCGTCGCCGCCGTCTATCTCGCCACATCCGCCCGCTACGTGCTCGGCGGAGACAACGGCGAGTTCGCGGTCCTGTCCGCGCAGGGCGGCGTCGCCCACCCCACCGGCTACCCGCTCTACACCATCTACCTGCGCGCGCTCTCGTGGCTCCCCGGCGAGTCCGCCGCGCACACGGCTGCGCTGTCCACCGCGCTCATCGGCGTGGCCTTGTTCGCCACCCTGCGCTGGGCCGCCAAGGCGTGGGGCGCCAGCCCGCCCGCGGCGACCACTGCGGCCACGCTCATCGCGGTGAGCCCCCTCGTCTGGACCATGAGCACCCACGCCGAGGTGTTCGCGCTGCACGGCCTGCTCACGGCGGCCATCGTCGGCGTGTGCGGACCCATGGCGCAGTTCTCGCACGCCCGGCGCGTGGGGATCCTGGCGGCCCTCGCCGGCTGCGGACTCGCCAACAACCACTCCATCGTCACGCTCGCGCCGCTGGGGCTCTTTGTGGTCATTCAGTGCGTGCTCACGGCCGAACGCCGCCTCCCGGTGCTCGCCGCTGGCGTCGGCGGCCTCGTGCTCGGACTTAGCCCGTACCTGTACACGTTCGTGGTCGGGCGGAGCGGAAACGCCGCCATGGCGTGGGGCGACACCGGTACCCTCGCCGGGCTCTGGCATCACGTCACACGCGCCGACTACGGCACCCTGCAGCTCGCCATCGCCGACGGAGACACCAGCCGCGTTGCGCACGTCGTGCGTCTGCTGACGCACCTCGCGACCGAACTCTACGTGGTCCCTGTCGTCCTCGTCCTCGTCGGCTTCGCTGTCATGTTGGTCAAGGTCGAGGCACCGCGCCCGCAGACGCCCACCACCTCCGAGTCGTCCGAGGCCATCCCCCTCCCGCTCCACCGCCGCACCGTTCGAGAGTCCAAGCCGCAGTCGGTTCGACAGCGCATCAGCCTCCGCGCGCCCATCATCCCGAACGTGCTCGGCTGGGTGTATCTGGTCACGCTCTGCGTGGCTGGCCCGCTGTTCGTCTCCCGGTTCAACCTCCCGCTCGACGGCCTCGCGCTGCTCATCGTTGAGCGCTTCTATCTGCTCCCGCTCGTGCTGCTCGCCGTCCCGCTCGCGCTCGGTATCGACCGGTTGTTCGGCCGCATCATCGCTCCGGTAGACGTCCTTGGCCCTGTGCTCGTGAGCCTCATCTGCCTGGGTGTGTTCGTCTCGTACGACACCGTCCGCGACCACCACCGCCCCGACGTCGAGTACTACCTGTCGAACTCGCTTTGGACCGCCGAGCCCAACGCCGTCATCCTGGGAACCGGCGACCACCGCCTGTACGGCTTCGGCTATGTGCAGCAAGTGGAGGGCGTCCGCCCAGACGTGGTCTTCGTCGACCCCGTCATGCTCAACTACCCCTGGTACGTCGCGCAGATCGAGGAGCGCCTCGGATTCGCGCTGCAAGGCATCACCGATGGCGCGGTCGACACACGCTACCTCGCCGCCAGCGTGCTCAACGAGCGGCGGCCGCTGTACATCACCAACCGCTTCAGCGCTGCGCTCACGGACACGTTCCCCACGTACCCGATCGGCACGCTGATTCGCGTGCTCCCGCAAACGCACCGACCGCCGCCGCCGGACACGCTCGAAGAGATGAACGTGACCGAGGCCCTGCAGTATCGCTACCCCGAATCCGACGCCGCAGACCCCAACGGCTGGGCCGCGTACGTGCAACAGGAGTACGTACGCCCCTGGCAAGTGCTCGCCGACGCCTACACCGCCGCCGGCCGTCCCGCCGACGCCGAACGCTGCCGAACTCGCCGCATCGTGCTCCCCGGAGGCTTCCAGTGATTGTCCCGCTTCTCGACCTCGACGCCGCCTACCAACAACAGCGCGCCGAGCTCGACGCCGCCATCCAACAAGTCGTCGCGTCGCAGCACTTCATCGGTGGCCCGCACGTCGTTGGCATCGAGAACGACATCGCGGCTTACCTGGGCGGCGATGTGCACGCGGTCGCCTGCGGCTCCGGCTCCGACGCCATCATCCTGGCCCTCCGCGCGCTCGACATTGGCCCCGGCGACCACGTCATCACGCCGGTGCACTCCTTCACTTCGACCGCCACCTCGGTCGATATCGTGGGCGCGCAGCCGCTTTTTGCAGACGTGCTCGACGACACGCTCAACATCGACCCCCAAAGCGTGGCCAAGGTGCTCACCGAACAAACACGCGCCGTGATCGCCGTACATTTGTTTGGTCTCCCGGCTGACATCCCCGCGATCCGCGCGGTCCTCGACGCCGCCGGCCGCGCCGATGTGGCCATCATCGAAGACTGCGCGCAAGGGCTCGGCTCGCTGTGGGGCGGTCGTCCGGCGTGCACCATGGGCGACCTCGCGACCATCTCGTTCTTCCCCACCAAGAACCTGGGCGCGTACGGCGATGGCGGCATGGTGATCGCCAAGAAACCCGAGCACGCACAACAGCTTACGACGCTCCGGTCACACGGCGCGCGCACCAAGTACAAGGCCGAAATCATCGGCTACAACTCCCGGCTCGACGCCCTGCAAGCGGCCATCCTGCGCGTTAAACTCCCCGCCTTGGACGGCTGGTGCGAGGCCCGCCGCAGCAACGCCGCCCGCTATCGCGCGCTCTTCGCCGAAGCAAACATTGCCCAAGTGCGACTGCCCGCCGACGACGGCCCCGTGGATGGAACCAAACACATCTACAACCAGTTCAACTTGCGCGTACAAGACCGCGACGCGCTCGCGGCGCACCTCAAAGCAAACAACGTGGGCTCCGCCGTCTACTACCCGCGGACCCTCGCGCAGCAGCCGTGTTACGCCGACCGCGGCTTTCGGGACGCCGACTTCCCTGTCGCCACACAAGCCGCCGCCGACTCCCTCGCCATTCCGATCTTCCCCGAAGTCGGCGAAGCCCGCATGACATACGTCGTCGAGACCATCGCCGCGTTCTATCAATAGACGCGCGCAGTCGCCTTGATCGGCCCCCGAGCAACCCCTTATCCGGGCTGGGTGGCCAACCAACGCTCGGGGTCTCGCTGGAAGCGGCGGATGCAGCCGGGGCAGCAGAAGTACACATTCTGGCCCTCGTGCTCGACGAACGTCGCGTCCGCTGTCACTTCGAACACTTCGCCGGAGACCGGGCATCGCGAGATGTCCCCGAGCACCGCGCCAGGCTGACGGACGACCGATGCCGGGTCATAGTCTCCCTCGCCGAGCACGTGGTCCATGCCGCCGGCCTCGTGCGCGTGCGCTGAACCCGCCTCTGCCGTCGCGCCGCTTCCAGCGGCTTCCGTCGGTTGGCTGGTCGGCTCGGCGCCTTCCGCGTGGTCGTCGTGACCCTCCGCGTGATGCCCTTCGCCTTCCGCGTGGTCGTCGTGACCTTCGGCATGCTCTTCGCCTTCCGCATGCGCGTGCTCTTCGCCTTCCGCATGCGCGTGCTCTTGGCCTTCTGCATGCGCGTGGTCGTCGCTCGGCGTCTCACTGGAGGTACAGGCGGAAGCGGCGGCGCAGCACGAGAGAATCATCGCAATTCGAAACAAACCTTTCATTCGGTCTCCTTGGGGTTGGGCCTGGTTACAGGCGGGAAAGCCGCAACCGCGTCTCTTCTACCAAACAGTAGAGCGCGGGCACGACAAACAGGGTCATCAGCTCAATCGCCATGCCGCCGACAGCCGGAATGGCCATCGGGATCATCACGTCGGCACCGGTGCCGTAGCTGGTTAAAATGGGTAGCAGCGCCAGAATGGTCGTCGCTGTGGTCATCAAACAGGGGCGGACGCGGCGCGCACCAGCGTCGGCGACGCGCTCTCGCACCTCCTCCACCGACGTGCATGGGCCCTCGTCGAAGCGTTGTTTCAGATACGTCGCCATCACCACACCGTCGTCGGTCGCGATGCCGAACAACGCGATGAATCCGACCCACACCGCGACGCTGAGGTTCACCGGCGCGATCTGGAACACGTCCCGTAAGTTGCTGCCGAGTATGGAGAAATCGAGGAACCCGTCGAGTCCAACGGCCCACAGAGCGACGAACCCGCCGGACAGCGCAACCGCAACGCCGGAGAACACAATCAACGTGGTGACTGCCGAGCGAAACTGTAAGTACAACAGCAGAAACACACACAACAACACCACCGGGACGAGCACCCGCAGCCGCGCCTCAGCGCGCAGCGAGTTTTCGTAACTGCCGGCGAACGAGAACGACACGCCCTCCGGCAACTCCAAGGTGCCGTCCGCCAACGCTGCGCGCAGGGTGGCGTCCACGCTCTCCACGGCGGCCACCTCGGACACGCCGGCAGCCCGGTCGAACATCACGTAGTTCACCAGCGTAGTGTCTTCGCTGCGAATCATCTGCGGCCCCTGCACGTAGCGAATCTCAGCCACCTCGGACAGCGGGATCTGGGCGCCCGACGGCGTCGCCACCAGCACACGCTCCATGCGCTCCGGCGTGTCGCGCAGCTCCCTCGGGTACCGCACGCGCACCGGGTAGCGCTCGCGCCCCTCAACCGTGTACGTGATGGTGCGGCCGCCGATGGCGATCTCGATCACGTCCTGCACCGCGCGCATGCTCACGCCGTAGCGCGCCAACGCTTCGCGGTCCGGGTGAATCTCCAAGTACGGCTTGCCGACGGGCCGATCCGCGTTCACGGCGTCGTGGTTCACCAGCGGGTGCTCGCGCAGCAAGGTCTCGAGCGCCAACGACGCCGAGGCGAGCGTCGGCAGGTCCGGACCGCGTAGGCGAATCGCCATGGGCGCGCGGATGCCGCTCTGCAGCATCACGATGCGCGTGCTGATCGGCTGAAGCAGCGGCGCCGACGTGAGCCCGGGCACCTGCGCAACAGCCACGATCTCGTCCCAGATGTCCTGCTGTGTGCGGATCTCGGGCCGCCAGTTACGGTACGGGGTGCCGTCCGGGTCTTCGATCAGCGCGCCAGCGTCGTCCCGTACAAACGTGCCGTCTTCCTCCACCGCGAATCGCAAGCGATGGCCTTCGGCGTCGGTCCGGAACTCCGGGTAGTACGCGATCATCGTCTCGATCATCGATACGGGCGCCGGGTCGAGCGCCGACTCCGTGCGGCCCAGTTTACCGACCGCGTATTCCACCTCGGGTACGGTCTCGATGAGCATGTCGAGCTGCGCCAGCTGCTCCAGCGCTTCGCCGATCGACGCGTGCGGCATCGTCGACGGCATGTACAAGAACGCACCCTCATCGAGCTGCGGCATGAACTCGCGGCCGAGCCCCGGGAACGTGTGGTGGGCCCAAACGCCAACGTTGGAGGCGTGCACCGACTCTGGCGCCCATGAGAACACCGTGCCGAAGCCCATCCACGACGTCGCGCCCCAAACCAGGAACAGCACAGGCGCCGTCGCGAACAACAACTTGTGGGACAGAACCCACGCGAGAAGCCGGCGGTACATGAGCTGAAACACCCAGAACCCGCCCAGCAGTCCGCCCACAATCAACACCACGAACGCCAAGTTGCGCAGGGTGCCGGATTGCGCGCCAAGCGGCGCCCAAGAGTCCGTAAGTTTAACCGTAACAAACACCACGGCGGCCACGTTCGCTGTAACAAACAAACCACGCGTCGCGCGCCCGATCCACTTGCGCGTCGACTCCGGCAGCTTGCTCTGGGCCGCGCGGAGCGGATTACGCCAACCCATGAGCATCCATGCGGCGGCGGGCAGCACCGTGAGCGCAACCACAACGCTCGCGATCAGCGCGTAAGACTTCGTGAACGCCAGCGGCCGGAACAGCTTACCCTCGGCGCCCTCCAGGAACATCACCGGCAAGAAACTCAGCACCGTGGTCGCTACCGCCGTCAGCACCGCGCCCGCGACTTCCGCCGCAGCGTCACGGATCACATCGAGCCGCCGGGCCTCTTCGGGCGCTTCGGACAGCCGGCGCACGATGTTCTCCGTGAGCACGATGCCGATATCCACCATCGTGCCGATCGCGATCGCTATGCCCGCCAACGACACCACGTTCGCGGTCACGTTGGTCGCCCGCATGATCACAAACGTCGCCAGCACAGCGACGGGGAGAAGCCCGGAGATCAGCAGCGAGCTCCGCAGGTGCAGCATGAGCACGATCACCACCAGCAGCGTGATCCACAGCTGCTGCGTGAGCGCCGTCTCCAGCGTGCCCACCGTCGATTCGATGAGCTGCGTGCGATCGTAGAACGGCACGATGGTCACCTGCGACCGCGTCCCGTCCGGCAGCACGCGCGAGGGGAGGGCGTGCTGCACCTCAGCGATCGCTTCTTTGACATTGTCGATCACCGTCATCGGGTTTGCGCCGAACCGCGCCACCACCACGCCGCCCACGGCCTCAGCGCCACCGCGGTCGAGCGCACCGCGACGCAGCGCGGGGCCGAGCGTAACGAACGCCACGTCGTCCACGCGCACGGGCACGTTGTCGACCACGGACACGACCGTCTGCGCGAGCGCGGCCTCGTCCTGAACGAAGCCCACGCCGCGGATCAGGTACTCCACGCCGTTGATCTCGGTGCTGCGCGCGCCCACCTCGGCGTTGGAGTCGCGAACGGCGGCGTACACCTGCGCGAGCGTCACGCCGTACGCCTGCAGCGCGTCCGGATTCACGTCGACCTGGTACTCGCGCACGTGGCCGCCAATGGACGCCACTTCGGCCACCCCGTTGGCGGCCGCGAGCGCGTAGCGCACCTGAAAGTCCTGAAGCGAACGCAGCTCGTGCAGGTCCCAACCGCCGGCCGGGTTGCCGTCGGCGTCGCGGCCCTCGAGCGTGTACCAAAACACTTGGCCGAGCGCGGTCGCGTCGGGCCCAAGCTGCGGCGCGACGCCCGAGGGTAGGGTGCTCGACGGCAGGCTCGCGAGCTTCTCGACCACCCGCGCGCGCGACCAGTAGAACTCGGTGTCCTCGTCGAAGATCACATAGATCGTCGAGAATCCGAACGCGCTAAAGCTGCGGATCGTCTTCACGCCCGGCATGCCCATCAGCGCCGCCGTCAGCGGGTACGTGATCTGGTCGTCGATGTCCTGAGGCGAGCGCCCGGGCCACTCGGTGAACACGATCTGCTGGTTCTCGCCGATGTCTGGAATCGCGTCCACGGACACCCGCTCGACGTCCCACTCGCCCCAATCGAAGGGGGCCACGGCGACGCCCGCGCCGAGCAGCAGCGCCAGGAGCACAAACACCACAAAGCGCTGCTCCAGGGCCCACGCGACGCAGCGCCCGGGCCACCCGCCGTCAGCGGGCGCGCCATCGGTATCGGGTGCGTTAGTGGTCATGGCCGCCTCCCGCGCTCGCGGCGGCTGCGTTGTCTGTCCCCACCGCGGTGCCTTGCATCATGGATGCGCCGCCGCGGATTTGCAGCGAGGCGTCCAAGCGGAACGCGCCGTTAGACACCACGTTTTCGCCTGGGAACACGCCCGCCTCGATCACGGTACGGTCGCCGATACGCTCGCCGAGCGTCACGTCGATCGGCATGTAGACGGCCGGGCTGACGGTGGCGTCGTACACGTACACGAGCGAGCGCTGGCCGGTCCAAAGCACGGCAGAAGAGGGCACCGAGACCGGCGGTCGATCGCCGTCCAGCACGGTCGCGCCGATGGTCGCTTCGACGAACGAGTCCGGCCGCAGCGCGCCGTCCGGGTTGGGCACCACGACCCGCGCCCGCGCGATGCGCCGCAACGGGTCGAGTACGGGGTCGATGAACGCGACCTCGCCCTCGAACTCCCCGCCGCCGCGCACGCGCATGTGCACCGGAGCGCCCACGGACACGTGCGACAGGTCGCGCTCGTACAGCTCAAGCTGCACCCAAACATCGTCCAGGTCGGCGAGCGCCACGATGGGCGTGCCCTGGCTAACGTAGTCGCCCTCCGACACCATGCGGCGGAGCACGGTGCCGTCCGCCGGTGCGTAAATGTGCACGTACTCATCGGCCTCGCCGTCGCCGACCAGGTCTTCGATTTGCCGGTCCGAGATGCCGAACAGTCGCAGCTCCGCCATGGCAGCCGAGACGGTCGCCGCGGCGGCCCGACCGCGCGTGTTGCTCTCGGCTTCCGTTGCGCTGGCCTGGATGTGCCGCGCGTGGATGAGCGTCTCCTGCGCGACCACGAGCTCGGGGCTGTACACCCGTGCCAGCCGCTGTCCGCGCCGCACGGTCTCGCCGGTCGTCTGCACGTACAGGCGGTCGATGCGGCCGGCGGTCCACGCTGTGATATTCGCCTCGCCGAGCTCATTGGTGCCCACGCGACCAAACACGCGAATCTCGCGCTCGAGCGGCATGCGTTCCACCGGAGAGATGCGCACGTGCGCGAGCGCCGCGGCGTGGTCCGAGAGCGTCAGCGAGACGCCGTCACCGCCGCCGCTGTCGGTCTGCACCGGCACCAAGTCCATGTGGCAGATCGGGCACGTTCCCTCCTCGGATTGTCGAATCTGCGGGTGCATCGGGCATACGAATTCGCTCGGCGCCTCGGCCTCATGCCCGGCGTGGTCGCCGTGTTCGTCGCCCGCGGTGGCCATGCTTGTCGGCATGCTCGCGGGCTCCGCCGAGGACACCGGCTCTGGCGCCGAGCGCTGCCCGATTTTGTAGGCGAACAGCAATCCGGCGAGCACGAGCACCAGCAGGCCGGCCTTGCGCAGCCATTGAATCATCCGCGTCTTCGCGTCCGTTTGGGCGTTACTCATGGTCTTCCCCGTAGGTGTCGATTTGCAGGGGCGCGTCGTCGGCCCGTGCGGGCACGTCGCTCGCCATCAGCGTGAGCAACAGCAGCGTGTCGCGCGCGAGGGTCGCTTGAGATTCGATCATCGATGTCGCCAAATCGACCTCTTGCTCCAGCGCGAGCAGCAGGTCGGTGTGTGTCGCGTCGCCGTGCGTGAGCGCGATGCGGTAGTGGTCCGTGACGTCGCGAACCGCCGGCAGCAGATCCCGCTGCAGGCGCTCGATCTGACCGCGGGCGTCGGCCATTCGGACCAATGCCGCGTCGATCTGCGCCACCATCGCCCAGCGCTGCGACTCGGCGTCCGCGGCGTTCCGATCGCCCACCGCGAGCGCCGCCTCTGTGGCCGCACCAAACTGCCGTCGGAACACGGGGATGGGCATCGAGAGGCTCACCGTCACGGCGTCTCGGCCCTGCGTCTCGCCCATCGCGCTGGAGCCATCGAGCGCGTTGATGACAGTCCAACCCACCGACACCGTCGGCTCGGGGAGCCGCGCGTTGTTCGCCGCCTCCGCCCGCTCGATCGCCGCGTGGGTGCGGGCGGAGAACACACGGAACACCGGGTGGTTCGCCTCCATCGCGGTGACTACGCTGTCTCTGTCGGGGCTTTGCTCCTCCCACGGGCCCGTCATCGAATCCAGCGCCGGGCGCACCACATCGAATCCTTCGTTCGGCACCCGTGTGAGCCCCGCCAACCGCGCGAGTTCGGCGTCGCGTTGGGCGTCGAGCCGCGCGATCGCGTCGTGCGCCACGTCGACCATCAACGCGGTGCGCAGCACGTCGCCATGCTCCACCGGGCTGTACGCCATGACCGCCTCCAGGTGGGTGAGCATGTCGTTGTAAATGCTCAGCTTCTCGACCATCAGCGCGCGCAAGGCGTCGAGCCGCGCGAGCTCCACGCCCGCCAAGCGCACCGCGTACACCACCTCGAGCGTAGCGGCGTCAAACTGCGCGGCGAGGGCGGCGGCGTCATCGGCGAACGGGTCCGCAGCGTCGCGCAGGGCGCGGAACCACGGGAAGGTCTGCGACAGCATAAACTGGTGTCGCATGGCGCCCTCCCGCGTCTGCACGGCCTGCAGGTACGCGGTGTACGTGACCCGCGGCTGCGGCATCTGATTGCGCGCCGCAGAGGCTCGGGCGAACGTCACCTCCCAGTCTTCAAACAGGGCGCGGAGGCGTGGATTGTCGGTCAGTGCGAGTTGCACCAACGTGTCCATAGGAATCGCATCGCTTTCGCTCGCCTCTGCCGTCCGCGCCATCAAGGCGAAGGCGGTGAGCAGGCAAACGAGCAGCGCACGACTCGGAACACGAGGCACAGCATCACCGGAGTGATGAGTGGGCATGTTAGGTCCGAAAAGCTGTTGTGAAACGGAATCTTAGCGATTCTTCGGCGACGCGGAGACAGCTCCGCGACGCCCGGTTCTCAACAGCGAATCACCCGGTTCAAGGCGTACGTATCCTGCGCTGGACGCACTACTCCTACGCTCGCCACCCGCGGTGGGGGCGGCGGTCCTTGCAGCGACACCGGCAACATCGGGGGACCCGACGCGTGCGCCAGCGTGAACGCCGGGACACCCGAGGGGACGAACAGCGGCGCCATCGGCTGGGCCTCGCTCGTCATGCTCGCCATCTCGTCGCACGTGCCGGAAGCACATTGCGGGCAGTCCGGCTCAGGCGCCTCTTCGGCCACATAGCCGGCGCAGCAATCGTGCGCGTCGCCTTCCTCGTCCACCACCTCGACCGGCCCCGTGAGCATCTCCGCGCAGAAGCACGGCACGCCAGCGAGCAGCGAGCTCGCGACCACGGTCAGCACGAGGGTCAGATGGAGGAGGCGATAGTACATGGCACCTGGAGTGGGGCGCGGCCGTCCGAGGTCCGCGCACGCTACGTCCAACAGTGTAGCGCGCGCCGACATTCCGTCAACTGCAAGAAGGCACGCAGCGCGTTGTGGCGTGCGGCCGCGATCTGTCTAGTCGCCGTCGCAGGCTGCGTCGTGGAACACGCGCGAGCGCTGGTATTCGAAGCCGCGGTTGCTCAAGTTCCAGTACGTAAACATGATGTCGACGTACACGCCGTCCGCCGGAATGTAGAGGCAAGAAGGCTCGCCGAGCACGCTGTCCGGGCCGCAGTTGGTAAAGGTCGTGAACAGGTTGAAGTCGGTCGCCTCATCGCACGGCGCGTTCGCCCAGAGGGTTCCCGTGGGCGCCAACGAGCGGCACCGTTCCCTGCTGTCGTCCTCGGCCACGCTGTTGTACAGGTTCCGCGAATCGCCGCGCGTCAGACACACGCTCTCCGAGATGCAGTCCTCCTCGGTGCCTGCGTCCGACTGCGTGAACGTGAAGGTGGGTTCGCACACGCAGGTGAACGAGTCCGTGCCGGGAACACAAACGCCGCCCGTGCCACAGGTGCTGCCCGTGCAAACGCTCGCGCTCACGCAGCCGCGGTCCTCGGCGTACTCCTGGCCCGCCGGGCACGTGCACTCGAATCCGCCGTCCAGGTCGCTGCACACCGCGTCGCCGATACAACCGCCGAAGTACTCGCGCCGCTCGTAGGCGAACGCGCCCACCTCGTCGCTGGCCCACAGCGACATCTGAATATCGAACATGCGGCCCTCGGCCTTCGTCCGCATGCAGAACTCACCGTCGGGCATGAGATCGCTCGCCTCGCCGGATACCAAGTGGGAGAGCGTGGAGAACGTCAGTCCCGGAGCGCATGGACCCCATGCCCACTCGGTGCCAGTCGGAACCGCCGACACGTCGCCGTCCCAGCCGCCCGCCGCTTCGTCTTCGAACAGCAGGTTGATGAACGGTCCTCCGCGATAGGTTCGCGCCAAGCACACCGACTCCGTGATGCAGTCCGCCGCATCACCCCCCTCGAAGTTGATCGACACCACCGCGCCCGTGTCGGCACACGCGTCGACCCCCGTGCACACGCCTGCGCGGTTCAGCGCCTGGCCATCCGGACAAACGCATGCGTAACCGCCCGGCGTGTTCGCGCACTCCGCCGAGGCGTCGCACGGCGCGTCGGCACACTCGTCGATGTCGACGCACTCCGAATCGCCGTCGACTTCCACACGCTCGAACCCTTCGTTGCACTCGCAGCGGTGCGAGCCCGGCGTGTTCACGCAGTATTCTAGGTCTCCGCAGTTGTCGTTGAACTCGGCACACTCGTCCTTGTCGACACACAGATCGTCGTCGTCGTGGCGGTACCCGGTCAGGCAGCCGCAATACAGGACGGCATCCATCAAGCAGTACTCCGTCTCGCCACACTCGGTCTCGCAGCCGGTCTCTTCCACAAAGCACTGGTATCCGTCGCCCACGAGACCGTCGTTACAGGTGCAGATGACGGCGTCCCGGCCGTCCGGCGTGCACGTCGCGTCCTCGTTGCAGGGGCTGTCGGCGCAACCGAACAGGGGCTCGCATTCGCTGAACCCGTCTCCCACCGAGCCCTCGCCGCAGGTGCAGTCGACCGTGTCGTCGTCGAACGAGCAGTCCGCGCCGGACGCGCAAGGGCCGCCGTGCGCGAGCGTGCGCGTGTAAGCGAAACCGCCGCCGCCGCCGCCGCCCGTGAACCCGCTGAACTCCACGTCGTACGCGATGTCGCTATCTACCAAGCGCATGCACATCGTGCGGCCCACGGCGCTCGCCGGCGAGCACTCCGTCGCTTTCGCGAACCCAGCGCCAAACTCATTCGTATTGCCGAAGCAGGGCCCCTGCGCCCACACCACGCCCGCGGGGCTCGTTGAATCGCAACCACCAGCGGCCGGCTCCGTCTCCGTCACCGCGTTGAAGATCGTGCCGTTGTTGCCGCGCGTCAGACACACGTCAGCGGTGATGCAGTCCTGCTCGTCGCCACCGTCCGTCTTCGCGAACGCGAACGGCTCGTACACCTGACACTCGTTGATCGCGACACACTCGGTGCCGTTCCACTCCAAGCCCGCATCGCACAAAATGGTCACGTCGGCGTCCTCCGCGGTGTCGTCAGCCGCGTCGTCCGCCACGTCCGGGTCGACCGTGTCCGTGCCTACGTCCGGGTCCGTGACATCGGGATCCGCGACGTCAACGGATGTGTCACCTTCGACCGCATCGGCGGTGTCAGCCTCCACCGTATCGGCAGCGTCGCCAGCGTCGGGGAACAACTGCGGGGTGTCATCGTCGCCACAGGCGAGCAGCAGCGTCGCCGCCAAGAATAGAACGGATGTGGGGGCAAACTTTAACATCGAGAGGCCATACGTGAAGGAAGGCCGCCACCAAAGCACGCTCCGCAGACGAGGACAATCGCCGGTCTTACAATTTGCCTACGTGGTCTTCGCCAGGATCCCCGTCGGCTTGCCGTCCAACGTGTGCTGGTTCTTCTGCTCACGGTACGCATCCAGCCCCTCGGGACCCTGCCGTGTGGCCCACTTCCGAAGCAGCTCGCGGTCCGCTTTGTACTCGTACAACGGTACCGCCATCCCGCACGACGTCTGAACCAAATCCACATGGAGATCAAACACTTGGCGCGCGCCCGGGATGTCCGGGAGCAGCGCGGTCAGCTCCGCCCAGTCCGCATCGTTTCGGTGCACCGCGCGTGGCGTTCCGTACAGCCGCATGATGTTCGGTGCCCCCTCGAAAGCGGCGAACATGATCGTCATGCGCGGCACCGCCTCCACATGCGCGGCGGTCTCGTTTCCGCTGCCCGTCACGTTTAGCCAGATGACCCGATTCGGCCCCAGCACCCGCAGCGAGTCCATGCCCTTCGGCGAAATATTGACCCGCCCGTCGACGTCGGCCGTTCCCACGAAGAACAGCTTCTGTTGCTCGATGAACGTACGGTGGGTGTCCGAGATCGCGTCGTAGCGTTGGCCCATGAGGGTGCTCGTCTGAGGGGGAAGGCGGCCCAGCAGTGGCACGATGTGCGGTCGCTCGCAACGGGGCGTCGCGGTCGCGCTGAGCGTCGGCGTCGCGCGCCTGCTCGGGTATTGCTGCCTCCGCCTCGCTCCCCTACGGTGGCGCGGCCCGTCGTCAGCCGCGCCGCGTGGCGCGCTTGCTCCTCGGACGGGCCCGACCCCTTGCGACCCAAAGGTTCCGCATGAAGCTCCTCCTTCAGACCGCTCTCGCTTTCCTTGTTATCACCGCCAGCGGCTCCGCGTTCGCACAAAGCCGCGCCGTGGTCGAAGAAGCGCCCGCGCGGAACGCCCGCATGGTCGAGCCGGTTGAGGGCAGCGGCGAGGCACCCGTCGAAGCGATGCCCGCGCCCGCGCCCACTACGGTCGACACCGCCGAGGTTCAGCAGCAGCCCGAGGTTCAGGGCGTGCCCACGAGCGGAGAGCAGGGCGATAACAACAGCGGCGACGGCGGTGACCCGCGCTACGGAAGCGGCGGAAACAAGATGCGCTGCGCCGGTCGCCGCTAGCACCGCGACCCCCACCTTTCGACGATCGCCGCACGCGCCCCTTGCCCTCGCGCGCGCACGTCTTTAGACACGCGCCGGACGCCAACGCGTCCAGCAGCTGGGCACCCCCGCGTCCAGCATCCCCGCAACGCGACACCGACGAGAATCCGATGGCAGACGAGTTTGAACTGAAAGGCCTCATCATTGACGCCGTGAGCGCGATCGTAGAGCCGGCGACCAACAAAAGCCTGCTCGACGCTCATATGCTCGAAGAGGTCGAAATCGCCAACGGAATCGCGGACATCAACCTGCGGTACCCCAAGGGCTACGACAAGAACCACCGCTGGGACGTCGAAGACGCCGTCACCGACGCGGTGAGCGCCATCGAGGGCATCAAAGAAGCACGCGTCCGCGGCTACTTCGAGGGCTTCGACCCGGCCGCCGAGAAGGCCAAAGCCGAGGCCGAAGCGGCCGCTGCAGAAGCCGCCGAGATGGAAGAGATGCGCGCGGCGACGGCCTCCCCGGAGCCCAAGCCTGCCGCGTCCGCACCCCACACGCCGGCCGCACAGCCGGCCTCCCTCCGCGGCGTCGGTCGTGTCATCGCTGTCGCCTCTGGCAAGGGCGGCGTCGGCAAATCCACCGTCTCCGTGAACCTCGCGCTCGCGCTCAAGCGACTCGGCTTCAACGTCGGCCTGCTCGACATCGACGTGTACGGCCCCAGCCTGCCCATCCTGCTCGGCATCAACGAGCGGCCCAGCGTGCTCGACAAGCGCATCACGCCCGTCGAAGCCCAAGGCCTCAAGCTCATGTCGCTCGGCTTCCTCATGGATGAGGACACCCCCGTCATCTGGCGCGGACCGATCGTCACCGGCATCATCCGCCAGTTCCTCCAGGACGTGGACTGGGAGGGCGTGGACTACCTCATCGTCGACATGCCTCCCGGCACCGGCGACGCCCAGCTCAGCCTCGCCCAGACCGTGCCCGTCGACGGCGCCGTCGTCGTGACCACCCCGTCCGACCTGGCCCTCATCGACGCCGCCCGCGGCCTCCGCATGTTCAACACGCTCAACGTCGACGTGCTCGGCATCGTCGAGAACATGGCGTGGTTTGAGTGGCCCGGCACCGCCGAGGTCCAAGCCGCCCTCGACAACCTCCCGGACAGCGCCTCCAAGGTCGCCATCGCCAAGGCCCTCGAGAGCCACAGCAAGATCCCGATCTTCGGCACCGGCGGCGGCGAGCGCGAAGCCGCCCGTCTTGAGGTCGAGTTCCTCGGCTCCATCCCGCTCGACACCGGCGTCCGCGAAGGCGGAGACAACGGCCGCCCGATCGTCGCGGCTGCCCCCGACAGCCCCGTCGCGCAGGCCTTCGTTGAGCTCGCGCAGAAGGTCGCCGCCGCCAAGCCGCTCGGCGAGGCCGGTGGCGCCAAGAAGGGCGTGTTCTCGTTCCTGAAGTCCTAAAAATACATCGCCTGAAACCGCGCAGGTAACCCCGCGCTGCTCAGCGAATCGAACGCACGTCCACGGGGGCGCGCAACTCCCAAAGGCCGCAGGTGAATTCTCACCGCGGCCTTTCGTCGTTCTCAGAGAGCGTTACACTAAACACGTACCGACCCCGCGATTCGACGTGGTCCGCCATGTCGAAGCCTTCCTGAACACACCCGGAAAGTCTCATGGCGAAGAGCGCATCGCTCCTTCAGAAGCTCGTCAAACTGCAGAACGTAGATGTCTACCGGGAGCTGCATTGGGAGGGCTCGTTCGACGACTATCTCGACATCGTGCGCGAGGACCCACGGGTCGTCCGAACCGCCTACAAACGCATGTACGACATGATCCTGTCGTACGGCCGCTCGGAGTACATCGACAACAAGAAGAAGATCGTCCGGTACGACTTCTTCAGCGACGAGAAGCACGGCGGACGCGACGCTGTGTTTGGACTCGATATCCCGCTCATGCGCCTCGTCAACGTGATCCGCTCGGCCGCCGAGGAGCTGGGCGCTGAGAAGCGCATCATCCTGCTGCACGGCCCCGTCGGCTCCGCCAAATCGACCATCGCGCGGCTCATGAAGCGTGGCATCGAGGAGTACAGCCGCACCGACGAAGGCCGCATGTACACCTTCGTGTGGTGCCTGCCCGAAGAGCTGCAACACATCTCCGGCGGCGACGCGCGTTTCCCCAGCCCCATGCACGAGGAGCCCCTCAAGCTCATCCCCGAAGAGTGGCGCGAGCAGGCCTACGTGGAGCTCGGGCTCGGTGACAACCCCCACATCCGCCGGATTCGCGGCGACCTCGACCCCGCCAGCCGCCACATCTTCAAAGAGCTGATGGCGCACTACGAGGGCGACTGGACCCAGGTCATGCAGCACATCCGCGTGCGCCGTCTGCTGCTCTCCGAGAAGGACCGCGTCGGCATCGGCACCTTCCAGCCCAAGGACGAGAAGAACCAGGACTCCACCGAGCTCACCGGCGACATCAACTACCGTAAGATCGCCATCTACGGCTCCGACTCCGACCCGCGCGCGTTCAACTTCGACGGCGAGTTCAACGTCGCCAACCGCGGCATCATCGAGTTCATCGAGATCCTGAAGCTCGACGTCGCCTTCTTGTACGACCTGCTCGGCGCCACCCAAGAGCGCAAGATCAAGCCCAAGAAGTTCGCACAGACGGACATCGACGAGGTCATCATCGGGCACACCAACGAGCCCGAGTACAAGAAGCTGCTCAGCAACGAGTTCATGGAGGCGCTCCGCGACCGGACCATCAAGATCGATATCCCGTACATCACGCGGTTCCAGGAGGAGACCAAGATCTACGCCAAGGAGTACACCGCTGAGCGCGTGGGCCGGCACGTGGCCCCGCACACCCTCGAGATGGTCGCCATGTGGTCCGTGCTCACACGGCTTGAGCCGCCCAAGAAGCACGACCTGACCCTTATGCAAAAGCTCAAGTTGTACGATGGGAAAACCGTAACTGGATACACACAGGACAACGTCAAAGAGCTCCGCAAAGAGACCAACAATGAGGGCATGTTTGGAATCTCGCCGCGCTACATCCAAGACAAGATTTCCAATGCCCTCGTGTCGGAAAAAGCAGAGGGCATGATCAACCCTTTCATCCTGCTCAACGAGGTCGAGTCCGGACTGAACAACCACTCGCTCATCACCAACGAGGAGGACCGGAAGCGCTATGCAACGCTGCTGGCGGAGGTCCGCAGCGAGTACGAGGACATCGTGAAAGACGAGGTCCGGAGCTGCATCTCTGCCGATGAAGACGCCATCGCCAAGCTGTGCGGAAACTACATCGACAACATCAAGGCGTACACCCAAGGCGAGAAGGTCCGTAACAAGTACACCGGCCAATACGAGGAGGCCGACGAGCGACTCATGCGCTCCATCGAGGAGAAAATCGAGATCCCAGAGAGCCGAAAGGATGACTTCCGACGCGAAATCATGAACTATATCGGTGCCTTGGCGATCGAGGGAGAGCAGTTCGACTACGCTACCAACGACCGGCTGCGCAAAGCGCTCGAGAAGAAGCTATTCGAAGATCAGAAGGACTCGATCAAGCTCACCAGCCTCGTGTCGAACGTGGTCGACAAGGAGACCCAGGCCAAGATCGACATCGTCAAAGAGCGCATGATTCGTAAGTACGGCTACAACGAAGAGTCCGCCACCGACGTGCTCAACTACGTGGCCTCCATTTTCGCCCGCGGAGACTCCAAACAGCAGTCATAGCGCATCGCCGCGCTTGCGGGTCGTAGCGCCCCGCCCCGGCCCCCGCCCAGCCTCTTTCCCCGGTGTACACGCGTGAAGATTCGCCAGGACCACAGCCGCTTTCGCGAAATTGTACGTGGTCGCATCAAGCGCGACTTACGAAAGTACATGTCCAACAGCGACCTCATCGGTCGGCAGGGCGGAAAGACCGTTAAGATTCCGATCTCTCGCATTGATATCCCGCGCTTTCGGCTGGGCTCGGCGGAGGGTGGCGGCAACGGTGTAGGGCAGGGCGCCGGCGACGTCGGTGACGCCATCGGAGAGGGCGACGGAGAGCCCGGCGCCGGCGAAGCGGGCCAGGACGAGGGCGCCAAGGAGCTTGAGCACGAGGTGTCGCTCGATGAGCTCGCCGAGATCATGGCCGAAGAGCTTGAGCTGCCGCGGATCGAGCCCAAGGGCGCCAAGAACATCGCCACCAGCAGCGTGCGCTACAGCGGCGTCCGCCCGGTGGGACCGGAGTCGCTCAAGAACTTCAAACGCACCTACAAGGAGGCCATTCAGCGGATGATCGCGGCCGGGGAGTACGACGGCGACAACCCTGTGGTGGTGCCGCGCCGAGAAGACCGCCGGTACCGGTCGTGGTCGGTGGACACCCAGCCCGTCACCCAGGCCGTCATCATCTACATGATGGATGTGTCGGGCTCGATGGGAGACGAGCAGAAGGAGATCGTGCGCATGGAGTCGTTCTGGCTCGATACCTGGCTGCGCGCACAATACAAAGGCATCGAGTCTCGGTACATCATCCATGACGCGACCGCGCGCGAGGTCGATAGAGACACGTTTTTCCACACCCGCGAGTCCGGCGGGACGATGATCTCCAGCGCATACAATGTGTGCCTAGATCTCATGAAGCGCCACTACCCGATCGGTGAATGGAACGTGTACCCGTTTCACTTCTCAGACGGTGACAACTGGTCCACCGATGACACGGAGAAGTGCATGTCGTTGTTACGAAACGACATCCTGCCGGCGTCGAATATGTTCTGTTACGGACAGGTCGATAGCCCGTACGGCTCCGGTCAGTTTCTCAAGGACTTGCAAGCGAACTTCGCCGGTGAGGAGCGCATCGCGCTGTCGGAGATTCGCAACCGCGACATGATCTACGACTCCATCAAAGACTTCCTCGGAAAAGGGCTCTAACGCATGACGCTGACCCAAGAACTGTGGGAGATCAAAGAGCAAATCCAGGGCTTCGCCGAGGGCTACGGGCTGGATTTCTTCGAGACCATCTTTGAGATCGTCGACTACGACCGGCTCAACGAGATCGCGGCGTTCGGCGGCTTCCCGACCCGCTACCCGCACTGGCGGTTCGGCATGGAGTACGAGCAGCTCTCCAAGAGCTACGAGTACGGGCTGTCCAAGATCTACGAGATGGTCATCAACACCGACCCGGCGTACGCGTACCTGTTGGAGGGCAACCGGATCGTGGACCAGAAGACGGTCATCGCGCACGTCTACGGGCACGTCGACTTCTTTAAGAACAACTACTTCTTCTCGAAGACCAATCGAAAGATGGTCGACCAGATGGCCAATCATGGCACCCGCGTGCGGCGGCTCATCGACAAGTTGGGTATCGAGAAGGTCGAGGCGTTCATCGACACATGCTTGAGCGTCGACAACCTGATCGACGTGCAGTCTCCGTACATCGAGCGCCCGGAGCCGATGGAGACCGGCGACTTTCCGAGCGCGCGCGAGCTCTCAGACCACAAGCTGCCCACCACGCGCAGCTATATGGACGGGTTCATCAACCCGCCGGAGTACCTGGCCCGCGAACGTGAGCGGCGGCTCAAGGAGATCGAGGAGCAGAAGGCCAAGTTTCCGCAGAACCCACAGCGCGATGTGTTGTTGTTCCTGATGCAAAACGCCCCGCTTGAGGGCTGGGAACTGGAGATTTTGCACATCATCCGCGAGGAGGCGTACTACTTTGCGCCGCAGGGCATGACCAAGATCATGAACGAGGGTTGGGCCAGTTACTGGCACGCCAAGATTCTGACGCAGAAGGCGCTGCGCTCCAGCGAGGTGATCGACTTCTGCGACGCACACTCCGGCATCCTCGCCACCGCCCCCGGTCGGCTCAACCCATACAAGCTCGGCATCGAGCTTTGGCGCGACATCGAAGAGCGCTGGGACCGCGGCATGTTTGGCCGAGAGTGGGAGGATTGCACCCACATGAACGAGCGCGAAGCGTGGGACAAACAGCTCGGCCAAGGAAACGACAAGATCTTCCAAGTGCGTAAGCTGTACAACGACGTGACGTTCCTCGATGAATTCTTGACCCGCGAGTTCGTCGAGCGCCAGCAGCTGTACACATTTGGCTACAACCCGAGGGCCAAACAATGGGAGATCAGCAGCCGCGAGTTTCAAGACGTGAAGCGCAAACTGCTCGACTCGATCACCAACTTTGGGCAGCCGATGATCGACGTCAAAGACGCGAACTTCCGCAACCGCGCCGAGCTGCTGCTCTCGCACCGCTTCTTGGGTGAGCCCATCCGGTTGGATTACGCGGCCGAGGTGTTGCGGAACCTGCATCGCATCTGGAAACGACCTGTGTACATCGAGACGGAGGTGGACGGTAAAGGGCGCCTGCTGGGCTTCGACGGTACCGACGCGAGCGATGAGGCCTGGGATTTGACGACAGGCCCCGGCGAATCTCCCTCGACGAGATAGGCCGCGAGCGCCGCCCGTGGTGACTTGGGGCCGGCGTCGGACAACAGCGCAGACCCGAGCCGGGATTCGCGGTACACTGTCCGGAGATGTCGATTCGAGCGCGCTGGCGCGTTCCGCGACGCCTCCATCACCTCTGGCTCCCCGACGTTCCGATGCAACAGGCCGCCGCCGCTCCGCCCCTCGACGCCGCCAAGGCGATCAGCCGCCTCATTGATAACGTAGAGGGCGTGTTCCGCGGAAAACGGCCGGCCGTGGAGCTCGCCGTGACGTGCCTGCTCGCGAACGGGCACCTGCTCGTGGAGGATGTGCCCGGTGTCGGAAAAACGTTGTTGGCACGGGCGCTTGCGGTCTCCGTCGGTCTGCGGTTTTCACGTGTACAGTTCACCAGCGACCTGTTGCCCGCCGACATCATCGGCGTGAACGTGTTCGACCAGAAGCTGAGCAAGTTCACGCTCAAGCCGGGACCGATCTTCGCCAACGTGGTGCTCGCCGACGAGATCAACCGCACCGCGCCGCGTACCCAGTCGTCGCTGCTGGAGGCCATGTCCGAGCGGCAGGTGTCCATCGACGACACCACCCACGAACTCGAAGCGCCGTTCCTGGTCATCGCGACCCAGAACCCGCTCGAATCCCACGGCACGTACCCGCTGCCGGAGTCGCAGCTCGACCGCTTCTTGATGCGCATCTCGGTCGGCTACCCCAACCGCGAAGTCGAGCGCTCGATTCTGATTGACCGCGGCGGCCTCGAGCCCATCGACGCGCTGCAGCCGGTGCTCGGCCCCGGCGATGTACTCGCCCTCCAAGCCTATGTAGACGCCGTGCGGTTCGACGAATCACTCGCCGACTACATCATGGACGTGGTCGAGGCGACGCGCGCCACCGCCCGACTCTCCACCGGCGTGTCGACCCGCGGCGCCCTCGCGCTCATGCGCGCCTGCAAGGCCTACGCCCTCGTGAATGGCCGTAACTACTGCCGCCCGGACGACGTCAAAGCCATGATCGTCCCCGTCCTCTCTCACCGCGTGTCGCTCGGCGCCGGCGAGCAGGTAGTCGGCTCCTCCCGCCGCGCCGCCGAAGGACTCCTGCAAGAGCTCGTCGCCCAGATCGAAGTGCCGGTCTAGCGTGAGCCCGGACTAAGGCAGTGCCGGTCTCGCGTGAGCCGGACTAGGCAGTGCCTGTCTCGCGTGAGCCGGACTAAGGCAGTGCCGGTCTCGCGTGAGCCGGACTCAGGCAGTGCCGG
>CBDUJZ010000037.1:0-37035 GCA_965367675.1 uncultured Myxococcales bacterium | reverse complement strand
TGAGCGCAGTCGAAGGACCGGCTTCAACCCGCCCAATGGAACCGGACGGAACCCTCGGTCAATTCGACGCCAATTGCGTCTGGTTGACCATCGCTCCTGAGCGCGAGCCTACTCCATCATCCGGATGGAGCTCGGCGCGTCGCGCAGCACAGTCTCGTAGATCTCTGCGGGCGCTACGCCGGCGTCGAGGTGGGGCTGGGCCTCTGCGAGGGCTGCGTCGACGGCGGTGCGGAACGCTTCGATGGGCTGTGCGCCTTGCACGCGGCGGCCGTTGATCAGGAAGGTGGGGGTGCCCCGGACGAGGACGTTCTCGGCGGTGACGACGTCGAGCTCCATGCGGGCTTGCTGGTCGGCCGACGGCGCGCCGGGCTCCCAGAACGCGAGGTCGACGCCGGCCAACGCTGCGTAGCTGCGGATGTCGCTCTCCGAGAGGGCCGTGGGGTGCTCGACCATGACCATGTGGAGGGGCCAGAACAGGCCTTGCTCGTGCGCGGCGATGGCGGCCAACGCGGCGGGCTCGGCGTTGCTGTGGAACGCGAGCGGGAAGTTGACCCATACGCGGCGAATCTGGTCGGGGTACTCTTCCATGAGCGCCAAAATCGTGGCCTCGGCACGGCTCGTGTAAGGGCACTCGTATTCGCCGAACTCGATGAGGACGATGGGCGCGTCGGCCGGTCCTTGCGACGGGCGGCCGGTCAGGTCCACGTACACCGGCTGCTCGAGGTCGGGTTCGGGGGTGGGGGTCGTGGGCGCAGCGGCGGCCGCGGTCGCGTCGAGGCCGGCCTGGACGCGGACGTTGTACGCCTCGTCTCGGGTCATTCCGCCGGCGATGAGCTCAAGCATCAGCTCGCGCTCTTGTCGGATGACGGTCTCGAAGGCCTGGCGCGGCTGCGCTCCCACCACGATCTGGCCGTTGATCATGAAGCTCGGGGTCCCGCGGACGCCCAGGTCTGCGCCGACGAGCATGTGCTGGTCGACGCGCGCGAAGAACTCCTCTTCGTCGAGCGCGGTGGTGAACGCGTCGACGTCGAGGCCGAGCTGCGTCGCGTAGCCGATGAGGTCACTGCGGGTGAGCGCGTGTTGGTTCTCGAACAGCAGGTCGTGCATGGGCCAGAACGCGCCCTGGGCGTGGGCCGCGAGGGAGGCTTGCGCGGCCACGTAGGCGTGATCGTGGAAGGGCAGCGGGTACTGCATGAAGACCACGCGGATGCTCGGCGCGAACTCGTCGCTCGAGAGCAGGCTGTCGATGACTTGCGCGCCGCGGGTGCAGAACGGGCATTGGAAGTCGCTGAACTCGACGATGGTCACGAGGGCGTCGCCGGGGCCGCGGACGGGCTGGCCGGTCAGGTGCCACGGGTCGCTGCCGTACGTGTGCGCGGAGACGGTGGCTTGCTGCGCGGCGGTGTTGCCGCGTTCACGCCGGCGTCGCTGCGCGAGCAGCTCTTCACCGCCGGCCGCTTCGAACTGGGAAGGGGCGGCGGTGCTGGACGCGCCGGGCGTATTGCCGGGGAACCCGCCGTCTGTCGCTCCCGCGTCGCTGGCGGTCAGAGTGAGGCTGGCGGCGAAGGCGATGGCGAAGACGAATCGGGTCATGTACGCGCTGGGGCTACTCGGAGAGGTCCGCGACACCCTCGAAGGCGCCGTCGATGACGAAGTAGCCCTCGCGAATTTCGATCGGGTTGTCGAGGACCAAGTTCAGGGTGAGGTCCGACAGGCGGGGGGCCAAGTCGCCGATGCTGGAGAGGTCGATCTCGGGCAGGTCGATGGTCAGCCCGGTCTCGAGTTGCTCGGTGAGCATGGGCCAGAGGATGCTGACGAACAGGCTTTGCAGCGCGCTCACGTCGGGGAAGATGGTCTCTTCGCCGAGGGTGTCGATGAGCCACATGGTGACCTGCGGCTCGGTCTGCACGACCACGTTGAGTTGGTTGTCGATGATCTCGAGGCTCACGCCCACGTGCAGGTTGATGCCGATGAAGTCGCGCTTGTCGCCCTTCCAGATCTCCATCTCCATTTGGCCGACGGTGAGCACGAACTGGTAGTCGAGCGTGTCCGGTCGGGTGGCTGTCAGATGAGGCGGCATGCGGCCGGTGACGGTGGCGCCTTCGAGCAGGAAGGACACGGCGTCGGGCAGCACCTCGGTGGCGTCGATGTTGAGCAGGCCGGAGTTCCAGAGCGTGTGCAGGATGCCGTTGAGCATCGGGACGCGGGCGGCGATCTGCACGCGGCTGGACGAGAACAGCGGGGGCTCGGCGTCGAAGGGGTAGTTCATGGCGATGCCGCGCGACGTGGGGTACGCGGGCGGGACGGTGGTGCTCACGTTGAAGCCGAAGTCGACGACGAGGGCGGAGCGCGCCTCGGGCACGATGGACTCGAGCTGCGCGGCGAGCGACATGGCGATCGGCGGGCCGCCGAGGCCCAGGTCCAGGTCGATGGTCTCGTTGATGATGGAGCCCTCGATGGAGCCGAGCGCGTCGGCCAGGATGAGCGGCAGGTCGGCCAGGAAGGCGTCTTCGAGGGCCTGCAAGACGAGGCCTTCGAGGGTGCCGAACAGCAGTCCTTCGGCGAGCTCGAGCACGGCGTTGATCTCGTCGGCTTCGAACTCACCGCGGGCGTCTTCCAGGGCGATCTCGATGGAGCGGGCTTCGACGACCAGGGGCTCTTCGGCGGAGTCTTTGTGGATGACGAGGTCGATGAGGGCGGAGGCCGAGAGCCCGATCGCGCCGTTGAGCGAGTACTTCTCGCTCAGTGTCAGGTTGCCCTCGGTGTTCACGTACAGGCCGGGGATGCCGATGAAGATCTCGAGGCCGTCGTTGGTCACGCGGATGTCGACGTCGGGGTCGCCGAGCGTGGCGGACGGGATGGTCAGGGCGAAGGACTCGCTGTCGGCGATCGGGTCGGTGCCGATGAAGGACATGATGTCGACTTCGCTGATGACGAACTCGAGCAGTCCGGCGATGTCCTCGGTGGTGAGGATGGGGTTCTCGGGGTCGATGACGATGGTCACGTCGCCGTCGAGGTAGCGCTGGTTGAGGCTGAGCAGCAGGCCCTGGGGGTAGCTGCCGTTGATGTTGCCGGTGATCGGGTCGGTCTCGACCGGGTGGTAGTAGGGGGCCCACATGAAGTCGACGGCGCGCTTGGTGCTGCTGGAGTGCAGGCCGTCCGAAGCGACCACGGGGACGTGGTTGATGCCGTACGTGGGGCGGAAGTCGACGCTGAAGTTGCCGTAGGAGTCGAGGACAGCGCGCTCGCCGGCCACGTACACGCGCACGGTGCCGTTGGTGTCGGTGGCGCGCCCGGTGACGGTGACGACGCGGTGCTCCGCGGAGACGAGCTCCTCGCCCGGCTGCGGGGTGAAGATCTCGATGGTGGGTGCGCCGGCGTCGACGATGATCTCACGGACGCCACACAGGTTGAGCGTGCCGTCCTCGTTGAGCGGGGTGCATCCGCGGAAGGTGACGGCGCCTTCGCGGTCGAGCGTGAACGAGCCGGTCTCGAGGTCGGTCGCGGCGTTCTCGGGCTCCACGCGCCAGGTCACGTCCAGGCCGTCCATCTCTTCGGCGTACTGGTCGTAGATGAGCGCGGTCGGTGTGACGCGCTGGCCTACGGAGTACACGCCTCGGGCGGGCGCCATCTTGACGATGAGCAGCTCGGGCTCCGGCGGGTCCGACACTTCTTCGACGACCTCGGGGGGCACGTCGGGGGCGACGTCGGGGGTCACCTCGATGGGGGCGTCCATGCCCACGTCGGCGACGTCGGGCGTGACGTCGGGGAGCGCGGTGTCTTCCTCGCCGGGCTTGACGTCGTTGTTCGGGTTACACGCGGTGAGCGCGGCGATCGCGACGAGCGCGAGCAGGCGTTGGGTAAGATGCTTCATCGGGTACCGAAGTTGCCTTGCAGCGTGAGGTGCCGCTCGTCGAAGGAGAGGACGGGCTCGAGGATGCCGAGATAGACACCGCCGGGCAGCCCGAAGTCGGTCACGCTCTCGGGGAGCTCGAACGAGGGGATCGGGAAGTTTGGCAGCGCCGAGTTGAGCGCATCGTCGAGCAGGGACTGGACGATGTCGGCCAGGAAGTCGTTGACGGCGTCGGTGGTGCTGCTCTCGAGCGTTGCGCCGAGCGGGTCGAAGTAGAACTCCGTGAGCTCGATGTCGCGGAAGTCGAGCTCGTCGTCGCCGAGGATGTCGACGCCGGTGGAGATCTTGGCGCCGACGTTGACGGTGATGGGCTCGGGCAGCAGCGACGGGTAGGCGACTTGCGCGCGGAGTCCGCCGAAGTGGATTTCGATGCCGCCGTCTGCGCGTCCGACGGCCACGGGGGGCAGGTTGGCGTAGAGCGTGACGCCGACGTCGGCCGGCACGCCACCGACGGCGTCTCCGCCGAGGGTGGCGTCGAAGAACGACGCGCGCCAGAGGGTGTGCAGCAGCTGGTTGATCATGCCGAGGTGCAGCTGGGCGCGGACGGCGCGCTCGGCGGCACGGTCGTCGATGACCGGGCCGGGCGGGTAGGCCGCGCCGAAGGTGTCGCCGGCGTGTGTGATCGGTGCGCTGAAGCGCGTGCCGATGCCGAACAGCGCCTGGATGGGCGTCACGTTGATGGCCGAGAAGCGGATGCCGAAGCCGATGGGGATGTCGCCAGAGCCGTCGAGTCGCGGCACTTCGATGACGTCGCCGATGCTGCTGATGTCGAGGCCGGAGAAGATGTCGTCGAGCACGGCGTTGATCGCGTCCTCGATGAAGTCTTGGATGGTGTCGCGGAGCAGGTCTCGGATGTCGTCTTCGAAGATGTCGACGACGATATCGAGGACGAATCCCGTGATGCCGCTGAAGTCGGAGTTGATGCTACCGACGTCGACTCGGTCGAGGCTTCGGATGGCGACGCGCGGTCGGCCGCCGGCGAGCGAGAGGTCGAGCGTCATGGTGAGGCCGAGGTTGCTCAGGCTGATGTCGCCGGAGGTGCCGAACGTGCCGTTGATGCGCAGTCCGACCTCGATGCCCCGCAGTGCGACGCTGATTTGCAGGCCGCCGTCGACGAGGGTGAGTGCGGAGGGGTTGGGGCCTTGAAGCTCAAAGTAGCGGTAGTCGACGCCGACGCGGACGATGCAGCCGAGGAAGCTGTCGAGCACGCAGGTGCGGGGGTAGATGGGGTTGGCCTCGTTGAGGGCGGCGTCGACCTGGGCGGGCAACTCGGGCGAGTTGAGGATGGCCCAGACGATGTCGTTGAGGCTGTCGAGGCCGTCATCGCGATCGGTGTCGTCGAAGGCGTCTTGCGCGAGTGTGAGCGCGATGTCGTTGTCGAAGAACTGGCCCTCGGGGATCCACTGGTCGGCCATGAGGAAGGCGCAGGTACGGGTGCTGCGTGCGCCGAGGTCGTCGATGGCTTCGACGCGTACGAAGTTGACGCCGAACTCGCCGGGGATTTCGATCGCGAACGAGTTGTCGGGGCGGACGAAGGCGGGCTCGCCGTTGACCAGGACTTGGGCGACACCGAACTCATCGTCGGCGGTGCCTTGGATGAGCACGGGCGCTCCCGGCGGGCCGTTGATCATGGCGCCGTAGGCGGGGTAGTCGCAGGTGATGGACGGGCCGGCCTCGTTGACGATCAGCTCGACGAATCCGACGAGCGGTCGGCCTTCGGAGGGCGCGGGGGCTGGCGCTGTGGGCGTGGGCACCTGCACGGAGAGGCGGAAGCTGCCTTCGGAGTCGAAGCGGAAGCGGCCGTCGCCGAAGCTCGGCACGAGCGGCACGCTGCCGAAGCGGACGGGGGCGTTGGGGATGGCGTTGCCGAACTCGTCGGACACGGCCCACGTGAGGGAGACGACGTCGCCGAGCGTGTACAAGCCGCGGTCCGGCGTGACGCCGACGGCCAGGGTGGCCGGCAGTCCGGGCTGCACTTCGATGAGCTCGCCAAGCAGGTCGGGGGCGCCCTCGGCGGTGCAGGTGATGGTCACGAGGCCAGCGCGGATGAAGCGCACGGAGCCGGTGGCGGAGATCTCGACGCCTTCGCCGAACGGGTCGACGGAGATCTCGAGCTCGGCGTCGGGGACGAAGTTGCCGAACTGGTCGTAGGCGATGCAGTCCACGTTCACGCGCTCGCCGGCCGGCACGACCGCGCGGTCGACCTCGGTGAGGATGGTGTACGGCGGTCCGGGGCCGATCAGGACGTCGACCGGGGTCTCGTCGATCAGGCTCAGGGAGGGGATCATGCACGAGATGGCGGCGCTGCCTGCGCGGACCGCGATGAGCTCGTCGTCGCCTTCGCCGTCGATCATCGAGTCTTCGGGCGCCACGATCCAGCGCTCGACGACGTCGTCGGCCAGCGCGACCAGCTCGCCGTCTTCGTCGATGGCGTCGCACGAGACGAACACGGAGTCGCCGGCCCGCACGGAGCGGGAGCTGACCCGCGTCTCGACCGCGACGATGACCGTCGGGAACTCGATGATCTCCTCGATGTCGGGCTCGTCCATGACGTCCGGCTCGTCCATCACATCCTGGACGTCCTCGGGGGGGACGTCTTGTGCGATGTCTTCCGCGGTATCCGGAACGTCCGGAACGCCGATGTCTGCGACGTCTCCGCCGACAGTTCCGGTGCCCGTCGAGTTGGAGTTTCCGCAGGCGGCGAGGCCTGCCGTGAGGAGGCCGATTACAGCAAGTCGAGCGATCAAGGCAGCTTCATGGTGAAAGGACGGTATCACCAAAGTCGGGGCGGCAATTGGAGTCAAGGTGCGCAATGTATGCCGCGCACGATTTCGGGCCGTGTCCGCGCGGAAACGCGCCGGGTTACAGCCATAAATCACGCGATGATTTCGCGTCCCTCAGCCCCCGATTTTGAACGC
This sequence comes from uncultured Myxococcales bacterium, assembly GCA_965367675.1. GTDB lineage: Bacteria > Myxococcota_A > Bradymonadia > REDH01 > REDH01 > CBDUJZ01. Next base: position 30,204 of record CBDUJZ010000037.1, on the reverse strand, counting down.
GCACCTACGGTGCCCTGGAACCGCGTCGCCGCCTGGCCCTAGAACCGCAGCCGCACGCGTGCGAATGCGCCCGCTCGCGTGGGCATCACCGCCAGATCGACGTCCGGCGCAGGGCGGTTCAAGATCGCGCCCACGATGGCGCCGCCCGCTCCCACGCCGGCGACGATCCACATCGCGTTCGCGAGCCGTCGCGCGCTCCGGGCCTCGTCGCGCAGCGACTCCATGGCGTCGCCCGCGCACTCCTGCGTGCTGAGCCCGTTCGCACAGGCGTCCACGTCGCCGAGCGACTCGGACACGCGGCCCTCACTCCAAACGCCGACCGCGCCGGCCGCGATCGCGATGCCGCCGAATACCCAGGGCGCCGCGGATCGCCGGCCGAGCGGAGGCACTTGCTCGGCCCACCCATGTTGGTCGTTCCACACACGAAGATCCGACTCCGCGCGCCCGCTCACCAGATAGCTCGCGACCGTGGCGATGCGCGCGTCGACCGTTGGGCCTTCGATGCGCACGCGGGCCGCGCGGTAGGCGACCGCCCCGCCTTCATCGACCCGGCTGATCTCGACAATCTGCGGCGCCTCCTCTCTCGCTGGCACCACCTCTCGGATGACGAACGCTACGCCCTCATCGACCGCCTCGGCGCCGCGCTCTGCCAGCGTATGGAGCGCGGCGTCGGTGCGTCGGCGCGGGCGCAGCTCCAAGCCGCGCGGGCTTAGCGTCGCCGCGTCGTCGAAGTTGAGGTCCACCGCGATGGCGCTGCGCCCGGCGGGGATGCGGTGCACGCGGGACTCGCGGCCGCGGCAGAGCACCCGCACAAAGTGGTCGCCGACCGGCACGCGCGTGCCGCCGCCGGTGGGCTCCATGGTGAGGTCGAAACCGTTGACCTGCGCGCGGCAGTCCTCGCCGCCGTGCCATTGCAGCGTGACCGCGCGGGTGCCCATCAGCGCCTTCATGTTCTCGAAGTCCGCGATAAACCCTGGGGGAAACGCGGTCTCGCCGGCGTTGGCGAACCACATCAGGCGGGCCACTTGCTCCAGCGTCGCTTCGGCGTCCCCGGGCTGGCCGAGGGCGTCGTAAGCGCGCACCAACGTGAGCGCGGCCTCGAGGGACGCGGGCGCGAGATCGGGGTGAAACGCGAGCACCTCGGGGTGGGCGGTGAGCAGCGCCAGGCCGGGCGCGAGCGCTTCGACGGCGGCTTCGAAGTCACTCTCGAAGAAGCGGTTTCGGCCGCGGGCGTCGGTGTGCACTTGGGTCATGTATGCCGCGTCCACGTGAATGTCCGGCGCGGCCAGCGTATTGGTTTGCCAGCGCTCGGCCGCCGTCTCGGCGTCCAACACGTCTTCGCCGAGCTCGCGCAGCGCCGCTTCGAGCGTGTTGCGGATCGGACCGAGGTCAGCGTGGGTCTCCGGAGCCACCTCGATCACCACGGACGCGGCGGCGGGCGCGGGTGCAAACAAGGCGCCGATCACGGCGACAGCGACGATGACAACGATGCAGTGCGGCATGGCTGCGTGAGCTGGGCAGCCGTCCCTCGAGCCGGCCGCGTCTTTTGGAGAAGCGTGCCTAAGTGTACGCTACCGCTGCTTACCCGCTCAAGGCCCATGGGACCGAATCTGACCCGCCTGATCGTCATCAGCATCTGCTGCGCGCTGTGCGCTCCCGTTGCAACTCCGACCGCCGCGTTCGCTAACGTGTCGTCGCCACCGCCGCTCGATCGGCCCGAGGTGCGCCTGCGCGTCGCCAACCTGCGGACCACGCAGCACGCCTGCTATTGGGAGTTCGACTGGGTCGTCGACAACTACGGCGGCGTGGGGGCGACCATCGTCGGCCGGCGCAACAGCATCGTCGGGCAGTCGGCCGTGGAGGTGTACCCCGAGTGGACCAGCACCACGGAGATGAACCTGGAGGTGGCGCCGTGGGCCCGCGTGTCGTTCGCGGACCACGCGCGGCTGGAGGCGCCCGTGGAGGGGTGCGCGTTTCAGGCCGAGATCGTGCTCGACCTGGTCGACGACCGCGGCCTGCACTTTTCGCTGCACTACGAGGTCGAAGGGCGCAGCGACTGAGACGAACTTAGGCGGTTGGGTCCCAGCCGCGGTCGAGGATGAGCGCGGCGATGGGTGTGTCGCGGTGCGCTCGAACCCACGCCGGGTCGATGTTCGCGATGCCATGCCGTGCGGACAGCGCCGCCGGGTCGTTGGAGCCCCAGTGTAGGAACATCGCGTCGTCGCCGATCGCGCGTTGTCGCGCGCCGCGGCCGGCGCGAGCGGGTGACGGTCGGAACCAGTGGTCGGCCATCGCGGGGCCCAGCGCCGTGAACAGCTCGGGGGCGTACACGAGCAGGCCGGTCGCGTCCCACGCGCGCCGTTGTGCGTCGAGCAGCTGCGCGCCGAGCGCACCGGGGGACCGGCGTTCGGTGACCGGCACGGCGGCGATGGCCTGCAGGAGCTTGAGCGCGAACGGGTGCTTGGCCGGACACCCCATGACGGCGTTGCTCGCCTGCGTTGGGAACGCTGCGTGGGCCTTGGAGAACGCCCGCCAGCCTTGGGGGATGCGACGGAGGGCCGCCGCCGCGCCGCCGCGTGCGACCGCGCCCAGCTCCGTGGCAACGCGCTGCGGAATCGACGCCGTCGTCGGGCCCGTCGCTCGCTCAGCCTGCGGCGCTTCGATGCAGAAGAAGTCCGAGCGCAGCAGCAGGTCCGACATGTCGCGCAGCGTGAGGCTGTGCAGGTCGAGGAACACGCCGCCGTGCTGGTACAGCAGCGCCACTCGGGTCAGGTCGGACAGTCCGCGGGGGTCGTCCAGCTCCGCGGCGATTTGCTGCAGCGCGGGGCCCACGTTGGGGGCCTTGTCGAACAGCGAACCGAGCAGCTCGTGCACGTTGAGCGGCCGCAGCTCAAGGCCCGGAATCTGTCGCGTCTGGGCCCAATGTGCGTCGTCCGCCGCGTCACTCTCGCTACCGACGAGCGGCTCGGAGTGGTGCAGGACGATGCGCTCCACCCCACCCACTTGCGCCGCCGTACGCAGGGCCAGGTGGCTCAGCCACGGCAGCGTGGGTTCGAGGCAGACAAAGTGAGCGACGCTCGGCGTCATCGCGAGAAGTTCATCGTCGACCAGCCGCGGCCGGACACGTAGGCCGTCTCGCCGTCCACGTGAATCCACGCGAAGTAGTCGACCGCGAGCTCGAAGTCGTACGGCGCCATGATCGCGCCGAGCACCGAGCGCAGCAGGGCGCCGACGCGGGCGAACGGGCTCTCGGCCGACACGAGCTCGGCGTTGTTGACCACCACGCGGACCCAATCGTCGCCGTCTTCAGCGAAGATCTCGTAGCCGTAGGGGACCGCGTACTCGGTCGACGGGGAGGCGTACGTACGCACGTCGGTGGGCGCGAACGTGACCTCGTAGCCTTCGAAGATGGACTCGCCGGCGAGGGCCGCGCGGACCCAAGAGATGTTCCGATTGCCGTGGTCGACAGGCAGATTGAAGCCGTCGAATACGATGGAGAGGCCGTCGTCACGCAGGGCGCGGAAGCCTTGGAACACGGAGCCGACCTCGAACGGGAAGTCGTTGGTCAGCGTGTGCTCGCCGTAGCCGACGCCCGAGAGCGGCTGCCAGTTGTCCGGCGCCGAGCGGCTCTCTTTGAGGTTGATGCGGCCGTCGAAGGAGTACCGCGGCAGCACTTGCTGGTCGTAGAAGTGGTGGCGGTCCCATCCGAACTCGACGCGGCCGTCGCCGGGGCGGAACATGTCCTCCTCCAGCGTCATGGTCGCCTCGAAGTAGGCGCGTCGGTCGCGTCCGCGGAGGTACACTTGGAACTCGGACTCGCCCGCGTGGATGTAGCAGTCGTCGAAGGTGATCTCGAGCGGGACCTCGGTCCAGTTCCACACGTCGTCGTCCCACTGCCAGCCGCGGTCGCCGGACCACATGCCGTCGCCGGCGCCGTCTACGTTGCGGCCGTTGGGCTCCACGATGATGAGCCGGCCGGAGGCGTTGCGCTCGATGCCGAAGCCGAAGCTGGACACGAGGTATTGCACCATCACGAAGGTGCCGTCGTCGGCCCAGAACCAGAAGTCCCAGGTCTCAAAGTACGGGGACTCGTGGAAGTCCGGCGTCCAGGCGGACAGGTCGGCGTTCTGGGACGGATCGTCGGTCCAGCCGTAGGCGGGCTCTTGGTCCTGGGCCGCCGCGGGCGCGCTCCATTGCGCGCTGAGAGCGGCGAAGCAGAGCACCGTGGCGAGAAGGACCGTCAGGTTACGTGAGCGCATGGATTCCTAGGGTTTCGTCGGACGCGGGGCCGTCGGTTGCGGCGCTCCTCGCCAAGCGAAGTACACAAATGCCACCGCGAGCGACCACGAATACCGGTCATAGCACAACGCCAGAGTGACCCCCAATGTCAGACACGCGAGCGCGCCGAGCCGCGATAAACGCATGCGTCGGGTGGCGGTCGAAGCCGCGAGGCGGGCGCGGGTCTCGGGGCTGCCTTCGGTCTCTGCCTGCTCGTGCGACACTAGTATCGGCCGGTGATGACGGACATGACGCGCCATCCGGTGGGGTTGGAGCGCTGCGAGTCGACGGAGCCGAGGAACGCCGCGCGGTTGTCCCAGCTCACGTGCGGGCCAAAGTCGAAGCCGAAGCCGGTGTGCGCCTCGAGGTCTCCGACGGTGGTGAATCGCGGGCCAACGTCCTCGCCGTCGCGGGCGCCCAACGCCAGGTCGGCGGAGCCGCCGATTATGTACCGGATGCGGACGCCGTTGGTGCCGGGCGTGAAGATTGGGACCACGTCGAAGCCGAAGCCCGCGAGGTGCAGGCCGTTGAAGTGCAGCTCCGGCGCCAGCGCGTACGAGATGTGCGAGAAGCCGACCGCCTCGACGCGCAGGCTCACGCCGAGCACCACGCGGTCGCGGACCTGCACTTCGCGCCAGGCGTCTACGGCCATCACGGACGCGGAGACGGCGATGCGGCGGTCGAGCTCGAGCGAGCGGCGGATGCGTACGGGCAGGATGGTGGCGTCGGTACGTCCGCGCTCGGTGCCGTCGGCGGCCTCGGTCTCGCGTCGGCGCGCGAACGCGCCCAACTGCAGGCTCATCTCGTCCAAGCCGTCGCCGTCGGGGTTGATGCCAAACTCGGCGTCGATGCGCGCGAACACGCGGCGCTGGCGGTAGCTGCCGCGGCCCTCGGTGCGCCGCGTCGCGGGGCCGTACTCGACCACGCGGGACGACACGCCGAACAGCACGCCGGGCGCGACGTTCTCGCGGAAGTAGACGCCGGCGGACAGCGTCAGCTCGGGCACCCAGCGCTCGTCTTCTTCGAGCACATCGATCGGCTCGACGATCTCGTCCGGGATGCTGGGCTGCTCGTCCAGGCGGGCGGGCGGCACGTCGGCCTCGGTGGGCTCGTCGTAGACATCCTCGCCGAGCACTTGCTGGAGGACGGTGTCGACGGCGCCATCGATGGCCTCGCCGCTCGCGTCCATCCCTCCCTCGACGGCGTCCACGGCGGCGTCGACGGCATCACCGGCGGCCTCGGCCGCGTCTTCGTCGAGCCCGAGCTCAGGCTGCGTTTCGGACGTGGTCTCTGTCGTGTCCGCGGCGCCCTCCGCTGTCGCCCCTTCTTCGCCAGGCAAGGGCGCTGCGTCGGCCTGCGCGGCTCCGCAGAGCAGCAGAATGAGGGCGAGCGGGAGTGAGAATCGGTAGTTGTTCATCGTCGGTCTTTCCGGGTCACGCCGCGCGTTGGTTCGTTTGAAACCGGTGCGTCGCGTTGTCGTCGCGCGGTCGTCGCGCGCGTGGAATTCACAGTGGCCGAGTTCGGGCTGGCTGGCAAATGTACCACCGGCGTCGGGCGTGTCGGGAGCGTCGCCGCTCCGCTCGCATTCAGGTGGCATATTGGCGGACGATCGCGTCGCCCGCGGTGCCCATGGCGCGCCACTCTGCGCTCTCGACCAGCTCCTCGGCTTGTTGCGTATCACCGAGCGTGAGCAGGGCGCGCAGGCGCTCCTCGCCTGTCTCCGGCGTGAGCTTGGCGCGACGCAAGAACGAGAGCGCGTCCCGCGGCTGGTCCAGCCGGGCGGTCGAAACGCCGAGCACGTGCCACACCCGATCGAGCACCGCGGCGGGCAGCTTGGGCGTGTCGCGAATCTGGTGGCAAATACGCGCCGCCTCGGCCCAATCTTGCGCGGCAAACGCGGCGTCCGCCTGCTTGAGCAACGCGCGGGCCGCCTTGTGACGCGACCGCACCGGGCCCGAGCGGGCCTGCCCGCGCAACACCTGGAAATTGGACCACGCGAGCAACACGGCGACGAACGCGCCGAGGCGGCCAAAACCCAGCGCCAGCGCCAGCGCCGCGCCGCCCAGCGCCAGCACGATGCCCACCACGTGGGTCACCTTTTCGGCGCGGATCGGTTGGAACACACGCAGCGTGAGCAGTCGGAGAAGACGCCCGCCGTCCAGCGGCCAGATGGGCAGCAAGTTGAGCGTGCTGATCACAAAGTTGATCCAGATGAGCCACTTGAGCGCCTGCACCGCGACCAAGCTCTCGTTCAGCGAGTCCGGCAGCAGCGTGCGCGCGATGATCGCCGCCACGCCGAGCGCGTACCCCGCCATCGGACCGGCGATCACGATCAGGAATTCGTCCCGATCCCGCTCCGCCGGCGCGTGCGCACACAGCCCGCCCAGCCCATGGAGCATGATGCTCGGCTGCAACCGAAAGTACCGCGCGACGCTGGCGTGACCGAGCTCGTGCACGACCACCGAGATGGCCAAAACGACCGCCCAAAGCGCCGTGAGCGCCCAGTTGCCCTGCCCGGATCCTGTGTACACCGCCAGCAGCAAGAACCACGGGCTCACGAAGAACGGAATATCGCCAATTGTGCCGAGTCGAATGCCGCTCACGGTGCGCTCAATCCAGGTAGGAGGGTGGGGCTTGGGGCCGGCGCGCTCGCCCGTGGGGGCGACGGCGGTAGGATAAGTCGGTTCATGTATCCCGGTGTAGGATAATTTGCCACACGTCCACTGCGGCGATATCGTCGGCTCTCCCATTCGCACAGGAGTCGGTCATGGAACGTCAACAAATGCAGAAACTCATCGAGAGTCTCGAGTCGCTCAAGCGTGTTACGCAGAAGGCGTCCACCATCTTCGATGAGGTCCAGGACGAAGTCAGCACGGGCTGGTGGATTCTGGACGACGAAGACCGCTAGCACCGTAGGAACCCGCGGCGGGGCAGTCTAGGCCCCATGCACTGCGGGGCCTGGAGCACGCGCTGGCTCGGGACGTTGGGCTTCGCTCCGTTCGGAGCCGTGAGTTGGATCGCAGCTGTTGGTCAGCTCGGAGCCGTCAGGTGGGGGACCACTGTTACTGCGCCATCGACGCGGTGCACCGCAAAGCCGTCGCCGTACGCCTGTTGCATGGCCGCGCTTGTGAGCACCGCCTCGGGGTTGTCATACGCCCGCAGATGCCCGCCATCGAGCAGCGCGATCGCGTCGAACGCCCGCGCCGCCAGGTTCAGATCGTGCACCGCCGCGATGACCGTCGTGCCGGCCGCCGCGCGCGACTCCAACGTCCGGGCCATGAGCGCCGCGCCGCGGAAATCCTGCGCGCTGGTCGGCTCGTCGAGCAGCATGAGTGGGGCGCGCTGCACGCACTGCATCGCGAACAGCACCCGCTGGCGCTCGCCGCCGGACAGCCGCGTGATCGGCTCGTCTACCAGGTGGCTCACGCCGACCGCGTTCAGCGCCTCCAAGGCCGCCTCGCGATCCGCCGCCGAGGCGAATCCGAACGTCCCGCGGCGGTGGGCGCCGCCCATGAGCACCACGTCGAGCGCCGAGTGCGCAAACGGCAGATCCTGTGATTGCGGCATATACGACAGCTGCTCGGCCAGCGATCCGCGCTTGGCGGCGAGCACGTCGATGGGGTTCGCGGCCGTCGTCGGCGTTTGCGGCGTGAGCGAGACAGCGCCCGTGAGGGTGGCGCGCTGGCGCGAGAGCGTGCCGGCGAGGGTGCTCAGCAGCGTGCTCTTGCCCGCGCCGTTGGGGCCGATGATGGCCACGCGGTGGCCGCTCGGGATGTCGAGCGTGATGTCGCTGAGGGTGGTCCGCCCGTCGCGCACGAGCTTGAGATTGTCGACCCGGACCCTCATCGCACGCTCCCGTCGGCCAGGGCGCTGCGCAGCAGGACGAAGAACAGCGGGGCGCCCACCAAGGCGGTCAGCGCGCCCACCGGCAGGGAGCTCATGGTGATCGGGAACGCCGCGCGTGCGGAGGCGTCAGCGAGGATCAGGAAGGCGGCGCCGCCGAGCGCGGAGGCGGGGATCAGGAACCGGTGGTCGGGGCCCCAACGCAGGCGGACCATGTGGGGCACCACGAGCCCGACGAAGCCGATGAGTCCGCTGTAGGCGACGGCGCATCCGACGACGACGGCGGCGGCGATGAACACGGCGGTGCGGGTACGGCCGGGGTGCACGCCGAGCGCGGCGGCTTGGGCGTCTCCGAGGGAGAGCAGGTCGAGGCGGTGGGCGAGGGTGGTGAGGGCGACGACGCCCGCGGAGCCGAGCGCGGCGGCCACCCAGAACCCGCCGTTGGCGGCGCGTGCAGGGGACAGGTGGCCCATCATCCAGAGGATGATCTCTTGCGACTGTTGGGGCGAAGCGAGGGCGTGGATGATGAGGATCGCCGCGCCGCACAAGGCGTTGAAGACCACGCCGGTGAGGAGCAGCGTGGTGGAGGCGCCGGGGCTGTCGAGGCCGCCGGGCATGGCTGCGGCGACGGTATGGATCACGCCGACGGCGGCCATGGCGCCGATGAACGCGGCGATCGGCGTGACGGCGTAGGGGAGCGGTGTGGTGACCACGAGGGCCGCGCCGAGGGCGGCGCCGCCGGAGACGCCGAGCAGGTAGGGGTCGGCGAGTGGGTTGCGGAGCAGGCCTTGCATGGCGGCGCCGGACGCGCCGAGGAACGCGCCGACCATGCAGGCGAGGGCGACGGTGGGGAGTCGGACGGCGCGCACGATGTGCACCCACTCGGGGCTCCCGAGGCCGACGAGTGCTTTGGCGGCGTCGAGGGGGTTCACGCTGGAGCTGCCCACGGAGAGCCCGACGAGCCAGCAAAGTGCCACCACGCCGAGAAGCGCGAACAATCGGAGCGCTACAATGGCGGGAGAGATAGAATTCAAGGTATGCTGGGGAAGACGGCGCCGCTTGGAAGCACGCCGTCGGCTGCTTACAATGCACGCACCTCGTTCTCAACGCCCCGCCGCCCATGGCCAAGACAGACGACCTTTCAGGTGAGGAACTGGAAGCTGCCTTAACGGAGCTTACCCAGAAGCTGGAGCGGGTGCGCATCCTGTACGAGCAGTTCTTTTTGGGCACGGAGCGTCAGCCGCCGACCCAGGCTCATAAGCAGGTAGTGCGTCTGGTTTACCAGCTCCAGCGGGCCAAATTACGTGGCGCCGCGCAGAAGTTTCGCTTTCAGTCTTTGATGCAGCGGTATAGTTCGCACAAAGCCTACTGGAGCCGCACCCTTCGAGAAATCGAGGAGGGACGGTACAAAAGGCAGACGGTCCGAGCGGAGTCGCGCGCAGAACGTCGACAGCGGTCTTCCGAAGAGGATGACGCGGGCGAGCTTACAATCGCCGATTACCTGGCAATTCGAACGGTAAAGGACATGGAAGGCGAAGACGCTGCGGCGCGAGTAGAAGAAGAACGGCGCAAGGCGCGGCAGAAAGAAGCCAACGCTGCGGCGGACTTCCTCAACGATCTGAAGGCAGGCCGCGTGAAGACCGAGGTCCCGCGTGGCGTCGCTCAGCCCAGCAAACCCGCGCCCGACGTGCGCGGCATGTCCGCCGAAGATATCGCCAAGAAGGCCGACCAACTCAAAGAGATGCGGCGCCGCATGAAGGGTGGCGAGGAAGCGATCCAACGCCGCCGCGCCGCCGCCGCGCAGAACCGCGGAGAGGCGCCCGCGCCCCGTCCCGACGCCGACCGCGTCGTGTACGACCGCCTAGTGGACGCCAAGCGCAGCCTGAACCAGGACACCAGCGCGCTGTCGTTCGACGCGGTGCGCAACAGCCTCGCCAAGCAACGCGACAAGGTCCGCGAGAAGCACCAATGCGCCCGCGTGGATTTCGACGTCGTCGTCAAAGACGGCAAAGCGTTCCTCAAGCCGATTCCGGTCAAGGACTCCTGAGCCGTGCGCCGGTTCGTGCTGGCGCATCGCGCCAGACCTGCGCTAACGGGGGCCCATGTCTGAGTTTCTCGCGTCCGCATTCGCGCTGGCCATCGGAGCCATCCTCGCCAGCGCGCTAGGCCGGCGGCTGCCCGTCCAGGAGCGCCGCTGGATCTGGTACAGCCTCGTCGCGCACCAAGTGAGCGCGGTCGTCAAAGTCTGGCTCGTGTACGTGTATTACAACGGCGTCGGCGATATCACGTCGTACGTCGAGTACTCGCAGAACATCGCGCAGATCATTCGAATGGACCCCGGTACGTGGCTCGTCCCGTACCTGCAGTGGGGCCTCGATATGAACGTCAACGTGCCCTACGTGGCGCCCGGTGGCGGTAGCTCGACGCAGGCGATGTACATGGTCGCCACGCTCCACCAGCTGGCGTTTGGCGCCACCGCCGTGGGCGTCAGTCTGCTGGTCTCCGCGTTCTCGTTCGCGAGCAAGGTGGGCCTGTATTTCGCGATGCGGGAGCACTTCCCAGAGCGGTTCCGCAAGCGCATTCAGTTCGCGATCCTGCTGCTGCCCTCCGCCGTGTTCTGGTCCAGCTCGCTCAGTAAAGAGGGCATGCTGTGGACCGCGTGCGGCTGGATTCCGTACGGCGTGCACCTGATCGTGTTCAAGCGCAAACGCCTCAAGGGGCTGCTCATCGTGCTCGCGGCGTCGTTCGTCGCCGGCCTCTTCAAGACCTACGTGCTCATCCCCATGGCGCTCGGCTGTGGCGTTTGGGTCTACGCGAGCTCCCGCAAGAGCGGCGCGAATCGGCACCCGCTGCGCAGCCTCGCCGTCGGCGCGGTCACGTTCGGCCTCGCGCTTCTGGTGGTCTTCGGCGTCGGCGAGATCTTCCCGCGCTACAAGATCTCGAGCTTCGCGGAGGAGTCGAGCACCCTCCGCGAGCAGGGCGACGTCGAGGGGTCGTACTACGCGATCGAAGTGAGCGGCGGCGGTATCGCGGGCCAGCTCGCGGCGGCACCGGCAGCGGCGCTCACCGCCATGTACCGGCCGTTCCTGTTCGAGGCGCGCAACCCGCTCATGCTGGCGAACGCCCTTGAGACCACGTTCTTCTTGTTGCTCACGCTGCACCTGCTTCGGGTGCGCGGGCTGGGGTTGGTGCGCGAAGTCGCGGCCTCTCCCACGCTGCAGTTCTGCGCCGTGTTCGTGCTGGTGCTGTCCGTCGCCGTCGGTCTGTCGTCCACCAACCTGGGCACCCTATCTCGGTATCGAATGCCCATGATGCCGTTCTTCGGCGTGTTCATGGCGGTGCTTACACCGATCGCCGTGCAGCAGCGGCGGGCGCCAGGCGCGCTGCACCGGCCCCGACACCGGCGAAAGCGCGTGGTGCCGCTGCATCCGTAAAAGCGCGTGGTGCCGCTCCACCCGTCGCCGTAAAAACGACGAATCGCGCGACCGGTCAGGGACCCATCGCGCGATTGAAGTCGTCGTCGGCAGCCGCGTCTAGAACGCGATCTCGGTGGCCAAGTCGCGCATGCAGTGGCTGCTGCGCATGGAGCTGGAGTAGCCGCCGGCGTTGAGCATCACGAGCACGTCGCCCTCATGCACCGTCGGCAGTCGCGCCGCCGGGTTGAACACGTCGATGACCTCATTCACGTTGCCGGTCACCACGTAGGTTCGCGGTGCTTCGCGGTCGTCCATGGGGGGCCGCTCGGCGAGCAGCATCTGCGGGATGAACCCGTAGTGCGCGGCCTGGGGGTTGGAGTTGAAGCCGATGTCGAGGCCGACGAACAGCGCGCCGCCTTTCTCTTCGACTTCGGTGACCGTCGCCGCGGTGATCGCGCAGTCGTTGACGATGTAGTCGCCCGGCTCGCAGCAGATCTCCACGTTCTCGCCCAGGGTGCGTCGCACGGACGCGGCGATGCTCTTGGCGTACAGGTCGATGTCCACGCCTTGGCAGTCGGGCTTGTGCACGATGCCGATGCCGCCGCCCACGTTCATGTAGCGCAGGTTCGGGCCCACGCGGGACGCGAGCTCGACGAGGCGGTCGACCGCGCGCAGGAAGGTGGGCATGCCCTCGCGGAGCCAGCCGCTTCCCACGTGCATGTGCACGCCTTCGATCTTCAGGTTGTACGACTCGGCCAAACGCACGGCTTCGTCGATCCGGTCGGCGTAGATGCCGAACTTGGTGGGGCGCTCGCCCGCGTAGACGAGCCCGGGGGACGCGCCGACGCCGATCTGCGGGTTCAGGCGCAGGCCGATGGAGCGCCCGGATGCCACACGACCCAGCTTGTGGATCATGCTGATGGAGTTCGCGTTGATGCGAATGCCGAGGCCGGCGATCTGGGCCACATCGCGCTCGCTGACCGAGCAGCCGGTGAACGAGATCTCCTCGGGCTTGAAGCCGGCGGCCAGCGCGAGGCGTACTTCGCCGGGCGAGCAGCAGTCGATGCCGCAGACGCCCGTGCTGCGTACGGCCGCGACCACAGGGCCGAACCGGTTCGCCTTAATGGCGTAGTACAGGCGGTTCGGCTGACCCGAATTGTTCAACGCCTGTTTGAGCCTCGCGATGCGATCTCGGATTCTGTTGGTGTCGTATAGCACCACAGGGCCACCCGTCTCTTCGACGAGATCGGCCACGCGGCGACCAGCAAATGTAAGGTGACGACCTTCGTAACGCAGTCGCTCGCGCGACCACCAAGGTGTCGTTCCAACATTCGATTCAACAGAGGGGCCGGCAGGCCGCCCGAGATCTTCCATCAAAGGCTCCGTTTGCGTGAAAAGGGCGCGTCTAACTAGCAGTAGATGGGGCGGGCGAAAACGCTAAAGTGCGCCCCCTGTGCGTTTTTCCGAAGCATCCGCCAGCGCCGCTGAACACGTGCGAAAACGGGCCGAGAATCCATCACGGCGCCTCCGCGTCGCCCCCCTGGTGTGGGATGGTTCGCAGTCGAACGTGGCGGTTCATTCGACAACGCGATACCAGCGAAGCGTTCACATATTTCGTAGACCGATCGGCCGGGGCCGTCGTTGAGAACCCCCGCCGCCGCGTCTACGCTGCCGTTCACCCTACACACCCTGTTCTACCGATGAACCCACGTTTCCTGCTCGCTCCGATCGCGATGTCCGTCGCCGTCGCCGCGCTCCCTGGCTGCGCCTCGCGCGTGACCCAACCCGCCGATCTCGCCGTCACCCGCGTGGTGCTCTACCAGTCCGGCGTGGCCTACCTGGAGCGCGCCGGCCGCGTGACGGGCGAGGAGCTCGTGATGCCGATCCGCGCCGATCAGATCAACGACATCCTCACCACGCTGGTGGTGGTCGATCACGGCGCGAACGGCAGCACGAGCGTGTCGCTGCCGATCGACGAGTCCGCGTCTGACCGCCTGGCTGACCTGCCGCCCGAGCTTCGCGACGCCGGCGGCCTCGTGTCGATCCTGCACGCGTTCCGCGGCGCCGAAGTGGCCGTTCGCACCAACGCGCAGACCGTCCGCGGCCGCGTGGTCGGCGTCGAGACGATCGACGAAGAGCCCCACGTGACCATCCTCACGGGCGGCGACGAGATGGTGCCGGTCGCCATCGCCGCGATCGACGACGTGGACCTCCGCAACCCGTCGCTCGCCACCGGGCTTCGCCGCAGCCTCGATCACAGCCTCGCCGAGGGCGACTGGAAGCCGACCGATGTGACCATCCGCTTCTCGCAGGGCGGGTCACACGACGTGACCATGGCCTACGTGGTGGAGCAGCCGATCTGGAAGCCCGCCTACCGCGTGGTGGTCGATGACGACGATCTTTTGCTGCAAGGCTGGGCCGTCGTCGACAACACCTCCGGCGTGGATTGGAATGACGTGCAGCTGAGCCTCACCGCCGGCTCGCCGATCTCGTTCCGCTACGACCTGCACTCGCCGATCTTTGTAGAGCGCCCCGACATGAGCGGATACGGCGCGCCGAACATCGCTGACCTGCGGCCGCCCACGCCCGTTGCATCCGCCCGCCGCAGCTCGGCGAACCGGCCGACCATGGCCGCCGAGGCCGCTCCGGTGGCGCCGTCGCCGGCGATGGTGCGCCGGCAAGCCGATGGCCGCGGGTACAGCGCGACGGACGATATGGCCTTCGGGGGAATGGCCGAGGGCGCGGAGTACGAGGACGCGTGGGAGATAGACAACGTGCAGAACATGGCGGGTCAGAGCGCCGAGGTCACCGAGGTCGGCTCGCTGTTCCGGTTCGACATCCCCGGGCGCGTGACGCTGCCCGACCAGACCAGCACCATGGTCACGCTCGTGAACTCGAACGTGGACGGTGAGGACGCGCTGATCTTCCAGCCCGACGCCGCGCCAGCCAGCCACCGGCACCCGTACCGCGCGCTGCTGATCGACAACTCCACGCCGTACCCGATCCAGGCCGCGCCCATCGCGATCTACCGTCAGGGCACATTCGTCGGCCAAGGCATCACGCCGCTCGTGCCGCCCGATGAGTCCGCCGTGGTCGCCTACGCGATCGAGACGCGCGTCGACCTGACACAGCGCAACTCCGGCCGCAGCGGCGAGGTCACCCTGCAGCGCATCGTCGACGGTGTGATCTACACGGAGACCCAGCAGATTCAGGCCACCGACTTCGAAGTGCGCAGCAGCATGGACGAGGCCACGCAGCTCTACCTCAAGGTGTTCCGCGTGCACGGCTACGAGCTTGAGCTCGGCGACGCGTTCGACGAGGACGACGTGCAGACCGAGGCGAACTACTACCTGATCCCGGTTCAGCTTGAGGGCGGCGACGAGCGCACCTTCTCGGTGAGCCAGGTGTCCAACGTTCGCTCGACCGTCGACCCGTTCTCGCCGACCGCCAAGCGCGTGTTCTCGGCATGGCTCGAAGGCCCCGACGCCCGCCCGGACGTGGCCGCGCGCCTCGCGCCCGTCGTCGAAATGCTGAATGAACTCGAAGGCTTGGAGCGCACGATGGCCGAGACGCGGCAGGTCCGCGCCGACGTCGAAGCGCGCACCAACGAGCTGCGCCAGAACATCCGCACGCTCGGAGATTCGCCCGCCAACGCCGAGCTTCGCGACACGCTCGTGGACCGGCTCGGCGACCAAGACACCACCCTGGAGCGCCTCGCCGGAGAGCTGGTCGAGCTCAGCGAGCGCCGCTCCGTGCTGCGCGTTCTGGTATCGGAAGCGCTGCGCGAGGTAACGTTGGACTAACCGCGGCGGAAGTCGGCGCGGACCCCCGCCGCCGGCTCCCAACGCGATGACTTCAGCGCATAAAACGCCATACAACGCACCCCACCGTCGGACCTCTGTTCCGGCGTGGGGTGCGTTGCTGGTTTTGGTTCGACGGGGCGCGCTGGTGTGGGCCTGCGCGGCGCTCGCGGGCGCATGCTCCGGTGACGCGGCGCCACCGTCGGCGTTCACGGATGTGGTCGACGTCGACGCGGACGACGCGGAACAGGATGTGGTCGACGTGCTGGTCGACGTGCTGGGCGATTCTGCATCCGACGCGGCGCCCGATACCGCGGCGCCCGATGCGACTGCTGATGCCGCGGACCCCATCGTGTTCGGCGCGCCGCGCCGCGCTCCGACCGGGACCGAGGTGCAGTACTTTGTGGCCGCCCACCAGGACGACGACCTGCTGTTTATGAACCCGGACCTGCTCAACGCCATCCGGTCCGGCGCGTCGATTCGCACCGTATATGTGACCGCTGGTGACGCC
Source organism: uncultured Myxococcales bacterium (assembly GCA_965367675.1). GTDB lineage: Bacteria > Myxococcota_A > Bradymonadia > REDH01 > REDH01 > CBDUJZ01. The sequence goes on along the minus strand of CBDUJZ010000037.1, from coordinate 14,356 downwards.
TGCGGGACCCGCGACCCGGCCCTGCGCGCCGCCGGTGTGCGCGCCGCGTATTCGCAGATGCTCACCGGTCAGGCCGACGCCGACGCGGGTTGGGAATGCGGACACACGCGCCTGGGCGCCACGCCGGTGTGGGTGTGCGAACGCGCGGGCGCGCAGCACGTGTCGCTCGTGTTCCTCGGGCTGCCCGACTGTGCCCCCGCGCTCGACGGGATGCGGCTCGGCGAGCGAGTATCCGTGGTCACCGAACCCCCGACGTCGCTCAACTTTGAGGACCTGGTCGCGCTGCTCATGGTCGAGATCGAGGCGATCGCGCCCACCGCCGTGCACGCGCTCGACGCGTCGGAGGTATACGGCATCGATAACCCCGACCACGTGCTGTCGGCGCTGGCTGCGTACGAGAGCGTACGTCGGTTGGGCCTGACCGCGCCGTACCGCGAGCACCGTACTTATAACGTGCAGGAGGAGCCGTTGAACGTGCACGTCGACGATATCGAGGCGATCTGGGCGTCGGTTCAGGCGTACTGCGGGCCGTCCGAAGAGGGCGACGAGCGGTGCGCGCGGGGCTCCGGCGTGCCGTTCTGGGAGTGGACGCGGCGGCAGTTGGTGATCGAGCGACTCACCGGCGTGCTGCCTCGACTGGGGCGCGCGCAGCAATGCCTTGGGGCGGTCGCGGGCGCGCCGGGGACGGGCGCGTGCGACGGCAGCGTGGGTATCGCCGCCGGCGTATCCGACTGGCAGATTCGCCTGGGCTCACGATGTCTGCAGGCCGCCGGAAGCCGACTGGCGTGGGGCACGTGCGGCGGCCTAGAGACCCGGTTCGGCATGATGAGCAACGGCCAAGTGCGCGCCGCCGCCGGCAGCTGTGTGACCCGGCAAGACGGCGCGTGGGCGGTGCAAGCCTGCGCGGCGTCCGACGCGGCCGAGCCAGCATTGGCGCAGTCATTGTCGTCGCAGCGCAACGCGGTGTCGGCCACTGGCCCGTTCGCCGACGGTGCGCTCGAAGGGCAGGGCTACCGCAGTTTTCTGATGGGCGACGTGGACGGCGACGGCATCGTGGACGCCTGCATTCGCGCTTCTGCAGGGGTGCTCTGCGGGGCGGGCACCGGCGCTGTTGAGACCGGCGCAGTTGGCGCGGTGGCGTTCTCCGACCCCACGTTGTGGAGCGCCGACTTTTCGGACGCCAACGGCTGGGCGTTCGAAGCCCGCGACGGCTCCTTGCGTCTGGGCGACGTGACGGGCGATGGCCGCGCGGACCTCTGCGGGTTGGGCACGCTCGGCATCCTGTGCGCTGCCTCCGCAGACGCGTCCGACCCGGAGCTCGGCGCGTTCGACCCCGCGGCGTTATGGGCTGGCGACGTGTTCGCCGCAGACGCGGCGGCGTGGGAGGAGCAGTCCCGCTGGGGCTCGTTCGCCCTGCACGACGTGACCGGCGATGGCCGCGCGGACGCCTGCGCGCGTTTCACCGACGGCGTGCGGTGCGCGGTGAGCAGCGGCGCCACATTCGACACGCCGACGGTGTGGCTCGCGGGCGATTTCGACGACGCCTCCGGTTGGGACACGCCCGCGTTCGGTGCCACGATTCGGTTCGGCGACGTGAACGGCGACGGCCACGCCGACGTGTGTGGCCGCGGCGCGCTGGGCCCGTTCTGCGCGCTCGGCGACGGCACGTCGTTCGGATCGCCGCGCTTCTGGGGCTACCGCACGTCGCTCAGCGATGTGTCGGGCTGGCCGGGCCGCGAGCAGTTCTGGGCGAGCCTCGCGCTGGTCGATGTGAACGACGACGGCCGCGACGACCTTTGCGTCCGCGCACCCGACGGCCTGCAATGCGGATGGTCCACGGGCACCACGTTTGCGCGGCTCCAAGCGGTGGGCGGCTTCTCGGACGCCGACGGTTGGGGCACCGAAACACACGGCGGCTCGGTCCGGTGGGGGCACGTGGATGGCGACGGTCAGCCGGACGTGTGCGCGCGCGGCCCCGAAGGCGTGCGCTGCTCGCTGTCGTCCCGCTGAGGCGCGGCTAGATCCGAGCTTGGTTTAGGCCGAGCGCGCGATCGCGTTCCAGAACCGCTCTGGGGAGCCGCGCATGGCGAAGTCGAACAAGCTGCGGCGCTCGACGGTTTGGTCGAACGGGAACGACGCGTCGGTCTCGCCGTCGTAGGTGGATTCGACCAGAATGCTGCGGCCCTTTCCGGTGACCACGGGCTCGCTGGTGTGTCCGTTGTACGCGCAGCGCATGCGGGTCTTGTAGATGCAGGCGCGCAGGTTTCCGGCCACGATTCTGGCCTGGGTCGCGCTCGCGAACGGGCCGTCGGCGCAGGGCAGGTTGCTGGCCGAGCCGAGCGCGAACACGGTGGGGTAGGCCACGTGTTGCAGGGACTTGGGGTCGACGGTGACGCGGCCGTCGTCGTCGATGAGCCCGCTCTCGGACAGGCACGGCGCGCCGGTGGTGGGCGGCGATACGTGCAGCAGGTCGAACGACTGCTCGATGCGGCGCCCGGTGTCGCTGCAGGTGAACACGGCCACTTGGTCGTCCACACGAACGGCCGACAGTGTGTAGCCGGCGGCCACGGTGACGTTGTTTCGAATGGCGCACCGCACCAGCGCTTGCTCGGCGCGGGAGTCGGGGTCGACGGTGGCGGCGGTGATCAGGCTCACGTTGGCGCCGGACTTGTCGCTGCGCCGAGCGGCGTCGTTCGCGAGTAGCGCCGCGGACCATGTGGCGCTGTCGCGCTTGTCGCTGCACGACACAAACAGGGCGCGTCCGCCGCGCAAGCCGCGGAGCTGACGGGAGACGTCGACCAGCGCTGCGCCGTCTCCGCCATGGGTCACCGCTGCGTTCGAATTGCCCGAGCGGGCTCCGCAGACCACCGCGCCGGTGGGGCCATCCTCCAACCCTTGGATCGCGCCCCAGTCGGCGGTGCGGCCGGTCGCGAGGACCAAGTAGCCGTACGAGAGCGGCGCGCCGTCGGCCAGCGCGAGGCGCTGCACATCAGGCTCCACCGCGACCACCGAATCGCGCACCCGCGTGACGCCGCTCGAGAGCACGTCTTCGATGGGGCGTCGCAGCGTGCTCGGGGCTACTAGGCCGGCCGCCACCACCGGCCGCAGGGGCTCGTAGTGAACAAAGTCTGCCGGCTCGATCACCGCGACGTCCAGCTCGGGGTCCAGCGCCATCAGGGCGTTGGCCACACCGACGCCGCCGGCTCCGGCTCCAACGATTACGATGTCGTGGTGGTTCATAGCGGGTTCGAGAGGTGAGAACGGACGGACGCTCGTACCCCTTAACCAAGCAATCGTCGTGCCATTGCATCCCGCCGAGGTGTGTGTCTGGTTAGTGACGTAAAATCAGTGTGTTACAGGGCGTGCGGCCGCGCGTTGTCGCTGATGAGCGTCGCAGCGTGAAACGGGGTTGAAACGAAGTTGTTTCGTTCGTTTCGTTCGCGCTACTGCCGCCCCATCCCCAACTCGCGCATCTTGCGCCACAGCGTGGTCCGGCTCATGCCGAGCGCTGCGGCGGCCGCATCACGGGAGCGGTGGGCCTCAAGGGCGGCGGCGATGCGCGTGCGCTCGTCCAGTCCGGTGGTCGGCGCCGACGTGCGACCGCGCTCCGGCGGCCCTTCTCCGCGGAGTTCCCCGGGCAGGTGCCGCGCCGTCAGCGTATCGCCGTCGCTGAGGATGAACGCGTGCTCCATGGCGTTGCGCAGCTCGCGCACGTTTCCAGGCCAGTCGTAGGCGTGGATCGCGTCGCGGAAACACGCGCTGATCCCGTCCACCGTGCGGCCGTGCTCCTTGTTGAACCGCCGCACGAAATGCCAGGTGAGCAGCGTGACGTCGTCATCGCGGCCCACCAGCGGCGGCAGATAAATCGGCACCACGCGCACCCGATACATCAGGTCTTCGCGGAACTCGCCCTCGGCGACCGCGTCGCGCAGCGAGCGCAGCGTGGCAGCGATGAGTCGCACGTCCGCGCCTAGCGACTTGGTGCCGCCCACCGGCGTAAACGTCCGCTGCTGAAGCACCCGCAACAGCTGCGCTTGCACATCCGCCGGAAGCTCGGCGATCTCGTCCAAGAACACGCTGCCGCCGTCTGCGAGCTTGAACAGCCCCGAACGCGCAGACACTGCGCCGGTGAACGCGCCGCGTACGTGGCCAAACAACGTGCTCGCAGCCAGCTCCGGCTGTAGGGTTGCGCAGTTGACGGCCTCGATCGGTTTGGCGCTCCGCGACGACAGCGCATGCAGCGCCCGCGCGATGAGCTCCTTGCCGGTGCCGGACTCCCCTCGCACGAGCGCTGGCGTGTCGGTCCGCGCGAGCCGCCGGGTCATCTCGAACACGTCAAACATGGCCGGCGACGCGGACAGGATGCCGTGGAAGTTAACGGGGACGGTCTGCGGGTCGTGGTAAATCGTGCTCATGTCGGTCACGTTGCATCACGTTGCAACGCCTTGCAACGTGAAAGTAGCAGCGCGTTGCAACGTGAAGGCAGCAGCGCGTTGCAACGTGAAAGGGGTTCACGACCGGGCCTCCGACATGCCGCCTCTGCCTTGGACCTTACGACTCGGCGAGCACGCTGCGGTTCCGGCCAGCGAGCACCGCCACGGCGGCGAGACCCGAGACGACCGCGCCCAATACAAACGCCAGCTTGAGGTCCGCGGTGGCTGGGAACTCGCGCCACAGCACCGCGCCGCCCATGAGCAATACGAACACCGCGAACGCCGAGCGCAGCCGCGCCGCGTCTACCTTGGCGGTGGTCCACGCGCCGATGACCGAGCCGATCAAAGCCAGCGCGGTGAAGCCGATGGCCATCGGGTAGTCCACCGCGACGTGCGAGGCGTATCCCGCGAATCCGGCGGCCGAGTTCATGGTGATCACGACCAGCGATGTTCCGATCGCGCGCCGCATCGGGAGTCCGCCGAGCAGCACCAGCGCGGGCACCACCAAGAAGCCACCGCCGGCGCCCACGAGCCCAGTGATGCCGCCTACGACGATGCCCTCGAGCGCGATCTTGACGATCGGCAGCGGCTTGTCCGCGTCGGCAGCCTCTGGAGGACCGGAAGAGCGCAGCATGGCCACTGCGGTGACCAGCATCAGGCCGCCGAACGCTGTGAGCAGCACCGCGCCGGGGATGTACTCCGCCAGCATGCCGCCGCCGAACGCGCCGACCATCGCGAAGGCGCCGAACAAGATGCCCGTTCGCCACGCCACGTTGCCCGCTCGAGCGTGCTGAAACGCCGCCATCGCCGCGGTCGCGCCGACCACGAACAGCGACGTCGCGATCGCCTCCTTGGGGTCCACGCCGACCAAGTACACGAGCATCGGCACGGCGAGGATGGAACCACCACCGCCTAGCAATCCAAGAACGAACCCCACGACCAGAGCGGCTGCACTTGCGATGATAGACATGGTGTTCTCGGGGTGTTCAGGAGGGGGCAGGCTCGGCCGATTCATCGGGCACGCCATGCGGACACCCAGAGAACATTGCATCGGTCGTGCCAGAGTTGCGATCATGCGCGCATCTGGCTGATATCAATGAGAATTCCACGAATCACGTAGCGCTCCCTTCCCTGTCGGCGCGCCCGCGATCGCACCCCTGTTGAAACGTTGAAACGAAACGAAACGCCCGCCCCTCGCACTGGCGCAAACAGCGCCGGCACCAACAACCCCGACTCAGCCAGCGCCGACGCGAGTCGCTACGACACCCGCGCTAAGCTGCTCGCCTTCATCCACGCCGACCCCGCGCTCGCCGTGCTCTGGGAGCGCGCCGCCGCAGCCGGCGGCGGAGACGCCTCCCACGACGGCGGACACCTGCTACGCGTGGCCCGCTGGACCGTCGCCTTCGTCGACGGCGCCGCCACCGACCGTGACGCGATCGCCGCCGCCCTCATGCACGACTTTGTGAACGTGCCCAAGGACTCGCCCGACCGCGCCCGCGCCTCGCAGCTCTCCGCCGACGCCACCCGCCCCATGCTCGTCGAGTTCGGCTTCGCGGACGAGTCCATCGACGCGATCTGCCAAGCGATCCTCGACCACAGCTTCTCCCGCGGCGCCCGCCCCACCGAGCCGCTCGCGATGGCCCTTCAGGACGCCGACCGGCTCGAAGCGCTCGGCGCCATCGGCATCATGCGTTGCGCCGCCACCGGCCAGCGCATGGGCGCCACGTTCTTCCACGAGCTCGACCCGTTCGCGACCTCCCGCGCGCTCGACGACTACGCGTTCTCGGTGGACCACTTCTTCACCAAACTGCTCAAGCTGCCCGACACCATGTGCACCTCCGCCGGCCGCGCCGAAGGCAGACGCCGCGCCGAAACCGTCCGCATGTTCGTCCGCTCGCTCGCCTCCGAACTCGGCGAACCCTGCCCCCCCGAGTGCTCCGACTAAGGCGCCGCTGGGCCCGTTACGCTCACGCGAATTTGGGAATCGCCACGCGCGTCGCTATGCTCCACCCTACACCTACACCGCCCCATTTGAGGGGGAACATCGGTGCATGTGGTGACAACGGCACGCTCACTTCGGCCCCCCTTCGTATGCAAGACCAACGACCGCACCGCCTGCAACTGCTCGAGCGCTGGCAGGCGGCCTGCGACTCCACCGTCATTGTCGTCGGTACCCGCCGCGACGCCTCGCTCCAGATGAGCGAGTGCGTGCGTTACTTATACGAGCACTTTCGTGAGCTGCCGCAGCGCCCCGTGGACCGCATCGACCTGGTGCTGCTCGGCAGTGGCCTGAGCCCCGAGGTCGGCGCCCGCGTGTCGTCCTTGTTGCGCGAATACGCGCGGGAGCTGCGGGTGGTGGTGACGGGCGCGGTCGGCTCCGGCGAGACGCTCGCCGCGATCGCCGCCGACGTGTTGCTCATGCACCCCATGGCCACGCTCACCACCGCGCTGCCGAGCTCGCAGGCGACGCCCGATGTGGCTGGTTTGGACGGAATCGTCGCGCACTTGCTCGCCGACGGTGACGCCGGACAACAAGCGTACGATGCCATGCTTCAGAGCACGAGCGCGGCCCTCGTCGGCGACGCCATCCACCGTGTGGAGTGGGTGCGACATCAGCTGCGCCACCTGAGCGCGCTGCGCCTGGTCGGGCCGTCCGAGGAAGACGTCGACGCCCTGGTCGACCTGCTCACGCGCCGCGTCCAGCGTGTGGGGGAGCCTATTGATCGCCGCACGGCCCGCACGTTCGCCGCGCTGCCGGTGACGATCCCCAAGCCGGACACCGAGTCGCTGATCTTCGACATGCACCTGGAGTACGAGCGCGGCCTCGACCTGCTGTCGCCGACCCCGCGCGGCCCGCGCGCCGTGATCGAATCGACCCGCGCGCTGCACACGCTCGACAGCGTGCAGCTCGAAGACGGCACCCCCGCCATGCATTGGCTCCGGCACTTTGACGCGGTCCTGCATTGAGCGCGCCCGCGTCGCCGCCCATGCGCCTCGCTGCCACGTTGGTGCTCGCGCGACAGTGTGAAACCGGCGTCGAGGTGTTTCTTTCGCGCCGCACCTCGCGCGCCGCGTTCATGGCTAACGCTTGGGTGTATCCCGGCGGCCGCGTGGATGAGGCCGACGCGGACCCGGCTTTCTTGCCGTTCATTCAGCCGCCGCCCGGTGGGTTCGTCGGTCAGTTCGAAGACGACCCGGCGCCGGACGAGGCCCATATTCGCGCGCACTACATCGCGCTGTTGCGGGAGGCGTTCGAAGAGGCCGGCGTGCTGTTCGCCGACAACGCCGACGGCAGCCCGCTCGAGTTTGACGATGCGTTCGCCGCTCGCATGTCCGCGCATCGCACGGCGCTCAACGCGGGCGAGCGCACGTTCCTCGAGATCCTCGCCGCCGAGGGGCTCGTACTCGACGCCAGCGACCTGACGTACTTCGCGCACTGGATCACGCCGCCCCACGAGACGCGGCGCTACGACACGCGCTTCTTCTTCGCGACCATGCCGAGCACCCACGAGCCGGTCCCGGACCGCGGCGAGCTGATGGAAGGCCGTTGGTTTTCGCCCACGGCCGCGCTCGATGCTGCCGCGGCGGGCGAGATCCAGCTCGTGCCGCCCACGCTGTGCACCATCGCCGATCTCGCGCAGTCCGAGAGCTTAGAGCAGGCGATCGCGTGGGCGCGCGACGCCCAGCCGGTGCCCATCCTCCCGCGCATGCTGCAGGACGACGGCGTCACCTATTTGGTGCTGCCGGGCGACCCGCTGTTCCCGAGCGACCAGCCCGTGAAGGGCGCCACACGGGTCGCGTTCCGGGACGGCCGCTTTGTGCGAGAAGGCCTCGGCTGATCGCGGCTGTCGTCCGTACGCACTGGACCTCGCGTCCCGGCGACACTAGTGCAGAAGTCCTTCATCTGTTGTCGTGGGCTCGGTTTGCCGCTTGCCGACCCGACGCGTTCGACTCAGCGGCACCTTCCCGACGGTTGGCCATGGCTTCGCCCGATTTTCCCGAGCCCCCTCCCAGTGTTCCCGCCACCCCGATCGCGGAGTGCGACGCCAAGCTGGCGAAGCTCCACGAGAACGCGGCCGCGTGGGTAGCCACGTCGACGGAGGAGCGCATCACGATGCTGAAGCGCACCATCGACACCTCGCTGGCCGAGGCCGAAGGTTGGGTCAAGGCCGCCTGCGCTGCCAAGGGCATCCCCGCGGGCACACCCACGTGCGGAGAAGAGTGGCTCGGCGGACCGATGACGTTCATCCGCAACCTGCGCTTGCTCATCGAGACCATGGAGCAGGGCGGCCAGCCCAAGCTCCCCGGCTTGTCGCAGCGCCCGGACGGCCAGCACATCGCGCGCGTGTTCCCCACCAACATGCTCGACACGGTCATGTACTCGGGCATCACGGCGGACATCTGGGTGACCAAGGGCGAGCAGCCCACCCAGGGCAAAATCTACCGCGACAAGCGCAACGGCAAGCCCGGCACCGGTGGTATCGGCCTCGTGCTCGGCGCCGGCAACGTGGCCTCGATCGGTCCCATGGACGCGCTGCACAAGCTGTTCACGGACGACGAGGTCGTCATCCTCAAGACCAACCCCGTGAACGCCTACCTGGGCCCGTTCATCGAGCGCGCGTTCGCGCCGTTCGTCGAGCGCGGCTGGTTTGCGATCTGCCACGGCGGCGCCGAGGTCGGCGCGCACCTGTGCAACCACGACCTGGTCGACAGCATCCACATCACGGGCTCCGACAAGACGCACGACGTGATCGTCTTCGGCGCGGACCCCAAAGAGCGCGCCCGTCGCATGGCCGCCAAGGAGCCGATCAACACCAAGCCGATCTCCTCGGAGCTCGGCGCGGTCACGCCCGTTATGATCGTGCCCGGACCGTGGTCGGAGTCGGACCTCGACTTCCAGGCCCGCCATGTGGCGTCGATGGTCGCCAACAACGGCAGCTTCAACTGCAACGCCGCCAAGGTGCTCGTCACCGCCAAGGGCTGGCCGCTCCGCGAGCGCTTCATCGACAAGGTGCACGCCGCCCTCGCGAAGATGCCGCGCCGCAAGGCCTACTACCCCGGCGCGCAGCAGCGGTACGACGGGTTCCTTGAGCACTACCCCCAAGCCAAGGCGCTCGGCGAGCGACACGAAGACGTGGTGCCGTGGACGGTGATCCCCGACGTGACGCCCAAGAAGGGCGAGTACGCGCTCACCAACGAGGCCTTCTGCGGCGTGCTCGCGGAGACAGCCCTCGAAGCCACCACCGCCAGCGAGTTCATCGCCAAAATGGCGCCGTTCGCCAACGACGAAGCCTGGGGCACGCTCTCCTGCGTGGTGCTCATCCACCCGACCAGCGAGCGCGAGAACCAAGCCGCCTTCGACCAGACCATCGCCGACCTCCGCTACGGCGGCATCGCGATCAACGTCTGGGCCGGCGTCATTTACGGCCTCGTCACCTCGTCCTGGGGCGCCTACCCCGGCCACCCGCTGGAGGACATCCAGTCCGGCCGCGGCGTGGTGCACAACACGTTCTTGGTCGACCACGTCGAGAAGTCCGTCGTCCGCGGTCCGTTCCGCATCAAGCCCACCCCGGCTTGGTTCGCCGACCACAAGACGCTCGACCAGCTCGGCCGCGCCCTGGCGAACTTCGAAGCCTCTGGCAGCGTCACCAAGCTGCCCGCCGTCATCTGGGCGGCCATGCGCGGCTAAGTCCCACGGTGCGTGATTGAGCTGAACGCCGGGCCATGTGCTCGGCGTTCACCGTTTTTGCGCGGCATCGGCCGATCGCCTGCGAACCAATCAATCGCCTGCGAACCAATCAATCGCCTGCCAATCAATCAATCGCCTGCGAACCAATCAATCGCCTGCGAACCAATCACCGGATTGTCCCCCCAACAAAATCATCCCGAGCTCGTCGAGGGACAGGTTTCAATCCGCGCCCAGCGTCTTGAACGCCCCGATCAGACAGGATCGCATGCCAATCGCATCTAACTGACCAGCGCCGAGCGCGCCGACCGAACCGGCTTAGCCCAGGCCGCCGACCCGCTCTGCCACCCAGTCGAACACCTGACGCTCGACCTGCAGACCGTGCAGCCGGTTCATCTCCTGCACGCCCGTGGGGCTGGTCACGTTGAGCTCCGTCATGCGCTCGCCGATGATGTCGAGGCCCACAAAGTACAGCCCCTCCGCCTTGAGTCGCGGCTTGACCGTCTCGATGATCACGCGCTCGGCGTCTGTGATCGGCGCGCCGACCGCGGTGCCGCCCACGGCCATATTGCCGCGAAAGTCCTCGCCCTGGGGGACCCGGAGGATGGCGCCGAGCGGTTCGCCGTCGATCAACAGGATGCGCTTGTCGCCTTCGGACGCCTGCGGCACGAACTCCTGCGCCATCACAACCTCGCGGCCGTAGTCGGTGGCGGTCTCCAGGATGGACGTCAGGTTCGGGTCGCCGTTGCGCAAAATGAAGATGCCGCTGCCGCCCATCCGGTCGAGCGGCTTGATGACCGCTTTGCCGCCCACCGACGTCACAAACTCGCGAATCTGTGCGCGGTTGCTCGTGACCACTGACCGTGGAATCGTGCTCGGGAAGTTGAGGATGAACGTTTTCTCGTTGGCCGCACGCAGGCCGGCCGGTCGGTTCACGACCAGCGTCTTCGTCGGGTCGACCTGGTCGAGCAGGTGCGTGGCGTAAATGTAATTCATGTTCACCGGCGGGTCGGTGCGCATGAAGATGGCGCGGAAGTCGGACAACGGCCGCCGGGTGAACTCGCCGCGGCTAAAGTGGTCGCCCGCGACCGGCTGCAGTGTGACCGGCGCGCTCCACGCCATGCCGCCCTCCATGCCCGACGAGAGCCCATCGGTCAGGCAATAGTGTACGCCGACGCCGCGCCGCTGCGCCTCCATCATGAAGGCAAACGTGGTGTCCTTTTTGATGTTGATGGCCTCGATCGGGTCCATCACGAAGAGCATGTCCATGGTCACTCCAGGGGCCCGGTTGAAACGGGCAGCGGGGCGCGCAGGGCGCCGGGGTTGTCAGCGAAAAAGAGCGGACTCGTATCTACGCGGGCGATGACGGCGCCGAGGGCACCTCGTCCGCCCGCGCGACCAGCGCTGGGATCGTTACTGGGAACAGGAGGCCACCACAGCAAGATGCGATGCACCGGTCCGCCGTTCAACTGCAGTGTGACCGACCGCTGCGGGCGTGCCCAACGCAACGGCGCAAAGGCCTCTCCCGTGCGCGCGCTCGCGCGGAGTTGGGTGATGCCGCGGGCCAAGTTTCGCGGCAGCGCGTCGAACGCCGCTGTCACCCGCGCGCCGTCCGCGTCTCGAATCGTCATCGTGCCGGCCACATCCGGCGTGCCCAGGTAGGGAAGCCCTACGCCGTCGATCGAGCGGGATGCGCGCATGAGCAGGCGGCCGAGCGCTTGGTCCACCTCGAACGCGCCCACGCCGTCGATACTCAAACAGCGCGCGCCGGGACCGCCCAACGAGAACACGTACACCGCCTCACCCTCCGCGCGCAGTCGCACCCGCTCGGGGACACCATCGCAGGGGGCAGGCTCGGCGCGGGCGCCGGCGAGGGTGCGCAACACCCGGTCGAGCGCCAAGCCGTGGATCGGGTGCGTGGGTTCGGCGCCCGGTTCGGAACCGCCCGCGCGAATCCACTGCCGGTCGATGCGCTGCGCGCGGACGCCGTCGATCTGCACGTCGGTGATCGTCTCGGACGGCATCGTGGTCACCCGCTCGCTGCGCCACACCGCGGAGCCGGCACCAAGCACCGCCCGGAGGTCACCCGCTATACAGTGCAGCACATCTTGCGCCTCGAACCGCACCCAGGTGCAATCGTCGACGTCGCCGACCGCGAGTCGAACCGGCGGCTGATCGGTGGGATGCAGCACGACATCGAGCCGGCGCGGACCGACGACGCCGAGCGCGCGGGCGTCGGCGGTCTCGCGGGTGTGTACGCTGTGCCAAGGGCGGCGCAGCGCGAGCTCGAGTGCGGTCACCATCGCGTCGTCGGCAAACCAGGGGCCCGGCGCCAGGCTCCACGTGTCGCCCGAACGCGTCACAACCCACGCGTCGTCGACGCTCTGCACCGCGACTTTGTCGAGCTGCAGCCACGGCCCGAGCTGGGCAGTCGGTTGGGGCGCGGTCGGCCGGTCTGGCGCGCATCCGCAGGCCAGCAGCGCCAGCGCGAGGGCCAGCGGCCAGAGAGTTAGACGTCGTGCAGGGTCGATCACGGGCCGCTTGTACCGGCTTTGATGCGGCAGAGGAACCGCGCGCGCCAAAGTGTTTGTCCGGTCGACTGTACACAGACCGCCAGACGGCTTATTGATAACCATATTCACCGAGGGTTTCGGCCGCGCGTACGTCGCGTGCGTGCACCTATGCCCGCGGAGATGTATAGTTATCGGTACCCTCCGAGTGGCACTCCTCCGCCAACCCCAATTCGCCTCGTGTCGTCCTGCCCCAACTCCGCTACCGCCTCTTAATGGTGGAGCGCGAATCTACACTTACGGATGTCGAGTCCCCGTGGGCGATCAGCTCCAAGGGGGACACCGCCCGCCTTCCCTGCCTTGTGATCATTTGGTCCGCGGAGCAGCCGGAACGGGTCGGTGAAGTTGCGTTCGTTCCGGAGGGTGGCGCCACGCGAATGCTCGGGCGAGGGCGTCAGCAACCCTCGAATGACGAAGCGCGCCTGCTGTTCTCGAGTCAGCGCCCCGGCGCGGGCCGCGGCGGTGGCTTGATTCGAGGCGCGCAGATCTCACGCCGTCAGACGCTGTTCTCGCTGCAAGGAGACGCCATCGCGTTCCGAAACGTGGGCGCTTGCCCGCTGCGCGTGAACGGCTTCGGCGCCACCGAGGGCCTCGTGGGGCCTGGCGATACCGTTACGCTCAAAGACCAGCTCGTGCTGCTCTGCATGGAGCGCGCGGTGACCATGCCCGGCGTGCAGAGCTTCCCGATGGCCTACAAGAGCGGGTTCGGCGGGCCGGATGACTTCGGCATCGTGGGCGAGAGCCCCGCCGCTTGGAAGCTCCGCGACGACATCGCGTTCGTCGCCCGCGCCGGCGGGCACGCCCTCATTCTGGGCGACTCCGGAGTGGGCAAAGAGCTCGCCGCGCACGCCATCCACAGACTGTCCAACCGCGCGCGGCGCACGTTCGTGTCCCGCTCCGCAGCCACCTTCCCGGACACGCTCATCGACGCCGAGCTGTTCGGCAACGTGGGCAACTATCCGAACCCGGGCATGCGCGACCGCCCCGGGCTCATCGGCGAGGCCGACGGCTCCACGCTGTTCCTCGACGAGATCGGCGAGCTGCCCGCGCAAATGCAGGCCCGACTCCTCCGCGTGCTCGACAGCGGCGGCGAGTACTCGCGGCTCGGCGAGGCCAGGAACCGCCGCGCCGACTTCCGACTCATCGCCGCGACCAACCGAAGCACCGACGAGCTCAAGCAGGACTTCGCGGCGCGCTTCACGTTGCGCCTGGCGATCCCGGACTTGAACATGCGGCGTGAGGACATCCCGCTCATCATTCGGCACCTGCTCGCGCGCGCCGCCCGCTCCAACGCCGACGTCGCGCAGCGTTACTACGACCCGACCGACGAGCAGTTCGCGCGTCCGCGCATCGCCCCGCAGCTCGTCGACCGGTTGGTCCGCCACCAGTACCGCCTGCACGTGCGCGAGCTCGATACGCTACTCTGGCAGGCCATGATCTCGAGCCCGCTCGGCTTCATCGGTCTCACACCCGACGTCGAGGCGGAGCTGGAGCCGCAAGAAGGCTCGGACTCGCACTTGGCGCCCACCGAGATCGACGCCGCAACCGTCGAGTCGAGCCTGGCCCGAAACGACGGCAACGTGACCCGCGCCGCACGCGAGCTCGGCCTCAAGAACCGGTACGTGCTGTACCGACTCATGAGCAAGTTCGGCCTCCGCTGAGCCCCC
>CBDUJZ010000036.1:0-38100 GCA_965367675.1 uncultured Myxococcales bacterium | reverse complement strand
CCGAGTCCGGCAAGACCGAGACCAGCGCAAAGGCTGGAAAGGCCGTCGCCGGTGTCTCCGAGACGCCGAAGCGGTCCAAGAGCACGTCCGTTGACCGCAAGGTGACGGCCGGCGCGTCTGGTATCGCAGGTCCGTTCTCGGACGACGACGACGAGCTCGGCTGGTTCGCGATCGGCGAAGACTCCGCCGCGATGGAAGAGTTGGCTGGCGAGATCGCGCTCGAAGAGGCGCTGACCGAGAACCCGACGCGACGCATTCTACTTTGGCTGGTCCCTGCCGGGATCCTGCTGTTGGTCGGCGTTGTGCTGTTCGCGTCGATGTCGCGCTCACCCGAAGAAGAGGCTGCCGCGGAAGATGGCGCGGCCTCCGAGGACACGGCTGCCTCGGCCGCCAGCGCCACGGTGGATACAGGCGTCGCGAACGAGATCGACACTGCGCGTGAGGCTGCGGTCGCCGCGAACACGTTGATTCAGGACGAGCCCGACGTCGCCGAAGGCTCTGGCCTTGAAGCGATGGCTGACGGCTCCGGCGCAGACGCTGGCATGGACGAAGGGTCCGGCGCGATGGACGATGCTGCGGGCTCGGGCGACGCGCTCGCTGGTCTGGACGAAGCGGCGGCCCTCGCGGCGGCGGATGCATTGGCGGCCGAGACGGCTGCTGCTGAACAAGCGGCCGCTGAACTTGCGGCTGCTGAGCAAGCGCTGACCGATTCCGCGGAAGAAGAGGCACAAGCCGCTGCGGCCGCGGCCGAGGCGGAGCGTGAAGCCGCCGCGGAGCGTGAAGCTGCGGCCGAGCGTGAAGTCGCCAACGCCCAAGAGGCGGAAGCGGATGACGCAGCCGAGGCCGAGCGCGAGCGTGAGCAGGCCGAGGCCCGTGACGCCGCCCGTCGCTTGATCTCTCGCGGTGAGTCCGCGCTGGAATCCCGCGACCTGAGCACCGCGCGCCAGTTGTTCACGGAAGCGCTTGAGCTCGACGATTCGCTCGCCGGTGCCCACGCGGGCCTGGGCGACGCTGAGTTCCAAGCTCAGAACTTCAGCAGCGCGGCGCGGCACCACCGTCGGGCCACACGCCTGTCGAGCCGCAACTCCAGCTACCACCGGAAGCTCGGCATGGACTACTTCCGACTGGGGAACTTCACGTCGGCGCTGGAAGCCTTTGAGCGCGCCGTGGAGCTCGGCGATTCGTCGTCCGCACGCCACGTCGAACTGGCCCGCACGCGTATCGCCGAATCCGCCGAAGAGTAGCGAAGAACGCACCGCGCGCCGTGCTGCCAACTTCGGGCGGTACGGCGCGCGTTTGCGTTCGTGCACCATGTCCTCCCCTACGACCGCCGCGTTCACGCGCGGGCACGTCCGAGGCAGGCGGGCATACGGACGCTGCGCCCTCCCCCGACGACCGCCCCAGCGTCAACGACCGACCCATTCCGTCGGCCAGCCAACGCTCGGCAGTTGCTTAGAACCCGTCCAACTCGACGGGTGCGCCGGACGGCTCGCTGCCGCCGTTCATGCCTTCCAGGAGGATATCCTCAATGCCGCGCTCAGCGGTGTCGGGCGCGAACGTGGTCGGCTCGGTGCCCGAGAGGTACCACTCGGTGGTGCCCGACTGTGATGGCCGGGCGAGCAAACCTGTGGCCGGGTCGATGGTCGCACTCACGAGTCCAGTCTCGGGGCGGTCGAACTGCAGCACCTCACGGCCCTCGTGCGCCGTGGTCATGAAGTCAGTCCACACGGGGAGTGCGCTGGCGCCTCCGGCCTCGCCGCGACCGAGCTCCTCGTTGTCATCACGCCCGATCCAGACCGCCGTCACCAGATGCCGCGTGAAGCCCACAAACCAAGCGTCACGTGCGCCATTGGTGGTGCCCGTCTTGCCGGCAACCGGATGGCCGACCGCACGCGCCCGGCTTCCGGTGCCCCCCTCAACGACCGACGCCATAAGCGACGTGGTCAGCCATGCGGATGCCGGATCGACCGTCTGCTCCGGTGTGTGCTGGGGCTCGTAGAGGACGTTGTCCCGGGCATCACTCACCTTGAGCACGAACAGCGGCTGGTCGCGGATACCCCCGGCGGCGATGGTAGTGAACGCGCTGGCCACCTGCAGCGGCGACATCTCAGCGGAGCCTAGCGCGAGCGTCAGGTTATCCGTGAGCGGCGTGTCGATGCCGAGGTCGCGTGCGAATTGGTACGCGGGCTCGAGGCCAAGCTGGTCGAGGATGCGGACGGCGATCACGTTGCGCGACTGCGCGAGCGCGCGCCGGACACTCATCGGTCCGAGGAAGCGGCCGTCGTAGTTTCGCGGTTGCCAGGTGCGCCCGTTGGGCAACGGGAACGTCACCGGCTGGTCGAAGAACACGTCGCCGGCGGTGATGGTCCGCGCGCGAATGGCGGCACCGAACACGATGGGTTTGAACGCGCTGCCGACCTGCCTACGCGCCTGAATCGCCCGGTTGAACGACGACGTCGCGAAGTCGTATCCACCGACCAAGGCCACCACGTGACGCGTGACCGGATCGATCGACACCAGCGAGGCTTCGGCCGACGGCAGGAGTGTCACCACCACCTCACCGGGGTCCGTCTCGGAGAGCACATCGGGGCCGTACGCCCGTGCGGTCGTGACGGTAAACGCGGTGTTCAGCGGAAAGAGTTCTTCCCAGGCGCCGTCGTCAGGACGAACCCGAGACAGGGGCTCACGGCTAAGCGTCGCGAGGTACGGTCCAATACCGACCAGCGTGCGCTCCTCATCGTGATCTAGGATGACTGCGCGATACTCACGATCCGGACGCAGCCCCAGAGACGCCAGGTCGCCCTCGCTCTCTACGCGCCACTCCGCGACCTCTTCGTCAGATTCGAAGCGCCGGAACGGGGTGTGGAAGCCATGTCGCCCGTCAAACGCACGCAGGCCAGCCCGGACGGCTTCTTCGGCGGCGTTCTGCAGGTCGATGTCGAGCGCCGTCTCAACGGTCAGTCCGCCGGAGAACACGAGCTCGGCAGGGAAACGCTCGAGCAGATCGCGGCGGACCGCGTCCACATACCACGGGAACTGGTCCTCGTAGGTGCCCACGCCGTGGCGGGGGTCGAGCGTGAGCGGGGCGTCGTCCGCCTCGCGGTACGCTCCCTCTTCGATGAACCCCTTCTCCCACATCTGCCGAAGCACGTACCCGCGGCGGGCCAGCGCCTCGTCGGGATGGAAGTGCGGATTGTAACGGTTGGGCGACTGCACGAGGCCGGCGAGCAGCGCCGCTTCCTCAAGCGCCAGCGTCTCCGCCCCATGCCCAAAGTAGTACCGCGAGGCCTCTTCGACGCCGTAGTAGCGAGACCCGAAGAACACCTCGTTCAGGTAGATCGTCAGGATCTCATCCTTGGAGAGCCGCGCCTCCAATTGGAACGCAAGGAGCGCCTCCTGCACCTTGCGGCGGATGGTCCGCTCGGGGCTGAGCACCAAGTTCTTCACCACCTGCTGCGTGATGGTACTGGCGCCCTGCCGAAGCTCACCGCGCCGCACGTTCGTGATCATCGCCCGCGTGAGGCCGATATAGTCCAGCCCGGGGTGGCTGTAGAAGTCGGCGTCCTCGGCCGCGATGATGGCGTCCCGCATCACCTGTGGGATGTCCTCAAACGCGAGCAGCGTGCGGTATTGCGCGTCGCCATCCACCAGCGTGGCGACGACCTCACCCGACGCCGAGTAGATCCGGCTCACCTGCTTGGGCTGGTAGTCCCGCGCGGTGTCGATGGTCGGGAGGTCGCGCCCGTAGGTGCGAATGATGGCGTACGCGCCGCCGATGGCGAGAACGACGCCGAGCACGCACAGCACCAAAAATAGTTTAAGGAGCCGAATCCAGAGCGGACGTTTCGCCGGCGCCCTCCTTCGCTTTGCGGTCTTAGCCAAGTGCAATCATGTGTTTTGTGGCGGACGGTTCCGCTCAGAGTTCCGCGACCACGTCTGCGTCGTCGATGGCGATGCTCTCCGCGACGGAGACGCGCGCCACGATCCAAGACAACTCCAGTTGCTCCGTGAGCGGCTGGTCGGCGAAGTAGGTCTGCATCCGATCGAGCGTATCCGCAATGCTTGTTCCAACCGCGCGAATGCCGTCGTCGACGCCACGCCAGCCGTTGGCGATATCGATGACGCACGGGTCCTGCATCGCCTGGCTGGAGTCCGCCACGGTGACGGCGACCAGCTGCGTGCCCGACGCCACGGTGTCCAGCGAAAGACGCTTAGCCGCATCCTCCAGATCGGCGGTGGCGACCCGTCGCGCGAGGTGGTCCGCGAGCGCTTCAGATAACGCCGAGGAGTCCGCGGCGTACACCGACTCCGCGAGCACTTCGGACAGCGTATCGAGCGACCGGGGGCCCACACCGACCACGGCCACGTAGCCGCCCTCGTGCACCACCCGCGCGAGCGACGCCATCATGTTGAGCGCGTCGGCCGTCGTGGTGATGTCGCGCACGCACAGGGCCACTTCGAAGACGTCGTCGTCAAAGCCCAGCTCCCGCGAAGACTGGTGGTTGAAGAACGCCGGCACCCGCGCGGCGTCTAGGTTTCGCACCCGGTCCAAGCGCTCGGCCGCGGCGTCAGCGAACAGAATTCTCCGCGCCTTGCCTACACGCTCCAGAACGTCCGTGGCGAACGACGCGTCGCCAGCGCCAGCGACCAACACGGTGCCGGTCGTCTCGGCGAGCGGCACGTGTGGCAGCACGGCTTCAGCGGCCGCGCGCTCCCACTCCCCAACGAACGACACAGGAAACTCAGACTGGGCTGCTGACGTCATGATCTCATTCGTCGAAGTGCTCAAATCCCGCAGGAATCAGTGGTCTGCGGCTACCATCGGGCCCCAGGAGGGTCAAGCCGGGGTCGGCGCTTTGCACGCCCCCTACCCGCGTCCAGCCAGGCCCAGGAGCCGACGGCGCGGCGACCAATTTCACGTAGTCATCGCCCCCGTGCAGCGCCCAGCCGAGGGCATCACCCCCCAACCGCTCGGCCGCCGAGTCCAGCCCGGGCGTCACCACAGCTACCGCGTCCAACTCCATGTGCACCTGCGATGCGCGGGCCATGCGCAGGGCGTCTCGCGCCAAGCCGTCCGAAACATCCAACGCGGCGGAGATTCCTCGCGCGGCGGCGTCTCTGGCCAACAATCGGCGCGGAACGGGACGACGGTGTGCGCCAAGAAACTCCTCGGCGGCCGCGTCCTGTTGCCCCGTGCTCAGCGCGTGCAGGCCCGCGGCGGCGTACCCCAGCGGCCCGTCGATCCACAGCGAGTCGCCGACGCTCGCGCCCGACCGCAGCAGCGGCGCACCATCCAGTTGACCGAACATCGTCACGCTCAAGAAGGTGCCGCCACGCGCCGCGCGCACGGTGTCGCCCCCCACCAACGCCATGCTCAGATCCAGCGCAGACATCGCATCGCCGAAGCCGTCCGCGAGGCTCGCTGCCACGTCCGTCGCGAGCGCCCCGCGCGAGTGTTCCGCCCCAATCCCAGCGGTCAGCAACCACGCCGTCGGCTCAGCCCCCATCGCCCAAATGTCGCTCGCGTTCACCGCGATCGCCTTGAACGCCACGTCCGCCAGCGTGGACCAGCGGAGGTCGAAGTGCACGCCTTCCACCATCGCGTCGACCACCACAACGCGGCCATCGCGCTCGTGCAGCAGCACGCCGTCATCGCCAATCGACGCGGCTCCAGAGCGACCGCCGCCGAGCCGTCGCTGCATCACCGCGATGAAGGCGTCCTCGTGGGGTTGTTTGCCGGGCGACGTCACGCCACAGGTCGGGAGCGCCGGGCCACTATAGCCCCGTCTGCGTGAACACCCGCGCCGCGGCCACCAGCAGCAGCACCAGAATAACGGTCACGAAAGCCAGCAACACCGCCCGGACGCGTTTCACCGAGCCGGCGGCGTCTTTGCGCGACGGCTGCATCGTGTTCGCGAGCGCCTGCGCGCTGGAGACCGCCTGCTCAAACGCCGCTCGCGCGAGCGCGTCGGACGGATAGTCCGCCAGCCAGTGGCGGTAACGCATGGCCGCCCACGACGAGATGCCCTGCGCCCGGGTGAACTCCACAAACGCGTCGTGGCGCGCGGGGTCGGCGCGATGGAGCTCCAGGTCGGCCCAAAGCTCAGACGCCTGTGCGATCGCGCGGGCCTCGGCGGGCGTCGCGGCCTCCTCCCATGGCGTGCGGCCGTCGGCGACCATCTCGAACACGAGCCCGCACTTGTGACACGCGTAGTCGTCTTCCTGACGGTTGGCGCACTTGGGGCACTTTACCGGCGGCAGTCCCTCCTCCGGTGGCGGCAGCGGGCTCGGGGTGACGGTCGTGGACTCGGGCGCAGCGGTCGTTTCGACGGTCGGGCCGGCATCGAGCGACGACGCCGTTCCGCAGGCGCCGCAGGTGACAAACACGGCGCCGTCCCGCACCTCGACCTTGCTCGCCTCGCCATTGTGGCCACAGCTGTCGCAGATGATCTTCACGTCACGGTCTCACGACTGAAAGAACGGCAGCGCGCCGAGCACTTCGGACCACGAAGTGATGATCGGGCGCGGCGTGGACGTGAGGATAAACAGAACGACTCCGGCCAGTCCAATCCGCCGGTCGACGCCCGTTGCCACACCATCGCTCGAGAGCGGCGGGTGCGTGACGCCCACGACAAACCAGACCAGCGCGGCGAGCACGATGAAGCCCGGGTTGATCGCGATCAGCACCGCGCATCCCACCAGAAACACCGTCTTGACGTGCTGATTGAAGCGCTCGCCCCACAGGCCGTAGGCGATGTGGCCGCCGTCGAGTTGTCCGAACGGCAGCAGGTTGATGCCGGTGATCAGGCAGCCCGCCCAGCCGGCGAGCGCCACGGGGTGTAGGAACACGTCGGAGCCGCTCTCTACGGTGCCGAAGACCACACGTTGGAGCCCCCAGAACAGCAGGCACGAGCCCAACTGACTGCCGCCAAAATCCGGAGGAAGTACGCGCACTTCGCTGAGCATCAGCCCGATGAACGCCACCGGTAGCGCTACCACCATACCCGCAAACGGGCCAAACGCGGCGATGCGCATGAGCGACCGGGAGCGCATGGGTTCCAGTTGCATGCCGATGATCGCGCCGAGCGAGCCCAGCGGCGGAAAGAACGGCAGAAACACGGGGAATGTGGCGTCCACCCCGCGCCGGCGTGCGGTCACGTAGTGCCCCATCTCGTGGGCAAACAAGATCGCCATGAAGGCGACCGCGTACGACAGCCCCGGAATCCAAGCCTCGGGCGTACGCCACAGCGACTGGGATGACACCAGCGGCAGGCCGTCGATACCGCGCACCATCCGCCAAGCGTAGTACGTGCCGGAGGCCTGGAGCCCCGCCCAGAACATGGTGAGGAAGGACGCAGGCAGGAGCGCAAACACGACCGCATCGCGCCAGCCGAACCTCCGCGCTGACGTCGCGTCACTCACTGGCGCTCCGCGCTCGGCGGTTCCACGGTGCCGAGGGGATACAGAGCGCCCACGCCGTCGACCTGCCACAGGCCCAGCTGCCGGAGCACCCCGCCATCGTCGCCGAGCCACATGTTTCCGCACACGCCGCCGTATTCGTATACGTGCATCGCGGCGTCCACGACGGCCGCTGGATCCTGCGAGGCGGCCTGGTCCAGTACGAAGGCGACGAATCCGGCCGCATCGAACGCCTGCGCCTCAAACGCGGTCGGTGGCTCGTCGAAGCGTACCGTCCACTCAAGCGCGAACGCCTCTGCGAACGACGCAGGGTCTTCGGCGTTGAACACCTGCACGACGTACGCGTTGGCCGCGAGGTCACCGGCGGACGACAGGCCCTCCGACGCCCATCCGGAGATACCGAGCAAGCCCACGCTGTCGGACTCCGTCTCGGCGAGCCAGCCGTGGAACTGCAGGTGCGGCAAGATCGCCGATACTTGGCGTCCAAAGTCCGGCACGAACACACCGTCGGGGCGCGTGCGATCACCGCCGCGTGACACCGCGCGCGACGACGGCGCGCTTCGCCAGGGGTTCGAGGGAACCGACAGGCGCACCGCCCGCTGGCCGACCAGCGTCGCGACGGCGTCGGTCACATCCGGCTCGTCGGACTCGTATCGTGCAACACGCACAACCCGTCCGCCGTAGGCCACGGTGGTCCGAACGAACGCCAACATCGCCTCGGTCCCGTAGCCGTCGTCCGGCGCGAGGACCGCGAAGCTTGGCGAGTCGCCTTCGCCGAACATCGCCGCCGCCAGCGCCGCGGCTTGGTCGCCCGGGCTCGTGCGAAGCCGAAAAACGTCGGCCCGCGACGACTCGATGCCGGCCACGCCAGACAGCAGAAACACCGGCGGTCCACCATCTCGCATCGCCGCGATCACCTCGGCAGACTCCTCTTCTCCGATCGGGCCAACGATCGCAGAAACGCCCGCGTTGGCGGCCGCGCCGTAGGCTTCTGCCGCGCCCAGTTCATGCGTATCAAACGCCTCTACGCGGATGCCGCCGTGGTCGTTGGCCGCGAGTGTCACGGCCTGAAACGCGCGTTGACCCAAGCGCCCAAAGTCACCCGTCAACGGGCCGACGAACGCGATCGGATTGCGCGGATCCGGCGCCTGCGCGAATCCGTCGGCGCCCAAGGCGAACAAGAGCACCACGACCACGCTGACGCGCAGCGCGGCGAACGGAAAACTCATGTGGACCACTTGCGACACTCCAGCAGACACGCCTCGAACGCGACCGAACGCTCACCGTCACGG
Organism: uncultured Myxococcales bacterium; assembly: GCA_965367675.1. Taxonomy (GTDB): domain Bacteria; phylum Myxococcota_A; class Bradymonadia; order REDH01; family REDH01; genus CBDUJZ01. Next base: position 29,389 of record CBDUJZ010000036.1, on the reverse strand, counting down.
TACACAGACTGCACTGCGGCGCGCACTGCGGGGTCGTCAAGGTTTGGCGGCTGGTATTGCACCACAAACACCGCGTCGCCCGGCGGCGTACCGGGCACACCACGCTCAGGCAGCCGAAGCTCATCGCCGGGCGCAGCGCCGGGCGGCACATTGATACGCCGCGGCCCCCATAAGGTAGGAACGGGCACGTTCGCGCCGTCGTGCAGTTCAAGCGGCGTCAGCGGAAGCGCGCTTACGATGTCCGTGTCGCGACGCCGAAACACCGGGTGCGGCGACACCGCAACGTCGACTAGCAGATCGCCCGGTCTTCCGCCGTCGGCGCCCGGCGCGCCCTCACCGGGCCAGCGCAGCATCTGTCCGGCGCGTAGGCCCGGCGGCAGGTCGAAGGCCAATCGGCGTGCACGAATCACACGGTCCTCGGACCGCCGCGGGAGTTCGAACACGCGCGTAGTCCCACGGATCGCGTCGGCGAACTCGAGCACCACGCCCATGCGGATGTCGTCGCCGCGGCGCGCGGTGAAACGCTTCTTGGCCCGGCGCGCGATATCACGCAGCGTCACGCTGACACTCACGTTGATTCGCGCGGGGACGTCGGCGAACGCCGCCCCCGAGGGTGCGAGGCCGTAGCGGTCGTACACCCGCCGCAGCTCCACGTCGCCGAGCACCCGATAGGCCTCGACGATCGCCTTGAAGCGCTCTTCCGCGGTGTCATCACCCGGATTTTGGTCCGGATGATAGGTGCGCGCAAGTCGGCGAAATGCCCGTTTGACTTCGTCTTGCGACGCCGCGTGGGGCAGTTCGAGGAGCTGGTAGTAACGTCGGACAGCCATCTATCGGGCAGCGTACTGGGATGGTTCAATCGCCCTTCCCACAGCACCGCGCGCGCGACGCACGGTCTGTGAGTTGGCCATCACTCGCTGCTTTCGCTCGCCTCGCTCTCCGCCGCGGCTGCGGCGTACATGGCGTCTGCGAGTTGGTAGGCGGCGTCTTCGAGCCGCGCGATGGCGACGCGCAGGTCATCCACGTTGCCGCCAGAGTCGAGCACGGTGCGGCACACGGCCAGCGCATCCTCGATGTCGAGAATCTGCTGGTCGGTGAAGTGGTCGGCGTACTCGTCGAGGCTGCGGTCGGTCGTGTACATCAGCCCCTCCGCGCGGTTACGGAGCTCGGCGAGCTCACGCGCGGCCTCGTCCTGATCGCGGAACGAGTCGGCTTCCGCCACCATCGCGTCGATCTGCGATTCGGTCAGACCACCGGCGGCGTTCACGCGTACCTGGTGTTCCTTTCCGGTGCCGAGGTCCTTTGCGCTCACGTCCACAAGGCCGTTGGCGTCGATGTGGAAGGAGACCTCGATCTGCGGCATTCCGCGCGGTGCGGGCGGGATGCCGAGCAGGTCGAACTGCGCCAAGCTGGTGTTGTCCTTGGACAGCTTTCGCTCGCCCTGGAGCACGTGCACGTTGACGAACGGCTGGTTGTCGACGGCGGTCGTGAAGATATCGCTGACCGTCACGGGGATGGTCGTGTTGCGCGGAATCAGCGGCAGGAACAGCCCACCCTGGGTCTCCACGCCGAGCGACAGCGGCGTCACGTCGAGCAAGAGCACCTCGGTGACCTCGCCGCGCATGACGCCACCCTGGGTCGCGGCGCCGACGGCCACAACTTCGTCCGGGTTCACGCCCGTGGACGGCTCGCGGCCAAAGAACGCGGCCACGCGCTGGCGCACCAGCGGCATCCGCGTCATTCCGCCGACCAGGATCACCTCGTCGATGTCCTTGGTCTTGAGACCGGCTTGCTTGATCGCGTCACGGCACGGCTCGATCGTCTGGTCGACGAGGTCGGCGATCCAGCCTTCGAGTTCACCGCGCTGAATGGTGCGCGCCAGGTGCACCGGTCCGCTCGCGGTGGACGAGATGAACGGCAAGTTCACGTCTGTGGACTCGCGGCTAGACAGCTCGTGCTTGGCCTTCTCCGACGCTTCGCGCAGGCGCTGGAGCGCCATACGGTCCTGACGCAGGTCCACGCCGTGCTCGGCTTCGAATTCCTCGGCCAGCGCGTTCACGATTCGACGGTCGAAGTCTTCGCCGCCCAAATGGGTGTCGCCGCTGGTGGACTCCACCTCGAACACGCCCGCGGTGACCCGCAGGATGGTGATATCGAAGGTGCCGCCGCCAAGGTCGTATACGGCGAACAGGCCGTCACGGTCTTCTTGGATACCGAACGCGAGCGCCGCAGCAGTGGGCTCGTTGATGATGCGCAACACGTCGAGGCCGGCGATGCGGCCGGCGTCTCGCGTGGCTTGTCGCTGCGCGTCGTTGAAGTGTGCCGGAACCGTGATGATCGCTTCGGTGACCTCTTCTCCGAGATAGTCCTCGGCGGTCTGCTTCATCTTTTGAAGGATGTGCGCGCTCACTTCCTGCGGGCTCATCTCTTTGTCCCGCAGGGCCACCCACGCGTCGCCCGTCTCGGAGCGCACGATGTGGTACGCGACGCTCGCCTTGGCGCCGGCGATGTACTCGTCGTCATACCGACGGCCGATCAGCCGCTTGATGGCGACCGCCGTGTGCTCGGGGTTGGTGATGGCCTGCCGCTTTGCCAGCTGCCCCACCAACCGCTCGCCGGCGTCCGTGACGGCTACGACGGACGGCGTCGTACGACTGCCTTCGCTGTTGGCGATGACGATCGACTCATTGTCGATCGTGATGGCGACGCACGAATTCGTCGTACCGAGGTCAATTCCAATTACGCGCGACATTGGACCAGGGGGGCCTGAAAGGATGTGGCAGGGAGGCTAGGCATCATCGCCGCTGGGATCCGAGTCTACAAGCCCCGCATCCTCGGCCGCGCCATCGGCGGCCGGTTCGGGCTGCGGCGGACCGCCCTGGGCGACCACCACGAGCGCCGGCCGGAGCAGGCGGTCGTGCAGCAAATAGCCGCGCTGGAACTCCTGCACGACCGTGTTGTTCGGCACCGACGTGTCCTCGCGCTGCTGAATCGCCTCGTGGAACTGCGGGTCGAACGGCTTGCCGACGCCCTCCACGGCGACGACGCCGCGACGCTCAAGCACCTGCTTGAACTTGCGCGCTACCATCTCCGCGCCTTGAACCACGGAGGCGTCGCCTTCGTAATTGGCCGTCAAGTGCTCCACGGCGCGCTCAAGGTCGTCCAACACCGGGACAATCTCCTTGAGCACAGACTCGGCGGCGTACTTGGTCATCTCGTCGCGCTCGCGCTGGTGGCGGCGACGCGCGTTCTCCAAGTCGGCCGCCTTGCGCACCAACCGGTCGTTCGCCGTGACCAGTTCCTCGCGCGCCTGGGCGAGCGCTTGCTCCAGCTCGGACTCCACGCTCACAGGCGCTTCTTCGTCCAGTACTTCCACATCGACCAGTTCGTCGCCGGACTCGGCGTCATCGCCGTCAGCGTCCAAGAACAGGTCATCGAGTTCGGTGTCTTCTGATTCCGCCACGGGCCCCGAAGTGTTGTCGTCGCTCATCTGTACTATCGTATCGTAAGGTGGATGTTCCGTATCAGAACTGGGGTTCGTCTGCGAGCGCAACGGCCTCCTCGGCCATCAAATCGCACAGTGCCCAGCCGGACGCGGACGGGACGAATTTGTCTTCAAACCACGAGCCCCACCCTCTGTCTACCCACGTGCGCGCCCGCGCGCGAAACGGCGCCACCACCGGCAGCCCAAATCGCCGTTCCAGCGCACCAAAGTCCACCCCGCGCCGAGTCCGCGCTCCTAGAAACACCAACTCGGCGACGTGCGTCGACGGGGACACCACCTCACGCTCGCCCGGGGCTCCCGCCGACCACTTCGACCACCCGCGCTCGTTACCCTGACGAACGACCGCGCCATCGGCCACACGCAGCGAGTGCGCGCCAGGCCCTAGGCCGAGATAGCCGTCCCCCGTCCAGTACCCACTGTTGTGCACCGCCTCGTGCCCCGGCCGCGCGTAACTGCTCACCTCGTACTGCGCAAAACCAAGCGCCGCGAGCGACTGCCGCAACGCCTCCGACGTCGATGCCCGCGCGTCCTCGTCCCAAGGCGTCAGCTCCCCACGATCGCGGCGACGGGCGAACGATGTCTTCGGCTCGATCGTCAGCTCGTATGCCGACACATGCGTCACCGCCTCGCCCAACCCCGCGAGCACCGCCAGATCCTCCTCAAGGCGCCGCGCGGGCTCCCCGGGCACGGCGTAGATCAAGTCGACCGAGATCTCCGCGAAGCCCGCCTGCGAAGCCCACTCCACCGCCTGAATCGCCTGCCCACGATCATGCTCACGGCCCAGTGTCTTGAGCGTCTCGGGGTCGAACGTCTGGATGCCAAAGCTGAGCCGGTCCACGCCCGCCGCGAGCAGCGCGCGTGCCAGCTCAGGCGTCATATCCTCCGGGTTCACCTCGACGGTCACCTCGCGCAGGGACACATCCAGACCACCGTGCTGGGTGATCGCCTCCAACGCCGCCGCGATTCCTGCCGCCCCCCACAGACTCGGGGTTCCGCCGCCAAAGTACACCGAGCGCACGGTCTCGTTCTCAAGCTCGTGCGCCCGCGCCTGCAGCTCGCGCAGAATGTCCTCCGCGAACGCTTCGCGCGGCACCGAGCGCGTGACGACGATCGCAAAATCACAATACGGGCAGCGCCGACGGCAGAACGGCACATGGATGTAGATCCCCGCCTCGCCCGTGCTCGTGATCACATGCTCGCCGACCTGCGTTGGCTGGCCAGCAGCCGACAGCGCAGCGTCCCGCGACCGCACTCCGCTCAGAAGGACACGGCGGTCCGGTACGTTCCTTCGTCGGCGATCACGGTCACGGACTCGGGCCGATACGTGGCCGCCGCGAACGCGGGCTCGGGCTCGGAACCAATGCCTTCCCACATGTACACGCCGAGCGGCCGCGGGATGCGATACGCGTTGGCGAACTCGCTGAGACGGGCGTCGGTGCTGTGCCCCTGCCCCAACCGGTCGACCCGGACGAAGAACGCGTCGTCGGCGACCACCTTCGCGTTCGTCCAGCTCGATGTGCCGGAGTTTCGCAGCGACAAGAACGTCGAGCCTTCGCCCGTCGATCCCGTCCGAATCTCAGCGCCGATGCCGTGGTCGTAGAACAGGTCGAACGACAGGCCCCACGCGAGGGATAGAATGGCGCCCACCGCGTAGGCGGCGATCGCGATCCGGCGAAGGCGAGGTGCGGACGATGAGGTGGCGGGCGCGTTCATGCGCTCAGTTTAGCGTCGGCGGTTCGGGTTGGCCACCGTCGTGCGCGCGAACCGTGTGTGGCGGGCAAGTCGTGCACCACTGCGAGGCGTACTCAAGAGTGGTCCTCGCCACGCGCTTGTCGCTCGGACTGGGCAATGGTATTGTCCGCGCGCTCTTGGGTTACACGATATCACCGACGGTTTCGTGGCCCAGCGCGCCAGATTCCGCGCCTTGGGACGACAGATATATGAAGTTCGTTTGCGACGCGTGTGGCGCGCGCTACCACATCGACGATAAGAAGGTCGCGGGGAAGGTTCTCCGAATCCGCTGCAAAAAGTGCAGCCACGTGATCACCGTTCGGGAGCCATCGCGCCCGTCAGCTCACGTGCTCGTGCCCGCCGCGCCCGCCCCTGCCGAGTCGGTGGAGTGGTTCTACTCGGTCAACGGCGAAACGCTCGGGCCGTACGACGAAGAAGCGCTGCTGCAGATCTTCCACGGCGGAGCTGTCGGAGACGAAGCGTACGTATGGCACACCGGATTCGGTGACTGGAAAGCTGCGATCGACGTCCCCGTGTTCTCGGGCGCGATCGTCGCTGCGAAGCACGCCGCCAAGCTTCGAGGCGTCCCGCGTACGCAGCAGCTCAGCGCTGTCGACGTGCAAAAGATGCAGCTCGACACCCACGCCATGGACGCGCTCAACGCCGCCCTCACCGATGGCGAACAGACTGCCGCCCTCACCGATGGCGGACAGACTGCCGACGAGCCTACGGCGACGCTCAGCGTGCCGATCGAGGAGCGTCCCACGGCGGCGCTGTCCCGAGAGTCCGTCGCCAGCCCAGCCGCATCCCCGCTCGCCGTCACGGCGCCGGCCACAGAGTCCGAAGCCACAGAGTCCAAGGCCGCAGAGTCCGAAGCCGCGGAACCCAAAGTGGCGCCGCTGCAAGCCGCGCAGCCCGGAAACGCCAAACGCGACACCTCCAAGCTCGAAGCGCTGCGCCAGGGACTTCGCGAACGCCGCGAACGCAGTACCCCAGCGCTCACGCCCGACGACGCCCACGACGCCGCTCGGCAACCGGAACAGCGCGAACCCTCGATGCTCGACGAAGCCCTCGCGGCCGAGAGCATCGACACCGGCGCAGCGCACCGCGTCACGTCCGGCGCAGCGCCAGCGGCCGCCAAGCCAGCGGCCGCCAAACCGGCGACCGCCACCCCAGCTACGGCCACGCCGACCGTCGGCACCGCGGCAGCGCTCGCAGCCACCGATCTCGCCAACCAGGGCGCCGCGCAGACCATCGAAGCGTCGCGTGACGCCCTCGCACTCGCAGCACGAGAACGTTCCGCCGCAGCCGAACAAGCTGCAGCGGCGAGCGTAGACGAGACCCGCGAGATCTCGCCCGCCCAGGCGATCGCAGCACCCAGCTCGCCGGCGACGCCCGTCTCCGCGACACCCGTCGCCGCCACGCCCGCCCTCCCGGCGGACGTCGACGCTCCTGACCTCAGCGCGGCGAACGATGGCGCTGAAGCGCTCGACCTCGATGAGCTCGAAACCGAAGACACCAACCCCGACGCCGTCGTCACCGCCCCCTCCGTAGCAGACCCTGCGCCGGCCGCGGAAACCGACCTTGCCGACGCGCCGACTACCGAGCTCGCGTCACCGGCCACCACGGTGGACGACAGCGCGAACGCGCCGGCCGTGCGCTCCGCCTCCGGCGCTCCCGCGATCCCGGCAGCGGCCAAGCAACCTGCGAAGTCAGAGGTCGCGCCAGCCGCGGCAGAGGCCAAGACCGAGGCCGATGCCAAGACCGACGACGCAGCAGAACCGGCCACCACCGAGCTGCCCTCAGCAGAACCGGCGACCACCGAGCTGTCCACGGAAGAACCGGCCACACCCGACGCCAGTGAAGCGGCCACCGAGAAGCCCAAGTCCAAGCGGCGCGGCTCCAAGAAGGCGCAGGCGAAAAAGAAGAAGGCCGCCGCAAGCGCCGCCAACGACAAGCCCACCGATGCCCCCGCCGAGGCCGCCAAGGACAACGACGACGCTGACGACGACTCCGGGTTCGCCTCACTTGCCGCTTCTATCGCCGCCACGCCGCGGCTTGAGTCCGCCGGCCCGCCGCTCGCCGGAATCTCCGCGACCAGCCTCGCGCCGGCCGCTCCGACGCCCGGCCAGATCCCCGAAGCGGCGCCCAGCGCCTCACTCGTATTCCAGGTCAAGCAGGCCAAGTCCCGCACGCGACGAACCCTCGGTTTGGTCGCCCTCTGCGTCGCCATCTTGGCGCTGGTCCTGCTCTACATGAGCCGCCAGCCGGTCACCGAAGACGCCGTCGTCGTCGAGCCCGATCGGCCGCTCGAAGAGAATCAACTTCAGGTGGAACAGACCGCCGCGGCCGAGGCGACCCGCGCCCGAAATATGCGCGTCGCGTTCGTTCGCGCACACCGCGGAGTTGGCGAAGCGCTGACGTCCGCCGGCACCGCCCAGCGCACCGCCGCAGAGGAAGCCGCCGCCGTCGCCAACAACGGCGCTGCTGCGACTGCGAACAACACCCGCTCCAACGGTGGAAGCCGCGCCGACAATCCGCCACGCTCCAACAGCGACACCGCCGCCGAGCAAGCGGAGGCCAACGCCGGCACCCCCACGAACGAGGTCGCCGACTCCGGACGCGTCGTAGACCGCCAGCTCGGAATCGCCCTCCCCCTCCCCACGCCCGGCCTCGCCGAGGAAGAAGAGGAGAACGACGGCCCCGCCGGAGAGCACTTCGCCGAAGGCCTCCGCACCTTCGTGAACAACTCGATCGTGCGCTGCAACCAGCGCCACGTCGCCGAAGAAGGACTGCTGGAGCACCCGCGCGTCGAGCTCTCGCTCACCGTGCAACCGAGCGGCCGCGTGAGCGGAATCGAACTGCCGAGAGAGCTGCGAAACACCGCGTTTGGGCGCTGTCTGCAAACGCATCGAGAGCGTTGGACGTTCCCAAGTTTCCGCGGCAGTGCGGTGACGCTTCAGAAGACGTACGTAGTGCAGTAGTCTGCTGTTGATGCTTCGACGATTTCTACAGCGCGTCTCTTCTGATTCCTCCATCGATGACACTCCGACGTATGCGGAGTCTCTGCTCGACGAGGCACTACCTGCAGTCACGCAGGCGCTTAAATCCGTGCCAGGCGCGGACCGAATGGGTGCCGTCGCGCGCGCGTTCATCGACGTTGAGGTAGACGCCGGCCTGTCCGACGCGCCCGAAGAAGAGGTCGCCCGCGACCAATTCTGTCGCACCTACACCCTCCTGGTGTTGGACAACGATCGGCAGCCGACGGCGCTTCAGATGAGTTCGGAGGATCTCTTGAAGCCGCGCGGCCTCCTGCAGAGCTTCTTCACCGGCTCGCCCGCGATGCAAGAGCACGCGTCCACGGTGCTGCGTTTTATCGAAGAACGCTTCGCCCAAGGCTGCTACGGCCAAGCGCGACTGCTTCTGCAATTGTTCGACACCGACGCCGGCACGCGACGGAACAACGAGCGTAACCTCTTCTACGAAGAGATGATCTTACGCTTCCTGTCCCCGCGCGAAGTCGAGGTGCCCATCCCCGACGCGACCGACGACGCGCCCGACACGATCGCCCTCGAGCAAGTCGCGGAGGCGCTCGCCACCGTCTACGGAATCCGTCTACAGACCTTCTCCCAGGACGGCCCCCGGCACGAAGACTGGAACAAGGTCTGGAGTGGCGGCGACACCAACGACATCACGCTCGAAGACGTGGTCCCAGGCCCGCGATGGCGCTCCCACTGGCGTGCCCGCGACGTCGGCGAAACCGTCATGGAGCACTTCGAGTTCCGCGGCGCACGAGCCTTCGTCGAGAACCTCACCCGCTGCATCTACTTCATCACGCTCGCACCCGGCGCCACCGGATTCGAGCACCTGGTCAGCAAGTATATCGACTGGATGGGCGCACACTACAGCATGGTCCCCACGCGGATCCTGCCCACCATTCACCGCCTGATCAACGTCGGCGACCTGAGCATCAGCGAGAGCTTCACCTCCGTGTGGGACGATCTCGAGCCGCTCGCACACACCGCCGATGAGCCGTTCTCCGACGAAGAGATCCGAGCGGTCCTCGCGAAGCTCACCGACGACTTCGCCGACGCCGACTTCTCCGACATTCCCCCCGGCGATTACGATCTCGGTGGCCTCGTCGCCATGCGGCTGTTCGGCTTCGAGCCGGGAGACCTCGGCGCGGAGCTGCGGATCAATCGGGTGACGTGAGCAACCGCACGCACGCGACACCCAAGGACGATCCGCTGCGACTCGAACTGCTGTTCGGACGCGCCGTATTGACCGCAGTGGACGTCGAACTGGGACCGTGGACGCGCATGAGCGAGTTCCGCGGAGAGATCCCCGGACGACGCTACCCGTTCGACCTCGGCACCGAGCCCGAACGCTTTCGGAACACCCGCGCCATCGCGACCGCGCTCGGCATCGACATCGACGGCGCACGCCTCAAGCGCTCCGTGGCGACCGCAACCCGCGACGTCGAAGGCGTCGCCGAGGTCGCGCTCGAGCTGCTCGAAGACGAGCTGCGACTCGCCATCGAACCGCGCGAAGCTCCGACATCGAACACCGCACGCGCTACCGGCGTGATCGTCGCACGATTCGCGCTCGTCCCCGACGTCACCGGCGGCGCGGACCTGGACCTGGTGTTGTTCGACCAGCTTGAGCTCGGCACGCTCCCCGAAAGCGGCGCGCGCATTATCTCCCGCGTCCTCGGAGCGATCTTCGCCTCCCCCGAGTTCTCGCCGCTGGTCCGCGCGTTCGCGCCACGGCTCGGACGAGACTCCGTCCGAATCCCGGCCACACGGCTGTGCCTGTCCGAAGCGTTCGTGCGACGACGCTGGAAACTCCCCGGCGCGGAGCAGCTCCGGTGGACGCGACTTTCCATCGCCCCCGGCCGCGCATCGCTCCGCGCATCGGCCATCGGCGAAGGCGACGCCCAAGCATACCCCGGCGCGGTCCACGGCACACACGGCCAGGACGCGCTATCAAGCCAAGAGGCACGCGCCATCGCCGCCGACGCCGAGACGGCGCTGTTCGCCGGGGACGCCGATATCGCCATCGCCAGCTACCGTCAGGTGCTCGAGCGCTTCGGCGCACAGCCGTTCCTGCGAGCCCGCTACCTGTGCGCGCTGCTCTCGACCGGGGATGCCATCCACGCCCACGAGGCCTCCGAAGTCGCCGCGCGCTACCTGCAGCGCGACCCCGAAGACCCGCACGCGCTCGCTGCTGCCGCCACGCTCGCCGAACGCCGCGGGCAGATCGACGAGGCCCTCGCCTACACCGAACGCCTCGCCGAATCCTTCGGGCGCGCGGGCCGCGGCGACGATCGCGTGGATGCACTGCTGTTCGCCGCACGTATTGGCGCACGCCGCTCTCCGGCCGACGCCACCCAGTGGGTAGACCGCGCACTCCGCCTCGCGCCCCGCAGCCCGGCCGTCCTACGCCAGCGCGTCCGACTCGCCCGCGCCACCGGCGACGCAGACGCCTACGAAGACGGCCTCTCACGCCTGCTCGCGCTCGCCCGGTCGCGCAGCACACGCGCCCGGCTTCACCGAGAGCTCGGCCGCATCGCGCGCGACGCACGTGGCGACTTCGAAGCCGCTCGCGTGCACCTGCAACAAGCCGCGGAGCTGTCAGACAACGACCCCGCCGTGGTGCTCGAAGTCGCGCAGACCAGCGAGTCCGCCGGCCGCTATGTCGACGCGATCCGCGCATACCGCGACGCGGCCCGCGCCCTGTTGCCCCGCGATCGCCACGCCGCCGCTTCCGCTTTCGCGCACGCCGCCTCCGTTTGGGAAACACACCTCGGCGATCCATCGAACGCGATGATCGACGCGGAGAACGCCCTCGACGCCGATCCAGATCGCTGGAGCGTCCGCCTGACGAGCGTCCGCTTGGCCGCCGCGGCCCGCGACGAGGTCGCTACCCTGCGCGCCATCGACGCCGCCGTGTCCGCGCTCGACGAGTCAGACGAAGCACAACGCGAGGCACTCGCCGAAATCCTGAAGATCGGCGTGCGCTTCGACGAGCAACGCGGGCAGATCGAGTCCGCCGCCATGAAGCGCCGGCTGCTCGCGCGAATCCAGCAAACCGCATCGCCGAGCGCGTCCCTCCCGCCGCTCAAGGTCGAGCCCGACGGGACGTTCAACGCGTTCGAGTTCGACACCCTCGATACAAACCCGGCGCTGCCTCAAGCAGACGTCGCCGCACAAGCCAGCGGGCTCCCGCGCCCCACTGGCGAACCGAACGAGCTCAGCGACACCGCCGTCGCGAGCCCCGTTGAGCCGTTCGCGCAGCCGTTCGACGCGCCCCACCTTGAGCGCCCAGCGACAGGCGACGCCGGCGGGGCGCTCCCACCAACGACCGGCGAACCTGCCGCCACCCTAGAGGCCTCCGCAGCCGCTACTGTCGAAGGCTTTGAGCCCGCCGTGCACTCCGCGCCCAAGCCGGAGTCCACGCCCGAGCAACGTGACCAGGCCCGCCAACGACTGCGGGACGCACGCAACAGCGGTGACCCGGCCGCGCTCGCAGAAGCCCTGCCAGAGGCGGCCGAGATCGAACGCGATCCCAACCAGCGCGCGCGCCTGCTCTCCGAGCTCGGTCAGCTGCTTTACTACGAGCTCGAGGCCCCGTCGCAGGCGCTGCAGTACCTGGAAGAGGCCCAGCGGCTCGACCCCGACGGAGCCGGCTCCGACTACGCGCTGCTCAGCGCCCTCGAAGCGATCTACGAAGATACGGCCTCGGCCGAAGGGCTGCTCACCGTATACCGGCGCAAGCTCGCGCAAGCCGTCGGCGAAGAGATTCGGAACGTGTACCGCCTGCTCATGGCCGGTGTGCTCGTGGACCAGCTCGGCCAACCCGTCGAAGCCGTCGCGCTCCTGTCAGAGATCCTAGAGACCGATCCGCGGAGCATCCCCGCCCTACGTCTCCGCGCCAAGATCTGGCACGGAATGGGACGGCACGAGGACGCCGCGACCGGCCTGGAGGCCATGATCGCAATGCGCGAACTCGACCCGTTCGAGCGGCAAGAGATGCTCCGCGATCTCGGCCGTATCGAGTGGCAATCCCTGTCGCGCCTGTCCCGCGCCGCGTCTCGCTTTGAAGAACTCCTCGGCGAGATCCCCGGCGACACCGACTGCATCTCGTCGCTCAAGCAGATCTACGCCAAGGGCGAGTCCTGGGACTCGTACCTCGACGTGCTGCGACGCGAGCTGGGAATTCTCGCCGGCACGCCGAACGCGTTCACCGACCTGGACGTGGCAGCAGCCGCGGCGCTCGAAGACATCCCGGGCCCCCTCCAGGACACCTACGGCAAGATCCTCACGGAAGCGGCTGAAGTGGTCCGCACGCGAGTCGACGATCCGCAGCGCGCGCTCGTCATCCTCAACAGCGCAGCCGAGTTCGCCCCCGACGACATGTTCGTCCACGAGGCACGGCTGGTGTGCGCCGAGCGGGTCCAAGACGACGCGACGTTCCTGAGCGCGGCCGCGAAGATCATCCCGCAGATGCTCTCCAACGAGGATCGCGAGGCGCTGCTCGTCCGCGCACGTGCCGCCGCAGACCGGACCGGACGACGCCCCGAACTCGCGATCGCGCTCGCCAAAGCCGGCGTCACCGCGCCCAAGGACAACCCAAGCCCCACCGCCGACTCCGAGCGACCACGGCAGTCCAAGACCTCACGCGACGATCCGAGCTCGCGCCTCGAGCGGCTCGACGGCCTCGCCGACGCCGGTAAACACGCCGAAGCCATCCGAGCGATCGACAACTGGCTGCCCGCCGCGCGTCGACCCTCGCTACGGCGCGAACTGCTCCTACGAAAAGGCCGCTGGCTGCTCGATCATGGCGCCGACGTACGCTCGGCCATGCTCCCCCTCAAGGGCGCGCTGATCCTCAGCCCCGACTCCGCCGACACCCGACTCGAGCTCGTGCGTGCGTCCTGCCGCCTCGGCGAAGTCTCCCAGGCGAACGACCAGCTCCGAGAGTATCTAGACGCCAGCGCGGAACGAGAACTCGACGCCGTCGAGATCCATCGATTCCGCTGCGCGATCGACGACCTCACCGCGCTGCCCTCCGGGCCCGATGCGGCGTGGATTCAAACCCAGATCCGCACACGCGCTCCCCTGCTCGCTCCTCAACTGGAAAGCGTCTCGGGGTAGCGCGCGGCGTCTGGTGCGGGCAGCGCCCGCGAGACCAAGCGACGACGGTCTTTAGACCGGGTCTTTCGTCTTGCGCAGGTACGGCTTCAGCGTCTCGTACGAGCCGAACAGCTTGGTCGCGTCGGCATCGCTCACCGACGGGACGATGATCACGTCTTCGCCCGGCTTCCAGTCCGCCGGCGTCGCGACCTTGAACTTCGAGGTGCGCTGAAGGCTGTCGATCACGCGGATCAACTCGTCAAAGTTCCGTCCGGTGGCAGCCGGATACGTGAGCGTGAGCTTCACCTTCTTGTCGGGCCCGATCACGAACACGCTGCGCACGGTGAACGTGCTGTCGGCGTTCGGGTGGATCATGCCGTACAGGTTCGCGACCTTGCGGTCCGGGTCGGCGAGCAGCGGGAAGTTGAGCGCGTTGCCCGTCACGTCGGCGATATCGCCGGCCCAACCGTGGTGATCTTCCAGCGAGTCCACGCTCAGACCCACAACCTTCACGTTGCGCTTGTCCCACTCGGGCTTCAGCGACGCCACGGTGCCGAGCTCGGTGGTGCAAACCGGCGTGTAGTCTGCAGGGTGGCTGAAGAGCACGCCCCAGCTATCGCCCAGGTACTCGTGAAAGCTGATGGGGCCGGAGGTCGAATCAGCGGTAAAGTCGGGCGCGATATCGCCCAGTTGGATGCCCATGCTTGTCCTTGGGTTGAAGGTTGAGGCGCAAAGGTACGTCCGCCCCCTCCCGTTGGCCACCCCTTGACGGCGGATCGCTAGAAGTCGACCAGCGCCCCGTATCGACCCACGATTCGCGTCGGCAAAATCCCGCCGATCGTCTCCGTACCCAACAGCGCAGTCTCGCCCGCCGCGATCTCGTAACGCACCTGAATCGAGATCACGCGACGCAGGTAGTCCCGCGCCTGATCGAACGGGATCTCCTCCACAAACACATCGAACGGCGCGTCGCCGGAGCGGTCGACCCACTCCTCCACCACCAGCGGCCCGGCGTTGTACGCGATGATCGCCAACGCCGGCTGCCCCTCAAAGTGCCGCTGCAGCACCCCGAGGTACCAAGCGCCGTAGCGGATCGCATGGTACGGCTCGAACAGCATGCCATCCACGTAACGCTCGTCGAGCCGCCGCGCGATCGCCTCCGCCGTCTGCGGAATCACCTGCATGAGCCCCATCGCGTCGCTCCTGCTGATCGCACGCGGGTTGTACGAGCTTTCCTTCTGCATGATCGCCCAGATCAGCGACGGACGAATCCCGCGCTCAGCCGCCTGCGCCTCCACAACCGCCGCATAAAACCGAGGGTGCGCCAACCACCACGCCAACGCGCTCGCCGCGTCGGACGGGGGGCGCGCCGAGACCTCTGCCCACGCGCCCAACCAACGTCCCCAGTCGGACGTCAGCGCCTCGACCGCTACGCGCCAGATCGGGTCATCGTGGGCGCCTGGCTCCAGGCTACCAAGCAACCGCGCCTCCTCCGCCAACCCGAGCGACGACGCGGCCGCGGCAGCGCCCGGCACACCCGCATTCGGACGCGCAACCGCCGGCGCGTCCGCGACAAACGGACGCGCCAACCGCCGCGCCGAAAGCAGGCCGTAGTAGCCCCACGGATCGTCCGCGCGAATGGCCTCCCATTGGGCCACCGCCTCCGCACGTCCCGCGTCGCCGGAGGCCGCCGCACAGGCCGCGCGCCAATAGTTGGCCTGCGCCGTCTCCAACGACGCCCACGCCGACACCGCGTCCGCGCACCTGCCCGCCTGATACGCCGCCCAGCCTTGCCACCACGCCGCATCGGCCGTCCGAGCGCCCGTCCGTCGATACCGCCGAAACGCCGCGATCGCCTCGTCGTAGCGGTCCTCTTCCAGATACGACCAAGCCGCCGAAAAACGCGCCGCGTCCACCCGCGAATCATCCGGATGCTGGGCCGCAAACTCCGCCCACGCGCGACGCGCCTCCTCGTGCCGCCCCATCCGCGTGACCGCGCTCGCGTAGCCATGCCGGGCATCCGCGAGCCGAGCGCCGTTCGCGTAGATCAACGTCTCAAACCAGGGCAACGCCCGCGCCACAAACTCGCGACGGTAGCGGTACAGCAAGAACCCCAACTGGTACGCCGCCTCCACCCGCGACGGGTCCCCGGACGCCAACGCGTCATGCGGCGGACAGCTCGCCGCCTCGCCACACGCCGCCAACGTGAGCAACCCCTCCGCCGCCGCGTAGTGCCGAGCCGACAGCGCACGCGCGGCCATATCCAGCGCCTCCGCTCCAACCGGCGTGTGCAGGTCGAACAACTGCGCCCGAGACGCGTACGTGCTCGCGGGATACTCCGACAGCAGCTCGGTATATAACGCCTGCGCCAGCGCAGCGTCCCCGGCGGCCTCCGTCGCCAGCGCCTGATAGTACAGCAACCGCGACCGCACGCCCGCCGACGTCCCCTCGGCTGACGCCTCACGCAGCGCAGCCAACAGCGCGGCCGCCTCCGTCGGACGCCCGTCCAATAACGCAACGCGCGCGCGAAGCTCCGGAAGCCACGACAACGTCGCGCCCTCGAGCCCCGTCCGGCGCGCCGCGGCCTCATACCGCGCCATCAGGTCAACCGCCCGGTCGAATCCGCCCTCCGCGAGCGCACACCGCGCATGCCGCGCCATCGCGATCGTCGACGCCGGATCGGTCGCCGTCACCGCCGGCAGCGCGACGCACCGCTGCTCGCGCTCGGCTTCAACCACCTGGGCGAGCGCCGCCGACCCCGTGTCGGACGCCCAACTCAGTCCGGCGGCAAAGGTGCACACGAGCACCGTCGCGAGCCAACACCCCCACACCACCAGCGAGTTCGCGCGGCCTGGCACCAACGAGTTCGCGCGGCCTGGCACCAGCGAGTTCGCTCGGCTCACTGCCGGCGAATTCACGCGCCTTGGCGCCAACCGGTTCACGCGCGGGAGTATCGCAAGCCGTCGCTGCGCTCGCCGAACCAATCGATGGGAGACCCAGTGCATCATCGGTGGTCTTGTCGACCGAGTGGGGGCTCAGGTCAAGCAGCCGGCTTCACACGCCCGACGCGCTGCATCAGCTTGCGCCAGTCTGCGACCGTGGGTACGAATACCGCTATGCGTATCCGGATCCTCGCACCCCTATTTCTCGCCGCGCTCGCCGCCTGCTCCTCGGACTCCGACGGGACGGACGACGCTGCGGACACGACCGTCAACGACGTCGCAAACGACGTCAGCGACGGCGCAACCGATGTCGCATCCGAGGACAGCGCGCCCGACGAAGACGCCGCGCCCGATGGCACCGACGACATCACCGACGACATCGCAGACGACCCGGACAGCGGTGAGCCCGACGCCGGTGACGTCGCTGAAGACACCACCGACGACGCGGATCCCGACGCAGGCCCCGACGCATCGGACGACGCGGACGACGTTGCAGACGCCGACGCTTCACCCGATGACGTCACGGACGACGCCGACACCACAGCCGACGCTGACCCCGACGTCCGCCCAGCCGACACCGGGGACGCCTGGCCCCACACTCCAGGCGTCCGATTCCGAATCGGCGTCGACCGCGAGCCGGCGCTCATGACCGACGGCTCCGAGACCACCCTCGAGCAGGGCATCCAAGGCGGATTCCACATCATCGGCACAGCGATCGGCAACGGCATGCCCGAAGGCGACCTCTTCCTCGTGTTCCACGCGTACGACTGGTCCGGACGCTTGGTCGCCGAAACCGGAAGCCAGTACCTTCTGCCCCGCGACATCGTCGACGGAGACCTCGACGCCCCCGATCTCACCGTATTCGTCGAGCCCGACGTGAACGTCGAAGAGATCGACGCCGCAAACTGGGTGCTCGTCGGCGAGCTCTGGCAAGACAACGGCGGCGGCGACACCGTGCACCTCATGTCCGACGACATCGAGATCATCGTGCACTGCTGCGACTACTTCTAGGCCACGCCCATGCAACCGCAGCTCTCGTTCCCACCGCTAACGCCCGCCGTTAAGCGACTCCTCATCGTGCTCGCCGCCATCTTCCTCGGCCAGCTCGTGGTCGCCTCCGCGATGGGCGCCTCCGCACAAACCGAAATGCCCGCCTGGGTCGGCCTCCACATCGACAACGTCCTCCGCGGACGCGTGTGGCAGCCGCTCACCTATATGTTCGTGCACTCGCTCGACGGCTGGGGACACCTGCTCAGCAACGCGATGGCCCTGTATTTCTTCGGCACCGCCGTCGAGACCAGCATGGGCAGCAAGGCGCTCTACAAGATCGCGCTCGGCGGCGGCCTGCTCGGCGGCGTCTTCTCGCTCGTCGCCCAGGTGCTCGGCGAGGCGACCGGCCTGTGGACCACCGGCCCCGTCGTCGGCGCGTCCGGCGCCATCTCCGGCATCCTCGGCGCCTTCTGCTGGATGAACTGGGACCGCTGGATCTACCTCTTCTTCCTGCGGCTCAAAGGCCGGCACTTTCTGCTCCTGATCATCGCCATCGACGCCATCCGCGTCCTCGGCCCCAGCAACGTGGCCGTCGAGTGCCACATGGGCGGCCTCGCCTTCGGAATCCTCTGGGTCACCGGATGGATTCGCCCGCGCCACGCATGGCTCAGCTTCCGGCACTGGCAGATGAAGCGAAAGCTCAAGGTCGTGCACAGCAGAGACCCCGACGAACGCGGCCCGTACCTGAACTAGGACGCGCCCACCACACAGCAGCGCCAGGACTTCGCGCCCTCGGTGTTGACGGCCTCGCGGCGGCGGCATAACGAACGCGCACCCAAGTTCCCACGGAGAAATCCCATGACGATCCGAATCGCTATCAACGGCTTCGGCCGCATCGGCCGTAACATCACCCGCGCGCTTCTGACCCGCGACGACATCGAGCTGGTCGCCATCAACGACTTGACCGACGTCAAGACGCTCGCGCACCTGCTCAAGTACGACTCGACGCACGGCCGCTTCCCCGCGCCCGTAGAGGTGATCGACGGCGACATCCACATCGATGGAAAGGCGGTCAAGGATCTGAGCGAGCGCGACCCCGCGAAGCTCCCGTGGGCAGAACTTGGAATCGACCTCGTGCTCGAGTGCACCGGCATCTTCACCAAGCGTGAAGCCGCCGCCGCACACCTCGCAGCCGGCGCCCGCAAGGTCATCATCTCCGCGCCCGGCAAAGGCGTCGACGCGACCATCGTGGTCGGCGTTAACGACGGTGAGCTCGACCCCGCGTCGCACGAGATCATCTCCTGCGGCTCCTGCACCACCAACTGCCTCGCGCCGCTGGCCAAGGTCCTCCACGAGTCCGTCGGCATCGCCCGCGGCCTCATGACCACGGTCCACGCCTACACCGCGGACCAACGTCTGCTCGACGCTCCCCACAAGGATCTGCGTCGCGCCCGCTCCGCCGCCCTCTCCATGGTGCCCACCACCACGGGCGCCGCGATCGCGGTCGCGCAGGTGTTGCCCGCGCTCGCCGGTCGTCTCGACGGCATGGCCATCCGCGTCCCCACCCCGGACGTCAGCCTCGTCGACCTCGTCTTCACCGCCGAGCGCGAAACCTCTGTCGAAGAGATCAACGCCGCCGTGAAGGCCGCCGCCGACGGACCGCTCAAGGGCATCCTCTACTACGAGACCGACCCCATCGTGAGCGTCGACCTCGTGACCAACCCCCACTCGTCCATCTTCGACGCAGCCCTCACGTCCGTCTTGGACGACGGCAAGCTCGTCAAGGTGCTGAGCTGGTACGATAACGAGTATGGATTCTCCAACCGGATGCTCGACCTCACCGTCGCGTTCGCCGGCTAGGAACCGATGGCGTCCCAACCGGGGCGCCATCATGTTCGCCCCCGCCTGAACGAGGACACCGGCCAAAGACGCGCATCACGCGAACTCTGAGGCCGGCTCCCGTATCAGCGACCCAATCAGCGCAGCGCCAATGGCGCCCTTAACGCGCCACAGCGAACCACAGGACAGTCGATGGAGCTCAGCGGAATTCGAAGCGTCCGAGACGCCAACCTCGCCGGACGAACCGCCTTCGTGCGGGTCGATTTCAACGTCCCGATCATCGACGGAGAGATCACCGACGACGCGCGCATCCGCGCCGCGTTGCCCACGATCCAAGGCCTCCGTGAGCAAGGCGCGCGCGTCGTCCTCGCCAGCCACCTCGGTCGTCCCGACGGACAGCGCGTCGAGAAGCTCTCCATGATCACGCCCGGCGTGCGACTGGCGGAACTGCTCGACGCCGAGATCGTCGTCCCCGACGAGTGCGTGGGAGACGCCGTCCGAAAGCACATCAAAGACGCCCCCGAAGGCGGCGTGGTGTTGCTCGAGAACCTGCGCTTCCACACGGCCGAGACCAAAGGCGACCGCGTCTTCGCCTCCGAGCTCGCCAGCCTCGCCGATGTGTACGTCAACGACGCCTTCGGCACGGCCCACCGCGCCCACGCGTCCACCTACACCATGGTGCAGTACTTCGCCGAGACCGCCCGGTTCGCCGGCAACCTCATCTCGGACGAGCTGCGCTACTTGAACCCGCTGCTGCAGGGCGCCGAAGAGCCGTACGTCGCCATCGTCGGCGGCGCCAAGGTCTCCGATAAACTCGCCGTGCTCGAGAACCTGGTCGGCCGCCTCGACACACTGCTGATCGGCGGCGCCATGGCCTACACCTTCCTGGCCTCCACCGGCGTCGAGACCGGCATGAGCTTGGTGGAGCACGAGATGCTCGAGCAAGCCCGCGCACTACTCGCCTCCGCACAATCGCGCGGAACCAAAGTGATTCTGCCCGTCGACCACGTCGTCGCCGACAGCATCAGCTCCGTCTCGAGCGACACCACCTCGGGCGAGTCCATCCCCGTCGGCCTCGCCGGCTTCGACATCGGCCCCAAGACCATCGCGCGCTTCTGCTCCGTCATCGACGACGCCGCGACCATCTTCTGGAACGGCCCGCTCGGCGTATTCGAGAGCCCCACGTTCAACCGAGGCACCTTCGCCATCGCTGAACGCCTCGCCGACTGTGGCGCGACCGTCATCGTCGGCGGTGGAGACTCCGCCGCAGCGCTCCGTGAAACCGGCCGCCAAGACGACGTCACCCACGTCTCCACCGGCGGAGGCGCCAGCCTCGAATTCATCGAAGGGCGCGAGCTCCCCGGCATCGCCGCGCTCCGCGCCGGTCACCGCTTCAAGTAGAACCCCGCACCGCTGGAGATCGACATGCGCACACCCATCGTCGTCGGAAACTGGAAGATGAACACCACCCCGACCCTCGCGAGCAAGCTCGGGAAGGCCGCCGGTGAACTCGCGACCAAGCACAGCGGACGCGTCGACGTCGGCGTCGCACCGCCCAGCATCTGGCTCGAGCGTGTGCAGCAAGTCGCCGGAGAACACCTCGGCGTGTTCGCCCAAAGCTGCTCCGAGCACGAGTCCGGCGCACACACCGGCGAGATCTCCGCAAACATGATCGCCCTCGCCCAAGTCGGCGGCGTGATCCTCGGCCACTCCGAACGACGCCACGTATACGGCGAGACCAACGAGGCCGTCGCCGCCAAAGTCAGCGCCGCACTCGACGAAGAGCTCTCCGTGATCCTCTGCGTCGGCGAAAAGCTCGAAGAGCGCGATGCGGGTCAAACCTGGGACGTGATCCAAGCACAGCTCGACGGCAGCATCGAAGACGGCACCGAGCCCGACGGCATCATCGTCGCATACGAGCCCGTGTGGGCGATCGGCACCGGCCGCACCGCCACCTCCGCGCAGGCCCAGACGGTCCACGCACAGATCCGCGACTGGTGGCGCACCAACTTCGGTGATCAAGCCGCGGACGCCCTGCGCATCCAGTACGGTGGATCCGTCAAACCCGCGAACGCAGCCGAACTGCTGTCGATGCCCGACATCGACGGCGCCCTCGTCGGCGGCGCGAGCCTGGACGCCGAGAGTTTCGCCGCGATCGTCGCAGCGGCACGCGGTTGAGAGACCGCCACTCCGTCGGCTTGGATCGGGCAAATCCGCCGGTTCGGGCTTGCTCGAAGCATGACGGTGTGGTTAGTGTTCGCGCCCGGCGCGCGCAGTCTACGTGACCAACGCAGCGCTCTAGAGTTAACTTGCTGAAATTACAGACCTTATCAGGCGCCGCGCTTCTCTCGCGGCACCTTACCCGCCCCTTGGAGCCCCGATGAAGATCGCGCTTACCACGATCTACATTCTGAACTGCCTCTTCCTGTTGATGGTCGTGCTGTTGCAAGCCGGCCGCGGCGGTGGATTGGCGCTCGGTGGTGGCGGCGGCGGATCGGCCACTGTGTTCGGCAACCGCGGCGCGTCCACGTTCCTGCAGACGATGACCGGTTGGTCGGCAGCAGCCTTCATGGTGCTGTCCATGGCCCTCGCGTCCATGTCGTCGCAGCGCTCGGCCGTCGAAGAGGGAACGTTCCTCGATCCCGAAGAGGTCCCCTCCGTCAGCGCGATCGCGCCGGCCGAAGGCACCACCGCACCGGTCGACGCCCCCGTCGTTCCGGCCGATGAACCCGCCGAAGAGGTTCCGGCACCTGAATAGAACTTTGGGTGCGGTTTGTTGTTGACTCCACGAACGGAGTTGACTAAAAATCGCCCCCCGCCGCCTGGCGGACCGCTCAAGCGAGAGTGGTGGAATTGGCAGACACGCAAGACTAAGGATCTTGTGCCAGCAATGGCGTGGGGGTTCGACTCCCCCCTCTCGCACTGAAAGCCCCGGCATTGTCCGGGGCTTTCTTGTTTCTGCCTTCTTCGGTTTGGCAGCGCTTCTGGCCCCACACATCACTGCGTAACGATGCACGACCTGAGAACGCTCCTCGAGAACCTCGACCAAGCGAAGATCCTCACCGCCAACCGGCACGTAGACTTCGACTTCGCTGAACTCGAACGACTCGGCGCCGAACGCAGAGACGCGCTCACCCGGTTCGAAGCACTCCGTGCACAGCAGAACGTCGCCAGCGGCGCCATGAAGGGGCTCAAGCCTGGATCCGATGAGTTCACCGCCACGCGGAACCAGCTCAGCGAGATGAAGGCCGAGATCAAAGTGCTCGACGAAGCCCGCAAGGAAGTCGAGCGCACCCTCGAAGAGCGCCTCCTCGCGCTCCCCAACCTGCTCGACGAACGCGTCCCGACCGGCGCTACCGAGGACGACAACGTCGAGGTCGCCCGTGTCGGCACACCAGCGAAGCCCGGCTTCAAGGTGCAGGACCACGTCGATCTCGGTGAACAGCTCGGCGTGATCGACTTCGAGGCCGCCACACGCGTTGCCGGAGCCCGCTTCGCGTTCCTCCGCGGCGCTGGCGCCAAGCTGGAACGCGCGCTCGCGAACATGATGCTCGACATCCACACCACCGAGCATGGCTACGAGGAGATGGCACCGCCCTACCTCGTTAACGCCGACGCGATGACGGGTACCGGGCAGCTGCCCAAGTTCGAGGCCGATCTTTTTAAGACCAGCGAGCCCTCGTTCTACATGATCCCCACGGCCGAGGTGCCCCTCACCAACTACTATCGGGAGCAACTGCTTCCGGCGTACGACGGCCCCATCAAGTTCTGTGCATACACGCCCTGCTTCCGATCCGAAGCGGGCAGCCACGGTCGCGACACCCGCGGCCTGATCCGGCAGCACCAGTTCAACAAGGTGGAGCTCGTGCAGTTCGTCGCCGCCGACGAGAGCGAAGCAGCCCACCACGCGCTCGTCGGACATGCCCGAGCGATCCTGGATCGCCTGGAGTTGCCCTACCGCGTGCTTGAGCTCTGCTCGGCCGACGTCGGATTCAGCGCTGCCCGCTGCTACGACCTCGAAGTCTGGGTGCCCTCGCAAAACACCTACCGAGAGATCTCCAGCTGCTCGAACATGCGAGACTTCCAGGCGCGGCGTGCCGGAATCCGATACCGCGATTCGGACGGAAAACCCCAGTTCTTCCACACGCTCAACGGCAGCGCGCTGGCGCTAGGACGCACCCTGCTGGCAGTCTTGGAGAACTTCCAACAAGCGGACGGATCGGTCGCGATCCCGGACGCTTTGCGGCCCTACACGGGCTTCGACCGCATTTCGTAGTCGTATTTAGGCAACAATGCTGTTGCCATCGGTCAAAGCCCCATGTTAAAGCCCGCGTCCCTTCGACATGTTCGGAGGCGTGGCCGAGTGGTTTAAGGCGGCGGTCTTGAAAACCGTTGTACGATAGTACCGAGGGTTCGAATCCCTCCGCCTCCTCTTGATTCTTTGAAAACTTGGTTCGCGAACGATTAGGAGTGGTGGCCGAGTGGCTGAAGGCGCTCCCCTGCTAAGGGAGTATAGTTAATCGCTATCGAGGGTTCGAATCCCTCCCACTCCGCTCGCTTCACTTTTAGCTTGACCGCCCCAAACGGACTCGCTAGTAAAGCGCCCCCAAGCACCCGTAGCTCAACTGGATAGAGCATCGGTCTACGGAACCGAAGGTTCCAGGTTCGAATCCTGGCGGGTGTACTAACGCGGCTTAATCCACCGCAATCGCGACTCTGATGGAGAGCGCGTGAACAACGAAGACAGCGAATTCATGACCGAGGCTCTCGCCGAAGCTGCTCATGCAGCCAAAGCAGGAGATGTCCCGGTCGGAGCAGTTGTCGTCCTTAATGGACAAATCGTTGGACGAGGCAGAAACCGACGCGAGGCTGGAAACGGCCCGCTCGCCCACGCCGAAGTCGAAGCACTACAAGATGCCGCCAAAACCCTCGGGCGATGGCGGCTCGACAACGCAACGCTCTACGTCACTCTAGAGCCCTGCCCCATGTGTGCAGGAGCGTTGGTTCAAAGTCGGATCTCACGACTGGTTTACGGAGCTCACGACGCCAAAGGCGGCGCGGTTCGCTCCCTCTACCAAATCTGTGACGACCCCAGACTTCCGCATCGACTCAACATCGAATGCGGCGTTCGTAAAGCGGAGTGCGCGAAGGCGCTCCGTGATTTCTTTGCCGCGTTGCGGTGAAGCCCGGAGAGGTGTCCGAGTGGTTGAAGGTGCCTGATTCGAAATCAGGTGTAGTGCAAGCTACCGGGGGTTCGAATCCCCCCCTCTCCGCCTTCGCATGTTGAGCGCCCTGTAGCTCTACATGTCAGTTCCAGCAGACGTCGCCTCGGTGACGTTCGCAACAGGGGAGGTGGCCGAGTGGCTGAAGGCGCACGCTTGGAAAGCGTGTTTACGGAAACGTAACGTGGGTTCGAATCCCACCCTCTCCGCTAACCGCGCTTCGGCGCGGCTTAAGTCGGACCCCGCGACGTACGACTGTGAATTCCGCCAGGCCCGGGAGGGAGCAACGGTAGCAGTACGACGTGTGTGGGGTCCGGCACCATTTAAGTGGCAGCACAGCTGCCCAAATCAAACGCCCGCATGGGCCCCTTCGCGAACCTTGTTTTCAATCTACGAGCCCGCAAGCTGGAACGCTTGGCGACGGGCTTCGTACGCGTTATCAGGACCCCATGTCGTCCTACGTTGTCTTAGCTCGAAAATGGCGCCCGCAGCGCTTCGAAGATCTCACCGGGCAAGGTCACGTCGCTCAGACGCTTACCAATGCGATCGAGAAGGAGCGCGTTCCACACGCCCTGCTCTTCACCGGAGCTCGCGGAGTCGGAAAGACCTCCAGCGCCCGGATCCTCGCCATGGCGCTCAACTGCGCCGAAGGCCCCACGCCCAACCCCTGCGGCGTGTGCTCCGCCTGCACCGAGATCCAGAAGAGCCAATCCGTAGACGTCCTCGAGATCGACGGCGCGTCCAACCGCGGCATCAACGAGATCCGAGAGCTGCGCGATGGCGTGCGGTACGCGCCCAACCGCGACCGCTACAAAATCTACATCATCGACGAAGTGCACATGCTCACCACGGAGGCCTTCAACGCGTTGTTGAAGACCCTCGAGGAGCCGCCAAAGCACGTCATCTTCATCTTCGCGACCACCGAAGCGCAGAAGATCCCCGTCACGATCCTCAGCCGCTGCCAGCGGTTTGACTTCCGACGCATCCCCCACGCGGAGATCGTCGAGCGCCTGACGTACATCGCCGGCCAAGAAGACCTGCGGATCGACCCCGAGGTGCTCGGCATCGTCGCCCGCCAGGCCGCCGGCGGTATGCGCGATGCCTTCAGTATCCTCGACCAAGTCATCGCGTTCGCTGGCAACGACATCTCGCTCAGCGATGCTGAGTCGATCCTGGGTGCCGCCGAGCGTCGCCGCCTGTTCGAGCTCAGCGCAGCACTTATCAAGCGGGACGTCGAGGCCGCCCTCACGGTCGTAGACGACGTCGATGCGTTCGGTGTCGACCTCACGCACTTCTCGATGGAGCTGGTCGCCCACCTGCGCGACCTCGCCATCGTCGCCGTCTCCAAAGATCCCGCCGCCCTCACCGCGATGACCGACGGCGAGCTGGCAGACGCGCGCGAGCAAGTTACGCACACTGAGGTCTCCACACTCCACCACATGTTCGAGATCATGGTGGAGTCCACGGAGGCCATCGCGCGCTCCAACCACCCGCGGCTGCTCCTTGAGATGGCGCTGGTTCGGCTGGCGGCGATCGAGCCTGTGCTGCCCATCATGCGGCTCATCGAACGCCTCGAAGCGCTCGCGGCCGGTGAAACCCTGCCGCCCGCACCGAGCGGTGGCGGTGCCAGTGGCGGAACGCCCTCCGGAGGTGGCGCACAGCCCACGCCGGCGACCACCCAAGCCGCGTCTGCGCAGCCTGCTCCGGTTCAAGCGGCGCCCGCTGAACCCGCGCCTGAAGTGGCGGCGCCGGCTGAGGTAACGCCCACCGAACCGAAACCTGCGTCAACGCCCGCTGAACCTGCTCCCGTTCAAGCAGCACCGGCCGAGGCAGCGCCCGTAGAAGTTCCGGCCGAACCGGAACCCGCACCGGCAGCTGCTCCCATAGCAGAGGCAACGTCGGTCGATACTCCCGTACAGACGACCCCGGTCGAAGCTGCGCCGGTCGAACCTACTCCCGTAGAAGCGGCGCCGGTCGAACCTACTCCCGTAGAAGCGGCGCCGATCGAAGCTACTCCCGTAGAAGCTGAGCCGATCATCGCGCTACCGGCGCTTGGGCTCGAAGCCAGCGCGATCGCCGAGGCGTCTGCGTTGCACTCCCAGCTCACCGCTGTGGCCGACCAACTGCCCCACGTCCTCACCGAGGACGCCTGGACCTCGATGGTGCGCACGCTCCGCGTCGAGCTGCCTCCGGCCGGCGAGTTGATGGCGGTGGCCCACGCTCGTGTAGAGGAGGGTTCGGTCACGCTGGCGTTGCCCGACGCGCTGTTGGACAAGGTTGACGCCGACTTGTTGGCGCGGCTCGGTGCACTGAGTTCCGAATTGGCGGGCGCCAAGCTGGACTTCCGCGCCGTGTCGGAGAACAAGGTGCCGGCGCAGTCTCCTGGGCCGTCCTATCACGTGGCCGGCCGAGAGCTCGAAGCCCGCGAGGCCCGAGAAGCCGCCGCGCACGCCTACGTGCGAGAACACGCAGCGACTGCGCTATTGATGAAACGCTTTCCGGGCAGTGAAATCGCCCGGATTCATGTCCATGAAACACCGACGGAAGAGATCCTATGAGCAATGTGAAAGGAGGCCTTGGCGGCATCGTCAAGCAAGCCCAAAAGATGCAGCAACAAATCGGCCGTATCCAGGACTCCCTGGCTGACGCCGAGACCGAAGCCACGTCCGGCGGCGGCGTCGTGACGGCGGTCGTGAACGGGCGCCAAGAGCTGGTGCGCCTCACGATCTCCGCCGAAGCGGTGGACCCGACCGACGTCGAGACCTTGCAAGAGCTCGTGATGTCCGCGGTGAACGTCGCGATGCAGAACGCGCAAGAGATGGTGCAGAGCGAAGTGAACAAGGTCACCGGTGGTTTGAACATCCCCGGCTTGTTCTAGCTCATGAGCTCGGCCGCCGACGCCCTCACCGAGCTGGTCAACCAGCTTACCCGGCTCCCCGGTATCGGGGAGAAGACGGCGACGCGGCTCGCGTTCCACATCGTCCGAGCGCCCTCCGAGTTCGCCAACGAGCTCGGAGCGGCGATCATCCGCGGACGCGAAGTGATCAGCCGATGCGGCGAATGCGGCATGCTGACCGAAGGCGCTTTGTGCCGGTACTGCTCCGACATCCGGCGCGAGCCGACCGCGCTCTGTGTCGTCGAATCGACGCAGGACGTGGTCGCCATCGAGCGGACCTCCGAGTTCCGCGGTCGCTACCACGTGCTCGGCGGTCTGATCCGCCCGCTCGACGGTGTAGGCCCCGATGACCTCCACTTAGACGTCCTGCTCCGCCGCGTCGGAAAGGGCGAGGTGAGTGAGGTGATCGTGGCCACGAACCCGAGCGTCGAGGGGGAGGCGACGGCCATGTACGTGCGGAACTTGTTGGTCCCGCTCGGCATCCGCGTGTCACGCATCGCGAGCGGCCTGCCGCTGGGCGGCGAGCTAGAGTACGCGGATCGCGCGACACTGGGGCGAGCGATTTCCGCTCGAGTGGCGCTATAGTTCTCGTTCGATCGAACGTAGGCGCCCTGGGCTCGTTGTACGCGCATGTGGGCGAGAATCCTCAAGATTCGGGGGTCCAGCGTTCTTGCAGCATCGAAACTTGCTGTGCTACGTTGCCGCTCTCGTTGGAGTGCTCGGCGCACTCTACGGTATGGAGCTTGGACTCCAGGTCCCCTAGGCGCCCGATGGAATCCCCGTCATGAATCCGCGGATCGTAATCTTCGAGGAGGAACAGAAGCTTTTGGAGGAGTCGTGTGTACGGCTCGCCCGAGAAGCTCTGGCGACGGCGATTTTCCTTCTGGACAAGAACGGTCAGATTCTGGTCGCGACCGGCGAGATTGCGGGTATCGACACCACGAGTCTGGCGAGTTTGGTGGCGGGTACAACCGCCGCGACGAGTAGCTTGGCAAAGCTGCTCGGCGAGAGTGAGTTCCCTGTGCACTTTCACGAAGGTGAGCGCAGCAACTTACACGTCTCGCTGGTCGACGAAGAACACATCCTCACGGTTGTGTTTGACCAGCGGTCGAGCCTTGGCCTCGTCCGGCTTCGGGTCAAGAAAGCGAGCGAGCGTCTGCGCGAGACCTTCCTCGTCTTGGCGAAGAAGCAGGCCGACGATCAAGCGCCGAATGTCTTCTCGGAAATCACCGACGAAGATATCGACAACCTTTTCAGCGATAACTTTTAGCGTACGTTCGCAGGTCTCGAGGCGTCATGTCGTTCATCAATTATTCCTCGCGCGAAATCATCCTCAAGATCGTCTACTACGGCGCTGGGCTGAGCGGGAAGACGACGAACATCAAGTTCATCTACGCCGCCACCAACCCAGAGGCGCGTGGTAAGCTGATCAGCTTGGAAACCAAAGCAGATCGCACCCTGTTCTTCGACTTCCTGCCGCTGAGCCTGCCCGCCATCCGCGGGTTCCGGACGCGCTTGCACCTCTATACCGTCCCCGGCCAGCTGTTCTACTCCGCCTCGCGGAAGTTGATCATGAAGGGCGCGGACGGGGTCATCTTCGTCGCAGATAGCCAGGAGCCCCGCTTTGAGGCCAACCTGATCTCGATGGATGACCTGAAGGACAACCTCGCGGCTTACGACTACAACATCGAGACCATCCCGTTTGTCATTCAGTACAACAAACGGGACCTGCCCAACGTCTCATCCGTCGAGGAGCTGCGCCAAGCGCTGAACCCCTGGGGAGTACCCGACTTCGAGGCCGCCGCAGGTGCACCCGAAGGCTCCGGAGTCTTCGACACGCTGAAGGCCGTCGTGAAGATGATTCTTCGCGACCTCCGCAGCACGTAGTTCATGCGCGCTTGTCGCGGTCGCGCCTCTGGCCCTGCCGAGGCTCAGTCGTGGCACCCTACCCCTCGCGTAAGCGAGCATCGCCAGCCTCTCCCGGGCTGGCATTTGCGCGTTCGTGGGGTGCGTGCCCTCGACCGATCGTCCCGCCCGAATCGCGCGGCGTCGACACCCCACAGCTCGGTCATCGGCTCGGTCATCGGCTCGGTCGTCAGTCGCTGGGCTGATCGAGCCACGCGCCTGGC
>CBDUJZ010000035.1:0-38883 GCA_965367675.1 uncultured Myxococcales bacterium | reverse complement strand
TTGACTCGTAGGGTGTCGTCATACCGATCGCAGGCGACGTTGTAGAGCGTTGAGAAGTGCTCGTCTTGCGAACATGCGCCGAGGAGCACGAAGAGGAGACAGGCCGCTGTACAGGTCGCCGCGCAGACCGCTGCTCGCTGGCGGCGGGCGCTCACGCGCTAGGCGCCTAGCGCGGTCGCGACCCGGTAGGTGATCCACGCGCCGACGTAGGCGAGCACGAACATGTAGCCGAAGGCGATGGCGGGCCACTTCCAGCCGCCGGTTTCGCGCTTCATGACCGCGAGCGTGGACACGCACTGCAGGGAGAAGACGAAGAAGACCAGCAAGGAGAGGGCGGTGGCGAGGGTGTAGGCGGGGGCGCCGTCGGGTCCGCGGGCGGCGGCGATTCGGTCGCCGAGCCCTGTGATGTCGTCTTCGTCGCCGTCGAAGGCGAAGATTTGGGCCAGGGTGGCGACGATGACCTCGCGGGCGGCGAACGAGCCGAGGATGCCGACGCCGATTCGCCAGTCGTATCCGAGGGGCGCGATGGCGGGCTCCATGGCGTGGCCGATGCGTCCGCCGACCGTGTGGTCGAGGGCGTAGGCGCTGGCCATGGCCTCGGCTTCTTCGGCGGAGGTGGCGGCGGCGAGGACCTCTTCGGGGGCGTCGACCTGGGGGAATGTGAGCAGGGCCCACAGGATGACGGACGCGCCGAGGATGATCGTGCCGGCCTTTTTGAGGAAGGTGCGAACGCCGCTCCAGGTGGAGCGCAGTACGGTCTGGAGGGTTGGCAGCCGGTAGGGCGGCAGCTCCATGTAGAACGGGAAGTGCGCGCGGCGCTTGGACATGCGCTGCATGATCGCGGCTGCGATGAAGGCCGAGAGCGAGCCGACGACGTACAAGCCGAGCATGGTCAGGCCTTGCACGTTCATGCCTGCGACGGTGGTCGCTGGGACGAAGGCGGCGATGAGCAGCGTGTACACGGGCAGGCGCGCCGAGCAGGTCATGAGCGGGGCGACCATGATGGTGGCCAGGCGGCTGCGCGGGTCCGGGATGGTGCGTGTAGCCATGATGCCGGGGACGGCGCAGGCGTAGGACGACAGGAGGGCGACGAACGAGCGGCCTTCGAGGCCAGCCCAGCCCATGACGCGGTCGATGAGGAACGCGGCGCGGGCCATGTAGCCGCACGATTCCAGGAAGCGCAGGAGCAGGAGCAGTAGCGCGATCTGGGGGACGAACACGACGACGCCGCCGACGCCGGCGATGATGCCGTCGACGACTAGGCTTTGCAGCAGGCCGGCGGGGATGAGTCCGCGCATGAGCTCGCCGAAGCCGAGGACGGCGCCTTCGAACAGGTCCTGGATGGGTGCGGCCAGGACGAAGATCGCCTGGAAGAACAGGAACATGATGACCGCGAACGTGGCGATTCCGGCGACGGGGTGCAGGAGCACGGCGTCGGCCTTGTCGGTTCGGGTGGGGATGTCGTTGGGAGGGGTGAGCGTTTTTTCGAGGAGCGCGTCGGCGTGTGCGAAGCGGGCTTCGATCGCGCTGGCTTCGGGCCCGTTGGGCAGGTCGAGCGAGGTGCTCTTCCAGACGGGTTTGGCGAGGGCGGCGCGCACGTCTTCGACGCCGATTCCGCGGTTACCGACGATGCCGATGACGGGTACGCCGAGCGACTTGCTCAGGGCGGCTACGCGGAGGGCGCCGCCGCGGGCTTTGAGCTCGTCGAGCATCGTGAGCACGACGATGGCGGGGATGCCGAGCGCGAGCGTCTCAAGGATGAGCTGCATCGAGCGGCCGAGCGTGGTGGCATCGGCGACGACGATGACGCCGTCTGGGGGGCCTTCGTCGCCGAGCTCTCCGGCGAGCATTTTGGTGGTGACGCTCTCGTCGGCGGAGAGCGCTTCAAGGGCGTAGGTGCCGGGCAGGTCGATGAGCGTGACGTGCCCACCGCCGCCAATGTTGGCGGTGCCGATGGCGTGCTCGACGGTGACGCCGGGGTAGTTAGCCACCCTTCGGCGCAGCCCGGTGAGCGCGTTGAAGAGGGTGGTCTTTCCCGAGTTCGGGCTGCCAACGAGGGCAATCCGCCGGGCGGGTTCGCTCGAGGCGACTGCGGTCACAGCCCGTTCGGGCGAATCACAATGTTCGCGGCTTCGGCGCGTCGAATGCTGACGAACGTGCCTCGCACGAAGAATTCGATGGGGTCACGCAGGGGCGCTGTGCGCCTGACGGTGACCGTCGAGCCCGGAACGAAGCCGAGCGACAACATGCGTCGAGCGGTTCCGGCTTCGCCGTCGAGCGCGACGATCGTAGCCGACTGCCCGGGCTTGAGTCGAGCGAGGGAGGTAGTGTCAGACGGGGCGGCGATTCCGAAAGCATTCATGTGAACGGTGATAGTGCTCATGAAAACCGTTTTCAAGAACAACATGTTCGTTTGCGATCGGCGGCCGATTTGAGGGGGGCCTGTGCGCGTCTGCGCGGGGCTAGGGGAGGCGCGTGTATTGGGCTTCGAAGCTGGGGATCCCGTTGGGCATGTCGGGGTCGGTGGCGGCGATGCGGCCGTCGTCGACAAAGCGAACCATCCAGCGCAGGCGGATCTCCTCTTCGTTGGGCGCGCCCTCGGTGGTCATGGTGGCGACGATGTTCACGGTGCCGGCGTCGTTGTCGAACTCGAAGACGTCGATGCGGCCGGTCTGCGTCCAGCTGAACTCTTGGGCCTGCTGGTCGAAGCGGATGGTGAGCCGCCCGTTCACCTCGGCGATGGTCATGCGGGAGATGAGGGCGCCCATGCCGGCGCGGGCTTCGTCGGGCATGCCGTCGGGCAGGCCTGCGACGGTGGTTTCGGCGTCGTAGGTCCACTGGCCGACGAGGCGGAGGGCGACGGCGGGGAGGGTTTGTACGCGGGGCGAGGTGGGGGGAGTGCCGAGCTCGGGGGCGTCGCCGGTTTGGGCGAGTGGATCTGCGGGCGCGGGCTCGGTGGGGGCTGCTTCCGTTGGCGCGGCTTCGGCCGGTGCGGTGGTGGGGGCAGCGGCCTGAGCGGCTTGGCCGTCGGCGGGCGCTTGCTCGTTCGCTTGCGCCGCCGGTCCGTCGGCCTCTGTGGGTACGCCCGCGCCGTCCTGGCCGGGCGACTTGCACGCCGCCGAGGTGAGGAGCGCGAGGCCGAGTGTGACGCGTAGGAGGAGGGTGTTTCGCATGGTGACTTGTGGGTGTCGGTGGCGGTTACGGCGTCATGATGATGAGTTCGGGGTGCGCCATGCACCAGCGTACGGCCATCTCTGAGAGCAGAAAGTACGGTCCGCCGTGGCCGGAGATGTCGGGCGTTCGGTGGTCGCGCACGATGGTGTCGGCGGCGCGCCGGATGCGGTCGCGGTCGACTTCGCTGAAGGTCTCGGCGTCGTTGAGTACGGTGACGACGAAGGCGACGATCTCTTCGAAGCCGTCGGCCCAGTTTTTGTTTTGGTTTCGGTGCGCCTCATCGGAGAGCTTGCCGGTGGTCCGGATGAGCTCGCCTTGCAGCGTCGTGGCCTGTCCCTCGGCGGGAACGAGGGCGTCCCAGAGGCGCGAATGTGCTGTCCACCACTCGAATTCCATTAGAGTTCGAAGAGCAGGTTGGCGGCACAGGAGTTGCCGTTGTCGTTGCTGTTGGTGCCGTCGGGGCAGGTGGTGAAGGACCAGACCGCGTCGGTGAGTGTGGCGTCGCTGAGCGTGGCGCGCGTGAGGTCGGCGTTGGTGAAGTTGGTGGCCGTCACGTTTGCGCCTCGGAGGTTCGCGCCGGTCAGGTTTGCGCGTGTGAGGTCGGCGTCTCGGAGGTTGACGCCGGGGCCTTCGACGCCGGTGAGGTTGGCTTCGTAGAGGTCGACGCTGCGGAAGTTGGCTCGGGTGATGACGGCAGCGGACAGGTCGACGTTTCGGAGGATGCCGTTGCTGACGTTGCCTTCGGTGATGTCGGCTCCGGCGAGCACGGCGCGCGTGAAGTCGACGTTGGTGGCGAAGATGGCGCCCAGGTTCGCGCCGCGGAAGACGGCGTCGGTGAAGTCGCCGTCTCGGATGTCGGCGCCGCTGAAGTCGGTGCGGGAGAGGTCGGCGCCGATGGCGGAGCCGGAGGCGAACACGCCGGCGGCGAAGGATGCGCCGGTGAGGTCTGCGCCGTCGAAGATCACGCCGCTGAGGCGGGCGTTCTCGAAGGAGGCGTCTCCGCAGACGGCGTCGGTGAAGTCGGGCATGGCGCCGGTGGTCTCGTCGAAGTTGGCGTCGGCGCACTGCGCGCCGGTCAGGTTGGCGTTTTCGAGGTTTGCGCCGGTGAGGACGGCTTCGAAGAGCACGGCTTCGGCGAACGACGCGCCGGTGAGCGTGGCGTTGGACAGGTTGATGGCGGTGAGGTTGAGGCCGTTGAAGCTGGCGTTGGTGAAGTCGCCGTCGGTGAAGTTGCGGGTGGAGAGGGATGCGCCTTCGAGGTCGGCTTCCGCGCATGCTGCGGGGGACACGTCGAAGCACTCTTGGTCGCAGAGCGGGCCGCCGTAGCGGGGCAGGCAGGTGCACTCGCCGGTGCCTTCGGAGCCGTCGTCGCAGGTGCCTCGGCCGAAGCAGACGTTGTCGGCGCCGCCGGGGCATGCGTCGCAGCTCGGGCCCCAGTAGCCGTCGGTGCAGGTGCACTCGAACGCGCCGTCGGTGTTCACGCATTCGGTGGTTTCGCCGCAGGTGTCGGTCTCGGCGGCGCACTCGTCGACGTCGACGCAGGTGGTGAAGTCGTCGGAGAGCACCCAGCCGGCGTCGCAGACGCATTCGTAGCGGCCGAACTCGAAGCCCTCGCAGACGCTGTTGGTGGGGCATCCGCCGCATCGGGCATCGGCGCAGCCGGGGCCCACGCCGTCGTCGGTGGACAGGTCGCAGTGTCCGGGCGGGGTGCACACGCGGTTGAAGCAGACGAAGTCGGAGGGTGCGTCGCAGGTTCTGCCGAGGCAGGGCGTGGTGCAGACGTTGCCGGTGGAGAACTGGCCGCACAGGCCGGAGGCGCAGGCGTCGTCGTCGTCGCAGGGCTCGCCGAGCGCGGCGTCTCCGGTGGTGGTGTCGTCTCCGGCGTCTTGAGGCGCTACATCCTCGGCGGTGGTGTCCTCGGAGGCGTCGTCCGCGTCGTCGGAGGCATCGGCGGTGGTGTCGTCCGCCGCGTCGCTGGAGGCATCGGTGGTGGCGTCGTCGGTCGGTACGTCGAGTGTTCCGCCGTCGACGGCGCCGGTGCAGTCACAGGCGGCGTAGTCTCCGTCCTCGTCGCAGGTTTGCACGCCGAGCGCTCCACCGGGGCAGGCGCAGAAGGCGGTGAGGCCGGGCACGCATTGCTCGATGTTTTGGTTCGTGGAGTCCCCGACGCAGGCGGTGAGGACGAGCGCGGTGAGCGCTGTCGTGAACGCTTTCGTGAGCGCGCTGGCGAGTGCTGGAGCGAGGGGTTGGCGGAACATGGCGGACCGGGGGCGGTGAGACGGATGCATGGGTTGTTTCTGTGGGGCCGTTCTATCGCACAAAGTAGGTGACGCGCGAGCGCGCCGGGCCCTCGTGGATGACGCTGATCATGTGGACGCCTTGCTCGGCGCCGGTGAGCATGAGCGAGAAGTAGGGTTCTTCGGGGTTTTCGGCGTCGTCCATGTTGAACATCACGTTGCCGAAGTCCTTGTAATGTTGGTAGAAAAGCGGCGCGAGGGCGCCCACGCCGTGAGGCGCGCGGTAGGCGATCATGCCCTCGGTGCGCATGGAGATCGTGGACCCGGTGGGGAGCGGAGCGCCTTGGGGGCCGTCGGGCAGGAGGGCGAGCGCGGGGCTGCGGGCGGGTTGTGCTGCGGGCGTTGGTGGCGCGGGCGTTGGTGGCGCGGGCGTTGGGGCGGCGTTGGCGGGCACGCTGGGGGGCTTGGGGATGGGGACCGGGCGGCGTGGCTGCGGCGTTTGGGGCTGCGCGATTTGGGGTTGCGGCGTGCGGGGCTGCGCGGTTTGCGGCTGCGGCGTCGGTGTGCGGTCGTCGGCCGTTCGGTCTCTTCGCGCGGGTTCGTCGCGGGGATCGGAGTCCGGGGCGCTGGCCTCGGGGGCGCGGGCTTCTGGGTGCCGCGCGTTGTACACGGCGAAGCCGACGCCGGCGGAGATGGTGAGGCCGAGCAGCAGCAGGATCGCGATGATCACGGCCACCGTGCGGTTGCCGTTGTTGTGGGCCGCGTGGGGGAGGTCGCGCGTGGCGCGTGCGGGTGTGAGTTCGGGGGCGGTGGTGCCGGCTTCGACGGCGTCGCCGATGCGCTTGAGCGCGATGTGCACGTCGCGTGCGGAGTCGATGCGGTCGGCGGGGCTCTTGGCGAGGCACTGGGCGAGCAGGGCCTCGAGGCGCGGGTCGAGCAGGAGCCCGGGCGTGCGGACGCTGGGCGGTGTGATGGGCTCGTTGAGGTGCTGGATGATGAACTGCACCGGTGTGTTCGCTTCGAACGGGTGCTTGCCGGTGACCATCTCGTAGAGCATCAGCGCGAGCGTGTAGACGTCGCTGCGGCCGTCGATGTCGCCGCCGGAGACCTGCTCGGGGGACATGTACGCTGGGGTGCCGACGATGGCGCCGTTGGCGGTGAGCCCGGAGGTCTCGCCGGAGTCGGGCGCGCCGCGGAGCTTGGCGATGCCGAAGTCGAGGACCTTGATGTGGTCGCCGCCGCTGGTGGCGGGCGCGATGATCACGTTGGCGGGTTTGAGGTCGCGATGGATGACGCCGGCCTCATGCGCTGCGGCGAGGCCGCCGGCGATCTGCTCGGCGATGCGGATGGCGCGGAGCTGGGGGAGGCGTCCTTCGGTGACGAGGAGCTCGCCGAGGGTGGGGCCGCGGACGAGCTCCATGACCAGGTAGTGCGCGCCGTCCTCGGTTTCTCCGGCGGTGAACACTTGGACCACGTTGGGGTGGCTGATGCGGGCGACGATGCGCGCTTCGCGCTTGAAGCGCTGGACGATGTCTTTGTTTTCGGTGAGCGCGCGTCGGATGACTTTGACGACGACGTCGCGCTGCACGCCGAGCTGTTCGGCGATGTAGACGTTGCCAAACCCACCGCTGCCGAGCTGCCGCTCGATGCGGAATTCGGTGCCGAGGGTGCGGCCGATCCAAGGATCGTCGGAGGCGACTGAGGAAGGGTCCATGCGGGGATGTTACCGGTCGGGGGGGCGTCTGCCTACGGGCTTCGCTCAGGTTCGTCGCGGGTCGAGAAAAATGTCTGTGGACGTGTGCTCGACGCAAGTTTCGGGCATGCTGTCCGCGCGTCAGATACGGCGCGTCGACGATGTCGATGCAGGCCGTGGCACGCGTCTACAGGAAGGGAACGACAGATGGCAGCCGGTACGGAAAAATACGCGAATAGAGAAGTGGATACGGCCCGCGGCCCGCGCCTTATGGGGGTGATGTTTGGACGTTTGGACGTGGCGCTGTGCGTGCTGATGGGCCTCGCGCTCTCGGCGGGGCTGGGCGGCTGCGGATCGAAGGCGGCGAGCGGATCGGACTGCACGGACTGCGCGGGTGTCTGCGTCGAGAACGTGTGCGTGATCGATGAGGATGTGTCCGAAGACGCCCCGGACGTGGCGGAGGATGCCACGTTAGATGTGGCCGAGGATGCGGACGCGGATGATGCTGCGGACGCGGCCAGCGACAGCGCGGGTATCGACGTGGAGGCGCGTGACACGCCGCAGAGCGACCACACGCTACTGTGCTCGGAATGCACGACGGACGCGGCGTGCGGTGCGGGCGTGTGCTTGGGCAGCGCGTCGGGCGCGTGGTGCGCGACGCCTTGTGGCGCGGGCGATCCGTGCCCGGACTCCTTCGATTGTTTGGCGATCAGCGCCGGCGGCGACGTGGCGCGCGTTTGTGTACCGGAGAGCGGCGCTTGTGAGGCCTGCACAGACGTGGATAACGACGGGTTTAGCGTGGGCGCCGGCTGTGGAGAGGTGGATTGTGCGCCGAACGACCCCGCGATCTTCCCGGGGGCGACGGAGCTGTGCGATGGCGCTGACAACGACTGCGATCGGCGGGTCGACGAGGGTATCGCGCTGGACTCAGACCCGATGAACTGCGGCGCGTGTGGCGTGGTCTGCGCGGCCGACCAGATGGAGATGGCATGTACGCGCGGAAGCTGTGTGGCGGTGGCCTGCTCCGAGGGGTGGATCGACTGTGACGGGGCCATCGACACGGGCTGCGAGACGTCGGCGTCGGAAGCGAACACCTGCGGCGGTTGCAGCGCGATCACCGAGACGATCGGTGCGGCGTGCGGCACGTGCGACACGGGCGCTTGGGTGTGCACATCGGCGGAGTCGGTGGTGTGTTCGGGCGACCGGGGCGCGAGCGCGCTCAATGCGTGCGGCGGGTGTGGCGTGCTGGACGGCGGTCCGGGCGTGCCGTGCGGGCCGTGCGGCCGCGGGTCGTGGGTGTGCGAAGGCGGCGACGCGCTGCGCTGTGCTTTGCCGGCGGACGCGGCGGAGTGGGCCACCTGCGGGGACACCTGCTGCGGGCCCGGTTCGGTGTGCGTCGGTGGCGTGTGCGGCGCGGAGGTTGACTGCAACGGGCCGGCGGATTGCTTCGACGACACGTTCTGCGATGTGGCGAGCGGCGCGTGCGTGCCGTGGGACGGCCAGGAGCCGCCTTTCGATACAGCGTGTGAGCGCGTGGTCACGGTGGCGCAGTTCGCGCCGCAGCTGCAGTGTGTGTGGGACGAGGCGCCGGCGGGCCCCTATCAAAACTGGGTACACGTGCTGTCGACGCCGATGGTCGGCGACTTCAACTTGGACAACGACGCGGGCGTGATTCGGCCATCGATCGTGTTCACCACCGACGACGGCGACGACGGCGGGAGCGAGCTTCCGACGGGACTGATCCGGCTCATCGACGGGCGCACCTGCGAGACGCAGTTCACGCTCGATATGCAGCTGACCTCGCACTCGTCACCGCCGGCGATCGGCGACTTGGACGGCGACGGAACGCCCGAGATTGTGGCGTACAAGGCGAACGGTGGGTTGGTCGCGTTCCGCTACGACCGGGCGGCGAACACGTGGGGCGTGCTCTGGCGCTCGACCCTGCCGAGCGGCGACGCGTACGAGCCCCGGGGCGCGGGCTGGGGCGGGCCGGGCATCCACGATTTGAACGATGACGGCATCCCCGAAGTGCTGCGTGGGGCCATCGTGTTCGACGCGAACGGTGTGCTGATCGACGACTCGTTGGGCAACGTGGCGGCGGGCTCTTCGCCGGCCAATATGTCGTTTGTCACGGATATGGATGGCGACGGTGCGGTGGAGCTCGCGACGGGCGATGGCGTGTGGGAGTGGGACGTGGTGGCGGAGACTTGGGTGCCCGAGCCTTGGTTCACCGGGACGTCGACGCGCGGCTATGTGGCGATCGCGGACCTGGGCGACTTTGGCACGCCGGGCCTGACCGGCATTTTGCCCGAGGTGGCGGTCGTGAAGACCGGCGCTGTGCGGGTGCAAACGTTGGGCGGTGAGATCGTGTTCGGGCCCGTCGCTATCCCGGGCGGCGGCACCGGTGGCCCGCCGACGATCGGCGACTTTGATGGCGACGGGCGCGCGGAAGTGGCCGCCGCCGGCCGTGGTTCGTACACCGTGTTTGACCTGGACTGCCGCGAGACCGGCGTGGTCGGGACCTGCGCGAGCGGTCGCACGGACGGCATCTTGTGGACGCGGACCGCGCAGGACTTTAGCTCGTCGCAGACGGGGTCATCGATCTTCGACTTCGAGGGCGATGGGCGCGCCGAGGCGGTGTATGCCGATGAGTGCTTCGTGCGGGTGTATGACGGCGAGACCGGCGACGTGGTGTTCAGCCAGTATCGGTCGTCTTGCACGTGGAACGAGAACCCGGTGGTGGCGGACGCGGACGGCGACTTCAACTCCGAGCTGATCGTGCCGTCGAACCGGAACTGCGGGACGACGTGCTCGGGTCTGGAGCCGGGACAGGTGGATCCGCAATTCGAGGGGCTGCGCTGCACCGAGAACTCCGAGTGCTTGTCCGGCGTTTGCGACGCGGGGCTGTGCCGTTGCACCGACGTGGACCAATGCTGCGCGGGCGACTGCGCGTCGTTCGGCTTTGTTTGCACGGCGCCACCGGCCGGGACGCCTGGCACGGGCAGTACGTGCCGCGCCGCGCACCCGACGAGCGCGCAGGGCATCCGCGTGTACAGTGACGGCTTGGACCAGTGGGTGAACTCTCGGCCGATCTGGAACCAGCACGCCTACGCGGTCACGCATGTGAACTCGAACGGCACCATCCCGCGGACGTCTGACGTGCGGCCCAACTGGTCGGTGTCCGGGCTGAACAACTTCCGCCAGAACGTGCAGGGCGATTTGGAAGTGCTGCAGGCGCCGGATCTGACCTCGCGTGGTTCGGGGGCGACCATCTACTGTGACGCGAGCGGTTCGCTGACGCTGGAGGCGCTGGTGTGCAACCGCGGAACGGAGGGGCTCGACCTGGGCGTCGGCGTCTCGTTCTACGCTGGCGATCCGGCAGTGGACGGCGAGGAGATTTGCACGCAGGCCACCACGACGGTGCTCGGCCCGGGCGACTGTGAGCCGGTCGCTTGCGTGTGGCCGACGCCGCCTCGGACGGGTGCGGGCGTGGACGTGTTCGTGGTTCCCGACGGTGAGGGTGGAAATCGGGAGTGTGTTGAGGGTAACAACACGGCACGGATCCCGAACGTAGTCTGCGACTAATTCGCCTCTGAGCGGCCCCCGGCGGGCCAACGCACGTCCTCTCGCCTCCCAAGTACCGGGTACGAAATCGATGCATATTCTGGTCATCAACTGTGGAAGTTCGTCGCTCAAGATCGCGCTGGTAGACAGCGCGTCTGGGCAGCAAGTTGCGGCGCTCAAGGTGGAGCGGGTCGGCGAGGCGGAGGCCGCGATCGTCGTCGACGGTGTGTCGACGCCCTGCACGGCTCCGGACCACCAGACGGCGTTGGCCTGTGCGTTGCCGCGGCTCGTCTCGGACGCGGGTGATATCGCTGGCGTTGGGCACCGGGTGGTGCACGGCGGCGAGCGGTTTGACCGTCCGGTGCGCATCGATGACGAAGTTGAGGCTGAGATCGCGGCGCTGATTCCGCTGGCTCCGCTGCATAACCCCGCGAACTTGATGGGGATTCAGGCGGCGCGGGTGCTGCTGCCCGACGTGGCACACGTGGCGGTCTTCGACACCGCGTTCCACTCGACTCTGCCGCGGCGGGCGCGTGAGTACGCGTTGCCGCGCGCGCTCGCTGAGAAGCACGGCATTCGGCGGTACGGCTTCCACGGCACGAGCCACGCGTTTGTGGCGCGGCGCGCTGCGGAGCACCTGGGCCGCGAGCTCAAGGACCTGCGGTTGATCACGTGTCACTTGGGCAACGGCTGCTCGATGGCGGCGGTCGAGTACGGCCGCAGCGTGGAGACGAGCATGGGCATGACGCCCGTCGAAGGCTTGGTGATGGGGACCCGCTCCGGCGACCTCGATGCCGGCGTGTTGCTGATGCTCGCGCGCAGCGAGCGCATGGAGTTCGAAGCCGTCGACCGGCTCATCAACAAGGAGTCAGGCCTGGCTGGGTTGTCCGGCGTCGGCAACGACATGCGGGATATCGAGGCGCGCGCGGCGGAAGGCGACGACAACTGTCGGATGGCGCTGCACGTGTTCTGTCACCGCATTCGCAAGTACCTCGGCGCCTACGCGGCGGTGATGGGCGGCGTGGACGCGATCGTGTTTACCGGCGGCATCGGCGAGAACAGCGCCGGCGTTCGGCATCGTGTGTGTCAGCGGTTGGAGTTCCTCGGCGCGCTGTTCGACGAGGACGCGAACCGCGACCTGCAGCTGAGCCAGGCGTCGCCGGTGGGTGACCTCTCGCAACGGCACAGCCGCGTGGCGCTGCTCGCGGCCAAGACGGACGAGGAGCTGGAGATCGCGCGCGCGACGGCCGCGCTGGTTCAGGACCGGGACCAGATCGATGCGCCGCTGGCGATTCCGGTGGCGGTCTCGGCCCGTCACGCGCACCTCACGCAAGAGACGGTCGAGGCGCTGTTCGGTGCGGGGCATCAGCTGACGCCGTACAAGCCGCTGTCGCAGCCCGGCCAGTTTGCGTGCGAAGAGCGCATCACGCTGGTGGGCCCCAAGCGGACGATTGAGAACGTCCGGATTTTGGGTCCGGTGCGGTCGAGCAACCAGATCGAGGTGTCGACGACGGATGAGTTTCACCTGGGTCTCGACGCGCCGGTTCGGGCCTCGGGGCACGTGGAGAACTCGCCGGGCATTACGCTGCAGGGGCCGGCGGGTTCGGTCACGCTGACGCAAGGTGTGATCTGCGCTTGGCGCCACATTCACATGCACCCCGACGACGCGGTGCGGTTCGGCGTGGCGGACAAGGACGTGGTGGATGTGCGCATCGACTCGACCGGTCGCGACCTGATCTTTGGCGACGTGCTGGTGCGTGTGAAGGACTCCTACAAACTGGAGATGCACATCGACACGGACGAGGCGAACGCCGCGGGTATTGGGCGCGGGATGGAAGCGACGCTGCTGTCGACGGACCGGTCGGCGCGCATCACAGGTAGGCGTGGCCTGTGAGTAGCGGCGGCATCCGTGTAAGCGTTGGCGCTCCCGAAGCGTTGGACGTGGGAGTGGCCACGGTCGCTCGGGTACGCGCGTTGCTCCCGACCGCGGACCGCGCCGTTCCGACGATGGAGTTGGCGCGTGCGCTCGGCGTGAGCGCGCGGCTGGCGTCGCGGATGCTGTCCCACCTGGAAGCCTACCCCGAGCACCGGTCGCTCACCGACGCCCTGCGGACGCTCAACGTGTTGGACGGGGAGCGCACGGCGCAGGTGATCGACTCGGCGGACTTCGACGACGCGGTGTTGCACCTGATGGATGTCGGTATGGACGCCGTGGAGGCCCGCCGAGCGGTGGATGGCGTGGTGCTCGAGATGGCGATCGTGGCGGCGAGTCAGCGTTCGCCGCACCTTCAGCTGCTGGGTGCGCTGGCGCAGTTGGCCGGCGTGCTGGAGTCGGTGGCGGTTCGAGAGGGCGCCGCGGCGACGGTTCGACGGTTGATCACGCGGCCGGCGTCGGAGCGCATTCCGCTGGCGCGCGCGTTCGCGCTGGCGTCGGACATCCCGTTTGATGACGCGTGGGCGTTTGCCAGCGCGCTTCGCGATGTGAACGGTCGCGAGGCGGTGGTGGTGGTCGGAGAGCGCATCGATGAGGGCACCGCCTCGGCGGCGTCCTCGGTGTTGGTGCGCCGCATCGGGATGGAGCCGCAGAGCGCAGACCGGTTGGCGGCGGAGCTGCTGCGCGCGTTCTCCCGAACGTCAGACGTCTAGTCCGCGCCTAGCTCGTCGTCGAGGTTCGGCTGGACCACGTTCGCTGCCGGTCGCGCGCGCCACCGTCGGACGGCGAACGCGAGCAAGATCAGCAACAGCACCGTGATGATCGGGCCGGAGTAGGCCATCGCGGTCTTCATGCCTGCGATGAGTGGCTCGCCGAAGCGGTAGCCTAGCCAGAGTAGCAGCGGCGCGACGAAGACCATGCCGAGCAGGTCGGCGATGATGAAGGTTCGGCGCTTCACGCCGAGCGTCGCGGCGATGAAGAGCAGCTTCACACGCGTTCCGACCGCGAACCGGACCAGGAAGATACCCAGGCCGCCGTAGCGTTCGAAGATGCCGGTCCAGCGCTCGATGGTTTTCTCGCCGACGAACGCGCGGACGCGCTCTTGTTTAATCAGCCAGTCGCTGAAGGTGTGGGCGACGAGGAAGGCGTTGAGGTCGCGCATGAACATGCCGGCCGAGCACGCGATGAGCGCCTCGTGGAACTCAATTTGTCCCGCAGCGACCAGGGTTCCCACCGTCATCACGATGATGTCTTCCGGGAACGGCACCGGGAATCCCGTGAACATGCAGATGAAGAACAGCTTCCATGGGCTGGTCAGCGCTTGTTCGAGAAATTCAGGGAGCATGTAGATTGGCGCCAGTCAGACGGAACATCACCGCGAGCGGTGCTTTCTAAACGTCTTCGCCCGAACGCGAGCAATCTTCAAGACGAGAACGGGGGATAGGCGGCTAAGCCACCATTCGAGCCGTGTTGGGAACGTGACCGGGATGAGCGTTTTTCCGCGCGCTGCGCCGCGCAGAATCTGGCTGGCGCAGTCCGCGGCGCTCATCGGTTTCAGCGGAATCTCGGACTGCAGCCCCGCGCCGTCGACGCCGCGATAGTCCGTCGCGGCCATGATATCGGTGGCGATGTATCCGGGGCACGCGACCGAGACATGTACGCCGTGAGCTGCCGCTTCGGGCTGCAGCGAGAGCGAGAGTCCGAGCACCGCGGCCTTGCTGGTCGCGTAGGGGACCATGCCTGGCCGCGGCAGCAGGCCGGCGCCCGAGGCGACGTTGATGATGTGTCCGGTGCCGCGCTCGACCATGCTGCGGTAGACGGCGTCGATGCCGTGGATGACGCCCATCGTGTTCACGTCGATGACGCGTCTCCAGTCGGCGATTTTCATCTCTTGGATCTCGCCGGCGAGGCCGACTCCAGCGTTGTTCACGAGCACGTCGATGGGCCCGTGCTGGGCGACAACGGATGCAAAGGCGTCGGCGTCGCTGACGTCGAGGAGCGCCGTCTCGCAGCGGTTGCCGAGCCGCTCGAGCGTGCCGCGGAGTTCGGCGTTTAGCGCCGCGAGCCGCTCGGCGGATACGTCGGTGGCGATGACGTTGGCGCCCGCCTCGGCCAGGTGGATGGCGAAGGCGCGTCCGATGCCGGAGCCGGCTCCGGTGACCAGCGCCGTCTTGCCGCGGAAGGCCTTCACGCGTCTGGCGAAGGGGCGCTCGCGGGGTCGACGCGACGCAGGCCGAGCGGCGCGAAGAAGCGCGAGAATTTGCGGAACGCGTCCAGGTCGCCCGCTTGCGTTTCGTGCTTCCGGGTGAGCTCGACGAGGGTGTCCTGGCACGAGAGCCCGGTGTCACCGCAGGGCAGTCGTCCGTCGAACCAGCCGTCGACGGGGCCCGGGTCGGCCTGGCGCATGAGGCGGAACAACCAGTGGCGGCGGAGGGCGTAGAAGACGTCCGGGCGCGGTCCGCCGTCTGCGGCCACTCGCGCCGCCGCGGCGGTGGTGAGGCGCGAGGTGAGCGTGTGTTCGGGGTGGCCCGTGGCGCCGAACGTAGGATCGAAGGTGACCACGATGTCGGGCGTGAACGCGCGGATGGCGTCGGCGATCACCTTGGTCGGGTTGCCGGTCGCTTGCCACTTCTTGTGAATCTCGGGTCCCGAGGGGAACGATGAGGCGGGCAGCGGCGCGTTCCAGAAGTCGTGGATCTCGATGGTGGCGTTGAGCTGGTCCGCTACCGCAGTCATCTCGGCGACGCGCGTGGCCGGCAGGTCCTCGGCGTTGATGGCGTTGCTGCCTCCGCCGCCGCGGGTCATGATCACGATGTGGACCGGCGTTCCATGGTG
Organism: uncultured Myxococcales bacterium; assembly: GCA_965367675.1. Taxonomy (GTDB): domain Bacteria; phylum Myxococcota_A; class Bradymonadia; order REDH01; family REDH01; genus CBDUJZ01. The sequence continues at coordinate 23,447 of CBDUJZ010000035.1, read as the reverse complement.
GATGCCGGCGCGGGCGAGCAGGGCGCCGGTCAGGAATTCGTCGTCGGGGTGGGCGCAAACCCAGAGCAGGCGGGCGCCTTTGGCGAGGCGTTCGTCGATGTTGATGGCGTCGTTCACGGTGCGTCGGCGGCAGGGTGCGGCTGCGGTCGCAACCACAGCGGATAGTTCAACTCAGGATTCTCTCGTGCGCTTAGCACTTCGTTCGTTGTCGCGACCAGTACGTGCACCAACCACGCCGCCCAGACGGATCCGGTTTGCAACGTCATGAGGCCGAAGAAGAAGCCCATCGGTAGGCACGCGAACGCCTCGGCCGCCGGTTTCCGCAGGTGTTGTGTCACGTAGATAGCCGTCGCGATCGACAGGCCGGGCCAGACGCCGAGCAGCGAGACCAGACCGAGCGTGATGAGCCCGCGGAAGAACGCCTCGTAGCCGAGCAGGTAGGTGGTTGTGGCGGCGAGGCTCTGTGCGGCCAGCCGGCGTGTCCATGTGGGCTCGCGAATCTCCGGGTAGCGCTCCATCATGGCCGGTTGCGTGGCCGACCGGACGACGAACGGGAGCAGCAGCGCGAGTGCGCCCACGACCCATAAGGCGGAAGCCGCCGGACGCGGGAGCCCGAGCCAATCGGTGGGGAGCCGGAGCGCGAAGGCGGTGGCCAGCGCGCCGATGAGTAACGCTACGCCGCCGGCGAGCCGCTCGCGGAGCACAGCGCGCGTATGCCGAGCCTGTTCGACGTCGATCGCGCCGCCGGATACGCTGTTGGCGGCGGACTGCGCGCGTGTCAGCCAAGCCTGCGCGCTCAGCGGGTACGCCTGTAGCCAGATCAACAGCGCGGACACGACCCCGAGCCACAGCAGCGTGGTGTCGGCGCCGTCGAGGGGTGTCGCCGTGGGCCAGACCGTGTTCGCGAGCTCGTTGGTTAGAGCCACCCGCGGCTCCGGTAGTCCGCCGCGGCGCGCTGTAGCCCTTCATGGATGTCTGTGCGTGGGGTCCAGCCGTAGTCGGCGCGGAACGCGGCGGCGTCGCAGGTCCAATGGGGTTGGGCGAGGTCGCGCACTTTGTCGCGGGTGAGCAGGAGCGGCGTGCCGCGTAGCTTGGCGACACCCTCGCTGAGGGTCGCGGCGAGGCGGAGCACGGGCAGAGGAACGCGCACGATGCGGGCTGAGGTGCCGACGGCGCCGGCGATACGTTGGGCGAGCGCTTCGGTGGCGTGCACCGCGCCGTCCTCGACGTAGTAGGGAATTGCGGCGACCCACGGTCGAACGACGGCATCGCAGATGGCTTGCGCGCAGTCGTCGATGTACACGAATGAGGCGGTCTCTCCCGGCGCCGGCAGAGGAATCCACCCGCGCTTGGCGGCGCGAAAGAGCGGGAGCAAGCGATCGTCCCCGGGGCCGTAGATTCCGGGCGGCCGGAGGATAACCGCTTGAGCTCCCGGCAGCGCGGTGACTAGGCCCTCGGCTTGCAGCTTTGCCCGCCCGTAGGCGGTGATCGGGGTGTCGGCGGGTCGTGCCCCGCGAGGGCGGCGGTGGACGTCGCCGAGTGCTGGGCCACCTTCGGCGCTGAGTGCGGTGCCCCCTTCGACGCTGGGCGTCGGGCCGCGCGCGGCCATGCTCGAAACGAACACCACGCGCTTGGGTGCAACGCCGGGCGCGCGCTCCTGCACCGCCGTGATCGCGTCGCAGAGCGCCCGCGTCGTCTCCACATTGTTGGTAACGAAGTCCGCCATTTTGCGCACGCGCCCACCCCCGGCGAGGTGCGCCACCACGTCGACGCCAGCGACCGCTTGGTGCAACGCCGAACGCTCGTCGTCGGTGCGTGGCAGCAGCGAGGCTTTGGCGAGTTCCACCGTGGATCCGCTGGCGATGCGGCGGTCGAGTGCGCTGGTGTCCGAGGTTCCTCGCACGAGCGCCCGGACGTCGCAGCCGGCCGCCAACAAGGCGTCGATCGTTGCGCCTCCGAGGTAGCCGGAGGCGCCGGTGACGAGCACGCGCATGCTACTTCACGAGCTTCGAAAAGCGGTGGTAGAACGGGGTCTTGGAGTTCTCGTCCTTCTTGAGCGTCGCGCCGCTCAGGAAGGGCACGTACATGGTGCGTCGACGGCTCGCGGCGCCGACCGCGGTGGGCACTCCAACGCGGTGCCAGAGGCGTCCGTCGTGCAGCGTGAGGTCGCCTGCGTCGGCTTCGACCATGTACTCGCGCGGGTCGTCGTCGTGCGCCATGAAGTGCGCCTTGCCGAACAGCATGGCGGCCAAGTTCTGCTTGTGTGTGCCGGGGATGAGCCGCAGCGCGCCTTTGTCGCGGTACGAGTCGTCCAGGTACATGCCCACGTTCCACATGGGCTCGGGCAGCTTGCCGTAGAACACGTCGCGCAGGGCGTCGATATGCCAGCCGAGCTTACGGAAGTTGGACGATGGGATGTTCAGGTAGTGGTTCACGACCAGGCCGTCCTTTTCGTCCAAGCCGAGCCGGTGATCCGGGCCGCAGATGCGCTGCACGACCTCCCAGCGGGGGCCGTCGAAGAACGCCTCGAGGGTCTTGGAGTACTGTGAGGTGAAGGCGAAGCGGTTCACGAACTTGTTGCCGTTCTCGTCCACGCCCCACTTGATGGGGATGCCGTTGGCGAACTCGCGGTCTTCGGCGATCCACTGCGCTTGGATCTTCTCCAATTCGCCGCGGATCATCTCGACCTCTTCCATGGTCGCGAAGTTCTTGAAGCGGATGAAGCCGTGCTCGTCGAGGAACGCCGCTTGTTCATCGGTGAACTCGCCGGTCCACTCGTATGCTGCGTTCTTGGGGGGATTGGTAACGGGAAGCGGGTAGCGCATTTCAGTCTCCGAGCATGCTGGTGGCCAGCGAATAAAGGACGTCGATGACGGCGTCGCGGACTTGGGAAGTGGACTCAAGACCGAGCGCCGCGCAGAGCGAGTCGTCGTCTTGGATGGCGAAGCGAGAGAGCAAGAACCCGCCGCTCACGAGCAGCGCGCGGGCGCGCAGCACAGGCACGCCGACGAGCTCGGCGAGGAGGGCGCTGTGGCTCACGATATTGGGCAGAAAGTGGCCTTGCTCGGTGGCCGGCATTAGCCGGCCGTTGTCGAGCACCTCGCGGGTGAGCAGGCGCACGGAGTCGCGCTCGCGGCGGGAGAAATCGACGACGGCGGCGACCTGCTCCCTGCGCGTCGCCAGCGCAATTTTGGGCGCCAACAAGGCGGCTTCGGCGCGGATCTGGTCGTACACGTGCTCGACCGCCGCTTCGTACACGCCTTGTTTGCTGCCGAAGTGGTAGCTGAGCGTGGCGACGTTCACGCCCGCCGCGGAGGCGAGGCTGCGCGTGGACACCGCGCTGAAGCCGTTCGCGGAGAACGTGCTGACGGCGGCGGCGATGATCGCGGCGCGTGTGAGGTCTGCGGAGCGTTGTGAAGGTCGGGCCATGAGCGGTTAACTAATCAATCGTTTGATTAGCCGCAATAGGGGCCGGCGATCTTGTTCAGAATTGTTGTTCGAACACGAATGTTGCCACTTTTGGCATATTGCGTTGCCTCGACCGTCAATGGACGCTAGTTTTCGGCCTGTGAATGACGTCCACGACATTACGCCCGACGAGCTCGCCCACCGCGTTGTGTACGCGTTGATGCGGCCGGCTGTGCGCCTGGCGGCCGCGTTCGGCCTGGACATGAAGACCGCGGCGACCCTGCTGGAGTCGGCGTATTTTCAGGAGCTGCGCTCCATGGGCTTGACGCTCGACGAGGCCAGCGAGCGGCTCGGTGTGAGTCGTCGCACGGCCGCGCGGCTGTCGAAGCAGCTCAAGAACCGGTTCGTGCTTCCGGAGATTCGGCACAACTTGGCGCGGCGCGTGGAGTTCATGCTCGCCGCGCAGCCGATGAGCTCTGCGCGCTTGGCGCAGACGCTGACCGACGTTGAAGACGCCGACATTTTGACGGCGCTTGAGGAGCTGGTCGCCACCGGTCGCGTGGAGCTGCGGGACGGCCGAACCCCCACGTATCACCCGGCGTCGATGCTGCGTCAGCTCGCGCGCGACACGTGGGTGCAGCGGGTGGGCGGTCTGACGAGCTTTGCCGGCAACTTGGCCGACGCGGTGTGGGGGCGGTTTGGCGAGGCGACGCCGAGCGCATTTGCGCGGACGCTGAGCTTCCGGGTGCCCAAGGGGTCGCACGAGCGGCTGGAGAAGTTCTACGAGGAGTCGCTGCTGCCGTTGATTCTGGAGCTCGACGCCGAAGGGGAGGGCGACGACCGCGCGCCGATGCAGATGTCGCTGTGTTGGGCGCCGTATGAGTGGAGCCGCGAGGGGGCGGCGGCCGGCGAGGCGGATTCGGTCGTGGGCGCCGTGGACGCGAGGCTGCCACACGAAAAAGCCGCCGAGTAAGGCGGCTGGCGGCGACAACGGCGCGGGGCTGAGGTGGCCGACTGGAGGTCTGCCCCTACGGCATGCGGCCCAAGTGCGTGACCTTGAACCCTTCGACCGACTTGAGCCCGAAGCCCAGCGCTCGGTCGGCGCCTACGTGGATCATCCACAGCGCGCCAATCTGCAGGAACCCGGGCTCTGCGTTGGCGAGTCCGAGGGCGAGCATCACGATCGGACCTACGTACGTGTGCACCGCGTTGTATGCCCACGCGCCCACGCGCGGCCCGGCCGCATACGCGAGGATCGCGAGGTCGGGCGCGAGCAGCACGGCGGTGGTCTCCCACCAGACGGGCCAGCCGGGCCCTTTGACGATCGCGAGGCCGGCCAGCAGCGCGAACGCGAGCCCTTCTAGCCGCATCCAGCGGTTGAGTAGGCCTTGGTCGCGCGGCGCAGATGCCAGCGCAGGTGCCGGCGGAGATGCCGGCGCAGAGGACTGTCCGGGCTGTTCGGTCACTCGCCGGCCGGGACGATCTCGATGGCCCAGCTGTCGAGCGTGCCCGCGTCCAGGTTGGTGTTGTCGATCACGGTGAGCAGCCACAGGTCGGCGATCGCGTCGCCGATGAAGGCGTCGGCGGTGAACGTGCGGACCAAGTCGTCGGCGTCGCCGTCCTCTTGGTCGAACAGCGTGATGACGCGGCTCTCGTTCTCGAGGATCACGGTGAGGTCGCCCCGGTTGGGGTGCGTGATCTCGATCTCGACGGACAGCGCGGCGATGGTGCCGTCTCCGGTGGATTCGAGGATGTCTTCGGCGCCCGCGGGGTCGTTGTCCGGGATGCTCATGGGGAAGTCCGATGTGCTTTCGAAGCGCAGCGCGGTGGTCTCCGAGCAAGCGGCGTCGTCGGCGCACTGGGTGTCGTCGCAGTCGATGGCGCCGTCGCCGGTGTCGTCCACGCCGTTACCGCAGTCTTCGATCAGCTCGCCGTCCGCGAACTCCAGCTCGATGGTCCAGGAGTTGAGCACGCCGGTGTCTTGCGGCGCGAGGTCGGCGACGACGAGCGTCCAAGCGCCGGCGGCGGCCTTGCCGGCGAAGCCGGGCACCATGAACGTGTCGCGGAGGTCGTCCTCGGAGCCGCCTTGTTGGTCGACCACGATCTGCTGCGTGCCGTCGGGGCTGCGCAGGCTCACCTGCAGGTCGCCGCGGTAGGTGTGCGTGGCGTCGACGGTCACAAACACGTTCGCGACCACCCCGTCTTGGGTGAGCACGATGGAGGACTCCAGGCCGCGCGGGGTGTTGTCCGGGATGTCTCCGCCGGGGCCGACGTTGCGCGAGTCGGCCTCGCGGCACTCCTCGGTCTCGGCGCACTGGCTGTCATCGCAATCCACATCGCCGTCGTTGTCGTCGTCGATGCGGTTGTTGCAGATCTCGGCGTCGATGGTGACGGTCGGGATGGAGGACGAGTAGCAGGAGCCGTACTCTTCGATGTAGCGCTGCGAGATCCAGCCGAGGCCGGGGCCGAACGGGTTCTCGACGCCGAAGCGGCTGGTGCCCCAGGAGTTTTTGAACAGGTAGAAGCCGCGCTCCACGATCGGGTCGCCGTTTTCGTCCATACGGGGCTCGCCGTTCTCGTCGAGCATCGGCACCTCGAGCTCATCGTCCCAGCCCACGAGCAGGAACGCGTGGCCGGCGGGGCGCAGCTGGGAGTCGGCGATGTCGGCTTCGCTCGGGAAGTTCACGTACCCGGCGCGGCTGTACGCTGCGCTGGTCTGCAGCTTGGAGCCGCCGTGGTTCCAGGCTTGGTAGAAGAAGGACACCGACGCGGTCACGCCGACACCCTTCTCCGTCATGTACGCCTTGATGCTGCGCGGGCGGCAGTTGACGTAGCGGCCGGGCGGGAGCTCCCAGCGCTGGGCGTCGAGCACGTCCTCTGACGGGTCGCCGTTGGTGTAGCAGCGGGTGGGCTGCCCTTCGCCGGTGCAGGCCGGGTCGTCGCTGGTGCCCCACTGCGAGGACTCGTACGGGTAGACGTCCTCGGTGACCACGCCGAACCGGTTGATGGCGTCGAGGTTCCGCCCTGCGTTGGAGCCGGCGGTGTTCGGGAAGATTCCGAGCTCGACCTTGGCGGACCACTGCAGGAATTGCTCTGAGAAATCAGGGTCTTGGATGGTGCCTTCGGCGTTGTACAGTTGCTCCATGAGCGCGATGGACGCGAAGATGGAGCACGTGCCACGGCCGCCCTGGCTGCGCACTGGCGTGAGCGTATCGGCGACGTCGAATTGTGCCGGGTACACCGCGTCGAACTTGCCGTCCTCCGGGATGTCGCTGTTGTTCGGCACGCCATTGAACAACGCACTCAGGTCCGAGACGGGCTGGGTTGCGGGGTCGGCCGGCGGCTCAAAGTCGGTGTTGGTGGCGTCTTCGGAGCAGGCCGTGGCCAGCCCGAGCGAGACGATGAGACCGAGCGACTTGAGCGAGAAGCGCGACGCGTTGTGAAGGCGTGAAGACATGGCGACAACAAGGGGAATCGTGCGCGTGCGGACGCGCAGCAGAAGCAATACCCGCCCGCACTAGCGCATTTGTGGCGGGGTACGCCAGTGAAAGCCCGGTCAAAACGCGGCTTTTCCGCCCGCTGGCTCTTGCCCGCTCGTCCGGGCGGATGCACAACAACAGCCCCTTCGGCCGAGCACATATGCGCCTCCGACTCCCTTCGATGCCCAAGTCCCGCGGGCTGCGCCGCTTTCTCGTGGCCGTGCCCGTCTTGTCCACGCTCGCCGTCATCGGCGTGCTCATCGACGCGTGGCCCGCGTTCGGAACCGCGCCCACCGGCGCGCGTCGCGTGGCGATGGAGGCCTCGCCGCAGTGGGGCACGCGCACGTTCGTGAACCCGCAGGCGATGACCAACCATGTGTGGGACAGCATCACGTCGATGATGAGCGCGAGCGCCTACGCCGAGCCGGATTCGGCGCTGCCGGTGGTCCGCGGCGACGGCGGTGTGTTCGCGACGCCGCCGGCGAGCGGTCTGCGCGTAACATGGCTCGGCCACAGCACGCAGGTGATCGAGCTCGACGGCGTTCGCGTGCTCACGGACCCCATCTTCGGCGGCCGCGCTTCGCCGGTGAACTGGGCCGGACCGGAGACTTGGTACGCGCCGCCGATTCCACTCGACGCGCTACCGAGCGTGGACGCCGTGTTCATCTCGCACGACCACTACGACCACCTGCAGATGGAGACGATGCAGGCGATGGCCGCGTGGGACACCACGTTCATCGTCCCGCTCGGCGTGGGCGCTCACCTGGAAGGGTGGGGCGTGCCGGCGGAGCGTATCGTGGAGATGGACTGGTGGGACACGCACATGTTGGGCGCGGTGCAGGTGGTGGCGACGCCGTCGCGCCACGCCAGCGGGCGGCAGGTGCTGGACCAGAACCGGACGCTCTGGATGGGCGTGGCGCTCATCGGCCCCGCCCACCGCGCGTACTACTCAGGCGACACGGGCTTGTTCCCCGCCATGAACGACATCGGCGAGCGCTTGGGGCCGTTCGACGTGACCATGATCGAGGTGGGCGCCTACAACGCCGCTTGGCCGGACTGGCACTTGGGGCCCGAGCAAGCGTTGCGCGCCCACGAGATGGTGCGCGGTGACGTGTTCATGCCCGTGCACTGGGGGTTGATGAATCTGTCGACCCACGGGTGGACGGAGCCGGCAGAGCGGGTGATGGTCGAGGCGGCGCGGCGCGGCGTGACGGCGTATGTGCCGCGGCCGGGCGAGGGCGTGCAGCCGAGCTTGCTGCCGGAGCAAACACGGTGGTGGCCTTCGCTGCCGTGGGATACGGTCGCCGAGGCTCCGATTGAGGCGACGCTCGTCCCGCCGGAGCCTGCTCGTGAATCGAACTCAGCCCTGCACGCCGAACCCTCCGAAGCCTCCGATGCCCCCTAAGTCTTCTAACCCGCCGCCCAGCCCTGAGTTTTTGGAAGCAGCGCCCATCGCCGTAGGCTTGCCCGCGGAAGGGGTGCTGAACCTTTCGACGCTCGACGCGACGTTCCTCAACGTGGCCGCTGCACGCGTGAAGTCATCTGGCGCTGCGCTGCCGACGTTCGAGGACGCGGCGCTGAGTATTGTGTTTCGTTCGGGTGCGGACGAGGCGACGTCGGTGGCGCAGTCGTTTGCGTCGGCTGTTGCGGTCATTGTCTATATTACGCCCACCGACCGGTTTGTTTCGCTCATCGTCCCAGAAGCGCCGACGGTGATGCTCTGGGAAGCGGGCGAGATTAGCGAAGAAGATGCCCGCCGTTGGGGCGGTGTGGAACATGTTTGTTTGCTTTCTGTTGCGGTCGAGGAGCAAACAAACAACGGCAGTGTGACCACGGACGGCGTCCGCTACTTGTCGGTGCTTCCGGTGATTCGCGCCGAAGACGCGGTGCTCGGTGATTTTGGTGATCTGGACGCGGAGGCCAGTGAACAGGGTGGCGGCCCGGAGTCGGCGGCGCCGGAGCTGCTTCAGGCGCCGCGCCCGGCACAAACGGAGGCGCTCTCGGAGAGCCTGTTGCGGTTCACCGAGCCGGTGTTGCCGCCCGAGGCGTATGAGGACCCGGAAGCCGCGCTGGCGGTCGTTCGGCTGTGTGCGGCCATCTGGAACTCCACACTGCTCGGCCCGGATGATACGCGGAACCCGGAGCTCCCAGCGCTCCCAGACAGCCCGCTGGTCGAGGGACTCGTAGCCCGCAAGCACGCGCACTTTGGCGACGACCGGCGTGTGATCGGCGACGTGGATATGGTCGAAGACGGCGACGGCGCGGTGCTGCGCGTGGGCGAGGCGGACGACAACCCGTGGCTCGCCTAGCGAGATTGTTCCTCGCCTGCCCTCATGGTTCGTCGCCTCGCCTTGCCTCGGTTGGAGCCTAGAACCGAAGCTTGACCGGGATGGAGTCGTAGCGGTGCCACAGCGGCATTGGCTGCCGTTTGAGTTCTCGTTCTGGAACCGCAAGTTGCAGGTTCGGGAGGCGCTCCACCAACTTGCGGATGGCGATGCGTGTTTCCATCCGCGCGAGCGCCGCGCCCAAGCAGTGGTGAATGCCGAAGCCGAAGCCCAAGTGTGCGTTCGGCGTGCGTTGGATATCGAACACGTTGGGGCGCTCGAACTTGGCGGGGTCGCGGTTTGCGGCTGCCAGCGCAGGAATCACCGGGGTGCCCCGCGGGATCCGGACGCCCATGAAGTCGAGGTCCTCGCGGGCGTAGTTGGGTTTGGTGCCGTGGATGGGGCCATGGAAGCGCAAGACCTCTTCGACGGCGCTGTCGACTAGGCTCGGGTCGGCCGCCAGCAGGGCGCGTTGTTCGGGGTGGTCGAGTAGCGTCACGGCGGCGTTGCCGAGCAGGTGGACGGTGGTCTCGTAGCCGGCCAGCACCAGGGTGAGCGTCATGGCGACCAGCTCGTCGTGGCTCAGGCGTTCTCCGTCTGCTTCCGCTTGAATCAGCGCCGTTAGAATGTCGTCTCCGGGGTTGGCGCGTTTGCGCTCGAGCATCTCGTCGACGAATTGGATCGTGCGCGGGAAGTTCCAGACGAGCGTCTTGAACATGGCGAAGCCCGTCATGCCGTCGGTCAGGTCCGAGAGCAGCTGCTGGAACTGCGGCATGTCGCTGGCCCCGATGCCGAGCATTTCGCGAATGACTGTCACGGGAATGGGCAGGCAGAACGCCTCGATCAGGTCGACCTCGCGCTGCGGTTCCAGCTCGTCGAGCAGGCTGTCGACGATGGTGCCCACCCGGCGCTCAATCCGGGCGAGCGCCGTGGGCGTGAACGCCTTGGCCACCAGTCCGCGCTGCCGCTTGTGGATGGGGTCGTCCTGGGTGATGAGCCCCTTCATGACGAGCTTCATGGCTCGCGGGAGCGGCACCGGGAACGCGCGTCCGCCCGTCGCCGTGGCTCGATTGCGCACGAACCGCGGGTCCTTGAGCAGCATCCGGCACTCGGCATACGGCGCCACCATCACCACGTTCATGACCGACAGCTTGGCGCGGCAAATCGGCGCTTCGCGGAGCATCCATTGGTAGTGCGCGTACATGTCGCGATTGAACTCCGAGGACTGGAGTTTCGCGGGCAGGAGCGGCAGGTCAGAGAGGGTACGCATGAGGTCTGTTGAGCGTTGGGACGGGTGTGACTGGGCGGTTTGAGCGTTGGGGCGGGCACGATGAGCGCTAGCGGCGCGCGTCCTCCGTGCCGTCATCGTACATTGCTCAGGCGGGCGGGGTGGTGCTTTCCTGTGGACCGGGGTCTGCGAGCGCTTCGTCGGCGACCTTGGCGCCACGCGCGCCCATCGGTCGTGATGGGCCAATGGTGGAGTCCACTGCGGTTTGGTGCTCGAGCTCTGCGTTGAGCATCGCGCCCACGAGAATGACCAGCGTGGAGAGTTGCAGCCACAGCATGGTGATCGCGACCGCGCCCATGGAACCATACACTTCGTGGTACCGGCCGAAGCGCGCAACATAGCGAGACAAGCCAGCGGAAAGCAGCAACCACGTGATGGTCGAGAAGAGCGCGCCGGGCACACTCCACCGCAATTTGGGGGCACGCCGGTGCGGCCCGTATGCATACAAAATGACCAAATAGCTGCTGATTCCGATGCCCAGAACGGGCCAACGGGCAAACGCAACAATCGCCTGCATTCCGGGTCCGAAGTGCAGAATCCGCATCGCGCCAGGCAGCAGCGAGATTACGCCGAGCGCGAGCGTCCCCGCGATGACGGTTGCGCCGGTGAACAGGTACGACAGCGCCATGCGTCGCCACATGGACCGCGCTTCTTCTTCTTTGTACGCCGTGTTGAGCGCGATGAGCACCGCTTGGGTGCCGCGCTTGGCGCTCCAAACGGAGATGAGCAGCGAGAAGAGGGCGCCGATGGTGAGCCGGCCGTCGGCGCTGTTCGCCATTCGCGTGAGCTCACGGGTCGCGAGCTCCAGGGTGTCCTGGGGCCAAACTCCGCGGAACGACTGCGCGTGGTCGAGGATGGTGCTCGGGTCGGCCGCTACGCTGTAGAGCGCGATGAACGCGCCGAACGCGGGGGGAATCGCCAGCAGGGCAAAGAACGCGACGCCCGCCGAGATGCCCACCAGGTCGGTCTGATTGACCCGGGCGTACACCCGTAGAATGACTTGCTGCCAGCCCCGCCAGGGGATCTCTCTCGGCGACTTGGCAGACCATCCCTCGGGGCGATCGACGCGGTACCGTGGCTCGTCGTCCGTCATGCGACGCGCTCTACGAAGGCGCTGGTGACGAGCTTCGCGGGGAGGCGCGGGTTCGTCGGCTGGAGTAGCGCTGGGGCCTGACGCATGCGCTACACGGTCGGGGGCAGCTTGAGGTCGGAACGCAGGAGGTAGAAGTCCATGGGGGCGGTCAAGCGCAGGCCGCCGGTCTCGACCGCGATCGAGCCGCTGCTCACGAACATGCTGAGCGCCGAGAAGGGCAGCTCGTCGCCGGCGACGTCGATGCGGTTGGTGAGGGTCGAGGTGAAGGCCCACTCGCCTTTGAGGTCGAGCTCCTCAAGCGTCTCGTTGATCTTGCGCAGCAGCAGGTCGTCGAGAACGCTCGGCACATGTCGCACGTCGAGCGCCTTGAGCCTGGCGTCGAAGACGAGCGCGGCGTCGGCCCCGCGTCGCTGCACGCTCGGCAGCAGGTCGATGACCAGCTCGTCCACCGAGAAGGTGTCTCCGACCACAGGGACTGGCCACTGCACGCTGCCGGAGGTGTGTACGCGGATGGTCTGCTCGTCGGGGAGGAACTTCACACTCTGCGGCCGCTCGAGGCTCACTTGCTTGCGGTCATCCTCGGCGTCCAGGCCGATGGTGCACGGCAGAAACTCGTCGAGCAGGTCGCGGAGCTCCTGCGGAGTGATGAGGGCTTGAATGTCCATCGGCACTGGTGGCGGGCAGGGGGGGAAGCGCTACCGCAATGCTGTAAGGTCAGGTTTTGATTCGGTAAAGTGGAGCCCTGTCGCCGACATGACTCCGCTATTGCTGCGCGCGCGCCATGAGGCCGAGCAACTGCCCGGGGTCGTTCGGGTTCAGGAAGTGGCGGTAGTCGGAGCGGCCGGAGTTGAGCGACGGGTCGGGCTCTCCGGTGGGCGACAGGAACACCGTGCGGGGCACATAGGTACCGTCGAGCGCGAGGTCGCGGGCGGCCTCGGGCGCGGCTTCGTCGACCAGCACCATCACGAAGTCTTGGGCCGCGGCCACGACGTCGTCGTCTGCGAACAGGGCGCTGTACTCGGTGCAGCGGGGGCACCAGTCGGCGGTCACGACGGCGACCATCGGCACGTTGGCTGCAGCGGCGGCGGCGACGCCCTCCTCGTGGGTGAACCAGGCGATCTCGTCGGTGTTCCAGCGGGCCATCTTGGCGGCGTCGCCGTCGAACGGGGCGCCGGGGTCGGTAGGCACACGGTCGGCGGCGATGGCGTCGCCGGGCGTGTTCTCGGGCGTGGTGGCTGGGGCCGCAGATGCAGGCTCTCGCTCTCGAGGGGCTGGCGCGTTGCTTCGGCACGAAACCGTGGCGAAGGCGCACAAGGTGGCGATGGCGAAGGGGGCGGCGGTGCGGTGAATTCGATTCATGCCGGCACGCTAGCCCGATTGCCGAGGCGTGACAATCGGGCATGCGCAACCACCGTCGGCTGGCGAGGGGTCGGTCCGGGGGCTGAGATGTGCGAGGCGCTACGCAAGACCTGATGGTCGACGCTACGCAACACTTGATGGCGACGCGCTACGCAAGGCTCATGGTGTGCTTCTAATTTAACAATCCAACGCGACTTGCGTATCGTAAGATGTCGCCGTTGGACGCCGCGCCGAGTTTGCTTTTTACGGCTGCGATGTGATTCGAAACCGTGCTCGGTGACAGGTCCATTGTGTTTGCAATTTCGCTGGGTGTTTGTCCCTCGATGAGGCCCATGAAGACCTGAAACTCGCGTGGGCTGAGCTGATTGTGTGGCTCCCCTTGCGGGTGGGTTTGCAGGCGCTCGTGGCGCGGGTCTACGCTGGCCGGGTAGATGCGTTCGCCGCCGTGGACCGTGCGGATGGCGGTGATCAGTTCGTCCGATGAGCGGCTCTTGGACAGGTAGGCCATGACGCCGAGCTCAAACAGGTGACTCGCGAGTTGATCTTCGGGGTACATGGTGAGCACCACGATCCGTAAGAATGGGTTGGCTTCGCGCAGGCGGCGAACCAGCTCGATGCCGCCGATGTCGGGGAGTGACAGGTCGAGGGTGACCACGTCGATGTTTGTTTCTGCGGCCCGCTCGAGCGCGGTCGCGCCGTCGGGGGCTTCGGCGACGACGGTCATGTCGGGGACGAGCTCGATGACCCTCCGCAGGCCGTCCCGGACGAGGGCGTGGTCGTCGACCACGAGGAGGCGAATCATGTGGGTTCCGTGGACGGTAGGGTCGTGGAGAGGGGCACGCGGATGCGTAGCGTGGTGCCGCCGTTCGTGCTTCGGGTCCAGTTGGCGTCGCCGCCCCAACGTTTGGCGCGCTCGCGAATTCCGGTCATGCCGAGCCCCGGTGTGGCCTTGGCGGAGAGGCCGGAGCCGTTGTCGCGCACGGTGACGATACAGCGGCCGGCGTCGTGGCTCAGGTTCACTGCGACTTCGGTGGCTTGCGCGTGGCGGGTGACGTTGGTGAGCGCCTCTTGCACGCACCGAAACAGGCTGGTGGCGAGGGGGCGGGGCACCGATGGAAACTGCGCGGACGTGTGCACGGTGCAGTGCAGGTGAGAGCGCGCGGTGGTTTCGTCGCCGAGCCAGCGGAGGGCGTCGACGAGGCCGAGCTGTTGCAGCACTTGCGGGTGCATGCCGCGGAGGATGCCGCGGATGGTCTGGTGGGTGCGGTCGAGCAGCTCGTCGAGCTCAAGCATGATGGCGTTGAGGCTGGCGAGGTCGCCACTGCGGCGGCCAAAGTCGAGGGCGAAACGCATGGCGGCGAGTTGTTGTCCGAGCTCGTCGTGGAGCTCGCCCGAGATGCGCCCGCGCTCGGCTTCGAGGCTGTCGTCGATGTGCGCGTTCAGGCGTCGGAGCTCGGCGGTTTGCACGCGGACGCGCTCTTCTAGCGAGTCGGCGAGGTCGCGGAGTTGGTGGTCTCGGCGGGCGAGCCGGTCGCGCACGTCGAACTCGGAGCGGATGACGCGGTACAGTAGGTGGCCGATACCGGTGGCGAAGGCGGTGCAGAAGGCGAAGTACGCGACGTACTCCAGGAGCACGGTGCCGCCGAATGTGTCCGGGTTGCTGAGTCGGAATCCCAGCGCGACGGTCGCCGCGAGGGCTGCCGCTGCCGCCGTGCGTTTGGCCAATGGCCAGAGGATGACGATCGATAGGAACGGCGCGAGGTAGAAGAACATCGGCTCTTGCGGTCGCACGCCGTCGGCGCTGGCCAGCACGGTGGTGGCGAACAGAAGTTGGGCGCACATGGTGAACAGCGTGATGGAGCCCAGAAAGCGCCGCGGCGTGCCGAGCCGCCACAGGCCGAGCAGGATGACGGCGTTGGCGGCGATCACCCCGGTGCGCATGGTGCCGTAGGCGGCGCGTAGGTCGGGCGTGCGGTCGAAGAGCGGCCCGTCGAGGGGCCACCAGAGCAGGGCGGCGACCACAAAGAACAGCGCCAGACGAACGCTGCTCTTGGACATGATCGCGGTCGCGTAGGCCTCGAACTCGGGGGTGTCCGACAGCCGCGCGGCGGCGCTACTGGAGGCGTTGCTCAGGAAGCGCACCGCGCTGCCGGAGGCGTTTGCCGTCGGGAGGCTCAGGTGGTCAGCGGCCTGCTGGCTCGCGGCCTGATCGCTGGAGGCCTGATCGAACGGGACCCCGCCCGACGCTTGCGTAAGCGTTGGGTCGGGGTCCTGGTTCTTGAGCATGCGGATGCCGGTGGGAGGGCCTATTGGCAGACGCCTGCCGTCGGGAACTCCAGGCTGGCGTTGGACATCGTCTGGCACGTTCGACCCTCGGGGCACGGGTTTGCATCGTCGCACGGCGCCCCGCATCGCGCCACCCCATCGGCGGTCGAGTAGCCGCACGAGAGGCCCTCGGCGCAGTTGTCGATTCCGGGCGTGCAGCGGTCGCCTTCGGCGAAGGTGCGAATGCGATTGCATGCCCACGCCAGTCGGCCGTCGGAGTCGACGCGCTCGGCGGTGCAATGGAGGTCTGCGCCGCAGGAGTCTTCATCGAAGGGGCTGCAGGTGTCCACGCAGACGCCGTGGCGCGGGTGGCTCGGGTTGTACGTGATGCAGGCGCGGCCGTCGCCGCACTCGGCGTTCGATACGCAGCTCGCGAAACACTGGCGGTTCGGCACGTCGGAGTAGGGCAGGCCCCAGAACGCGCAGTAGTTTCCGACGTCGCAGGTATCTACGCCCGAGATTCCGTCCGGTCGTCCGCAGGACTCGCCGGTCGCCGCTTCGCCTTCGAGCGGCACACATTCGAACGCGGTCCAGCCGGTCGCCTGGGCCACGGTGGCGCACTTTTCGCCGTCGGCGCAGCCATCGTTGGACACCGGGTCGCAATCGCGGAGCATGGTGGGAGTGGCCGCGGCGGCGGGGGCGTTGGCCGATGCCGCGATCGCCGCGGTGTAGATGGTCGCCGCGACGGTCTGTGAGGCGAACGCGTGGTCGAGGCGGTCTACCGAGTCTTCGCCGTCGCCGCAGTGGTAGCCAGGGTAGCGGAACTCGGAGGTGTCGGTGATCATGATCGCCGGGTAGCCGACGGCCCAGGAGCTTTGGTGGTCGGAGCGTCGCAGGTCGCCGGTGAGGTCGGACGTGGCCATGCCGCCTTCGAGGACCATTCCGAGCGCGGGCAGGTTCACGCCGGTGGCGTAGTCGGCGAAGGTGTCGACGTAGGGCGAGCCGCCGTCGTTTGAGATCAGCGCGATGAAGTCGCCTCGGTTTTCGTTATCGGCCATCTGCGCCGCCACATCGGGGAACACCAAGTCGAAGCCGAGGGGCAGCTCTTGGGTGTTGGGCTCGTCGGTGGCGTAGCCGATCATCTCGTATACGAGGTGGATGACCACTGGGGTGTTCGCTTCGACGGCCGCGTCGGTCCAGCGCCAAGAGCCGACGTATCCGCGCTCTTCTTCGTCCCAGAACGCGAAGACGATCGTACGACTGTGCTCGGTTTGTGAGAGCACGCGGGCGGTCTCCAGCAGCCCGGCCACGCCGGTGGCGTTGTCGTCGGCGCCGGCGCATCCGGGTGTGCCGTCGTAGTGGGCGGAGATGACGACGAGCTCGTCCGAGCCGCCGGTACCGGGCAGGGTACCGATGATGTTCGCGCCTTGGCCGACGGACTCGTCGATCTCGATCGTCATGCCGAGTTCGGTCAACGCCGTGACGATGTACGCGCGGACGTCAGCGGCGCCCTGGGTGCCGGTGGCGCGCTCGATGGCGACGGCTTCAAGGTCGGCGATGTAGCGGTCGGTTTCGACGCACGCGCCGAGCGCGGCGGGGCTGTCGGTGCCGCAGGCGATGGGGGTGACGTCGGTGCTGGTGTCGGAGCCCGAGGTGGCGTCCGTCGTGTCGGCGCCGGCGTCGGTTACGCCGGTGTCTGTTACGCCGGTATCGGTGGTGCCGGTATCGGCGGCCGGCGTAGCATCGTCACCGCCGCAGGCGAGCAGCGCGCACATGGCGGTGGCATGGATGACGGGTCTGAGTAGTGGCTTCATGGGACTCCGGAAGGACGCCTGCGGCCGCGGGCTCGCGCCGCGCAAACGCGCGCAGGGCGGTTGCTCGTGGGCATGTCTGGCCGCACCCCTCCCGGACATCCCCCGTGCCTGCGAGAGGCGAGGGCGGCGGAGCACGACACGATAAGCACACGATGAATTGGTATGCGGCGAAACTAGCCCACGCGGGCGCCGATCGGTGCGCGACTCAAAGAAGTTTTGGGTTGGGCCGGCGATTCGGCCCTTGCAAACGGCGCGGCGTCGCGCAAAACCCGCGCGCATGAGCGTAGACGAGCGAATCCGACAGCAAGCGAAGCACCTTTGGGGCAAGTACCGCCGCCGCCGTGCGCGTCGTGCGGCGCGGCCCACGGTGTGGCACCACGAGGAGTTTCGAATCGCGTTGGAGGGCCTCGGCCTTGAGACGCGTCGCTCCGACCTGGTGCTCTGGGCGCTGCTCGACCATGGCGTGATTCGAAAGTCGGACATCGCGCGTCCGCGCCGCGCTCCATACCGCGCGCTGGCGGCGGTCCACACGCCGCGTGTGCTCGAGGCGCTGTCGTCGGCCGATGCGCTGGGCCCGGTGTTCGGCGCCCATCCGAGCGAGCTGCCGGTCAGCCGTATCGCGACCACCATTCGGCTCGGTTGTGGCGCGACCCTCGCGGGCGCTCGCCGGGCGCTCGCCGGCATGGGGCCACAGGTAAACCTGCTCGGCGGGTTCCACCACGCGTCACCCGATCGCGCGGGCGGCTTCTCGGTGGTGAACGACATCGCGATCGCGATTCATGCGGTTCGCGCGCAGGGGTTCGAAGGCCGCGTGGTCGTGCTGGACCTGGACGCCCACCCGCCGGATGGCACCGCCGACTGCGTTGCCGCTGCGCCTGAGGTGATGAGCGACGTGTGGATCGGCTCCATCTCGGGCACCGACTGGGGTGGTATGGACTGGGTCGACGAGACCGTGATCACCGGCGCAGACGATTCGACATACTTAAGAACGTTGGATCGTCTGCTCGAGCGCATGCCCAAGGCGGCCATGGCGTTCGTGCTGGCGGGCGGCGACGTGCTGGCGGGCGACCGGTTCGGCGGCCTCGCGCTGACCGTCGAGGGCGCTCGCCGCCGCGACGAGAAGGTCCGTCGCCGGCTCGGAAACACGCCCGCCGTGTGGCTCTCCGCCGGCGGATACTCGAACGACGCGTGGCGGGTGCTGTTTAACACCGTGTCCGTGCTCGCGTTCCACACCCCGGTGGAGGTCGACGACGACTACGACCCGCTGCGTGCACGGTTCAAGCGCGTCGCCCGGTCGCTGGCCCCGCCGGTGGATGACGACGACCTGTTCACGGATTTGGACTTGGCGGAGTCGCTGGGCATCCGTCCTGAGGGCGGGCCTAGGTTGTTGGGTACGTATACGGCCGAGTGGTTGGAGCACGCGTTTTACCAGTACGGCCTGCTCGAGCACATCGAGCGGCTGGGTTACCGCGCGTTCCGTGTGGACGTGGAGCGGCTCAACGACGGCGACCGTTTGCGTTTGTATGGAACAAACAAACACACGGAGTACCTGCTGATCGAGGCCGTGCTCGACCGGATCAAGGATCCGGACGGTGTGTATTTGTTTGTGAACTGGCTGACGCTTCGTCACCCTGCTGCGATGTTCTCGGAGGGGCGTCCGCAGTTGCCCAACCAAGAGGTCCCCGGGCTGGGCTTGGCGCGTGAGGCCGGTGAGCTGTTGGCGGTCATGGCCGGCAGGTTGGAGCTCGCCGGTGTTGCACTGCGGCCGGCTGCTTTGCACGTGGCCTACACCGCTCGGCATGACTTTTCGTTCGTCGACCCCGAGCGGGAGGGGCGCTTTGAGAAGTTACTGCAGGACCTGGGTCATGTGCCGCTGACCGAGCTGACCCGCGCGCTCGACGCCGACCTGGTGACGCTCGACGGCAAGCCGTACCGCTGGGAGCCGTCGCTGATGGTGTCGCGGCTGAGCGGCGATCGGACCGAGCCGGAGCCGTTTACGGGCGTCTTCCGTTACGGATAGCAGTCCACGCCGAACGTTGCCGCGCCGTTGTTGTCCTCGTCGCACTCGTTGATCGTCGCGTCGGGGTCGATGTCCGTAGTGACGGTGTATGGCGGCGCCAGCGGTGTGTCGGGCAGCGCGACGTCGACGGTGAAGGCCTCGCTGTTGCCGGGGAACAGGCGCCCGGTGGTGCGCACGGTTTGGGTGGTGACCTCGTCGTCCCCGCTGAGCACCGTCAGGCGCACGGGGGCTCCGGCGGGAACGCTAAGCGCGCCGGCGTTTGCGACCGTAAAGTACACGCGCACCGTGCGCAGCGGGCAGGGGCCGGCGAGCAGGCTCAGGCCGCGCAGGACCAGGTCGGGCGCGTCGAAGATGCCGGCGGGTTGGGTGTTCTGCCGCCAGTTGTTGAGCCGCGGGTTGAGCCAGTTGATCTCGGGCACCAACGGCACCGTGCCGTCCTCGTTGATGTGGGTGATGGAGTAGCCGTGTTGGTTCCAAACGCGGCGGGTGCGGACCCAGTTGTCGGTGTCGTCCGCCCAGACGTCGATGCCTGGCCGACCGCTGTGGCTACCGTTTTCGGGGATGATGATCTCGGAGTTACCGTCGTTGTCGACGTCCGCGATGTCCGGCATTTCGATGCGGGTGTGGCTGCCGTGGGTGGTGTCCTCGTGGAGGATTTCGCCCGTGAGTCCGTCGAAGATGCGGAACTTGGTTTCGTCGGCGTACACGACCTCGGCGCGACCATCGCCTTCGAAGTCGAACACGCTGGAGCCGGTGGCGCGGCTGGAGCAGTCGGCGTTGCGTTGCTTCCACAGGATGTTGCGATCGGAGCAGCCGTTGGCCTCCCAGTCGTCGGTGTCGCAGGTGTTGGGGTCGAGCACCACGTAGTAGTCCGCCGACGCGGTGCCGATCTCGGGGAAGCCGTCGCCGTCAAAGTCGGCGATGGTGGGTGGGCCGGACTCGTTGCGTGAGCAGCTGACGCTCGGGATGGTGGCTTGCCACAGCAGCGAGCCGTCGTGGTTCCAGATGAACACCTCGCCGACGCGTACGGATACGACCTCGCCGAAGTCGTCGTCGTCGAAGTTGCCGAAGGCGGTGAAGCCGTCGCAGGTGAGGCTGCCCTCGCAGGCGCTGTCGTTTGTGGCGTAGGGGAAGGTCCACGCGGGGGTTCCGTCGTGCTCGTACAGCGTGTTGCCGGCGGCGACCTCCATGAGGCCGTCGAGGTCGATGTCGGCGATGGCCGCGGCGGGTCCCAAGAAGGCGTTGTTGCCCACGCCGCCGGTTTGGCCGGCCTCTGCTGCGGTGTCCATGCCGTCCCACAACAGGGTGCCGTCGAGGCCGTTGAGGGCCACGCTGCCGATGACAACTTCGGGCGCGCCGGCGGCGTCCAAGTTTGCAACACCGATCACCGCGCCGCCGCGTGTGTGCACATTCCAGCGCGGGTAGTCGGGGTTCTGCCAGAGCACTTCCCACTGGGTAGCGTCGTCGGTCAGGCGGGTGAACGCGACCGTGCCTTGGGGGCGTCCGCCGATGCGGGTGAGCGCGATGAGTTCCGCGACGCCGTCGCCGTCGAGGTCGGCCGCGGCGATGCCGGTGTCGTTGGTGAGTTGCGGTTCGGAGATGGACGCCAAGGTGTCCATGGTACCGTCTTCATTGCACAATCCGGAGACGACGCGCAGCGTGGCGGCCACGTTACAGCACCCGTCTGCGCCGAGGTCGTAGCTCAAGAACGCGATCTCGGGCACGTCGTTTTCGTCGGTTGTGCCGTTGCCGTCGTCGTCGCTCAGGTTGATCACGACCGGGGTGCCGACCACGTCGGCGCGCTCCGGCAATGTGAGCCCGGCCGACGTCCACCGGCAGTCCAGCGAGGGCGTGAACTCGCCGACGGGCGGCACGAATTCACACACGGGGACGACCGCGCGGGGCAAACAGATGCCGAGTGACGGCTCGCAGATCTCGTCCAGCGCGCACTCCTCTGTGAACTCGCACAGCGTGTCGACCTCGGCGCAGGCGTCCGCGTAACAAATATCGCTGCCTTCGCAGCACAGCTCGGACTCGGCTCCGCAGCGGGTACCGTCGTCGCAGCGGACTACGCAGGCGCCGTCTTGGCAGGTGAGGGCGTCGTCGCAGCAGGCGTCGCGGCAGGTGCTGTCGGCGGGGATGTTGTCGATGACGCCGTCGCAGTCTTGGTCGGTGCCGTCGCACGTCTCCGGAGCGCCGGGGTACGCGTCGCCGGCGTTGTCGTTGCAGTCGTCTTGGTTGTCGGCCCAGTCGGCGGAGGGGGCGAAGCAGGAGGCGTAGGGCAGGCCGTCGGCGTCGCCGAATCCGTCGCGGTCGTTGTCCCGCCACCAGTCGGGCGGCGTCACGCTCGCGCCTTCGCAGCGCAGGGCGTCCGGCCCGTCGCACACCCACGCGCCGTCGCTGCAGGTTCCGCACGGGGAGCCGACGCTGGAGACGAGGCGGGCGCAGCCGCCGCAGGCGTTGAGCGCCGCGCCGCTGCAGTCGTCGGCGTCGGTGTCGTGGGTGGCGTCGGCCGTCGCGTCGTCGGCGTCGGCCGTCGCGTCGTCGGCGTCGTCTATCGTCGCATCCTCGGTCGCGTCGGCTTCAGAGGCGTCTTCGGTCACATCGTCCAGACCGGCGTCGGCGCCCGTGTCTGCGCTCGCGTCGACCGCGCCGCTGCCGTCCGCATCCAGGTCCTGTGCGTCGTCGAGCGGGCCGACGTCAGCGCACGTGTCGTCCGCGCAGACGCCCGCGGTTCCGGTGCCACTGGGTGGGCTGGAGCACCCGGCGGCCAGCATGAACAAGGCGACGGGGAGGGCGGAGAGGCGGGAGTGGGTGGGCATGTGCGTTCGGCGGCAGGAGGGCATCGGCAGCATAGCAAGTCGCGGGTGTCATGCCCACGATCGGCGCGTCGATTGGGCGTTGTTTGTGAAAGCTGTGTGCGGGTGTAAGTGTCTGACGTTAAAGGTGAACTGTCGGTCCGTGTGTGCGCGGTCGTCGGTGTCGCCGCGTCCGTGGCGCGTCAGCGGGTGGTGCGCGATCTGCGCAATACGTGCGCGCGCGTGGGCGGTTCTGCTACATCCGAAATCGGTCGCGCGTGCCGCCGCGACGTCGCTCCCTGCCCACTGCCTGGCCTATGTCCGCGATCGAGTCCTTCCTCCAGACCGCAGTTGACCTCGCGTGGGGCATGCCGCTGTTGTTGCTGCTCGTCGTCGGCGGATTTTCGCTCACGGTGTATTCACGGTTCTTGCCGTTCCGTGCGTTCTGGCACGGCATTCAGGTGCTTCGCGGGCGTTATGACGACCCGAACGCGCCCGGCGAGATTACGCACTTTCAGGCCCTCGCCACCGCGCTGTCCTCGACCATCGGGCTCGGCAATATCGGCGGCGTGGCCATCGCGATTAGCCAGGGCGGACCTGGCGCGGTGTTCTGGATGTGGGTCGCCGCGCTGGTCGGTATGGCCACCAAGTTCTTCACCTGCACGCTGTCGGTCATGTACCGCGGCGAGGATGACCAAGGCGTCGCGCAGGGCGGGCCGATGTACTACATCGAGCACGGGCTCGGCCCCCGCTGGCGCTGGGCGGCGGTGTTCTTCTCGATCTGCGGCATGGTCGGCTGCTTGGCCATGTTTCAGGCCAACCAGATGTCCGAGATTCTGGGCATC
Source organism: uncultured Myxococcales bacterium (assembly GCA_965367675.1). Classification (GTDB taxonomy): domain Bacteria; phylum Myxococcota_A; class Bradymonadia; order REDH01; family REDH01; genus CBDUJZ01. The sequence continues at coordinate 754 of CBDUJZ010000035.1, read as the reverse complement.
GCGTATGGCGTGAACCCGTGGGTCACCGGCCTGGGCTGCACGCTGCTGGCGAGCGTGGTCATTCTGGGCGGCATCCAGCGCATCGCCAAGGTCGCGAGCGCGCTCGTGCCTGCCATGTGCGTCACCTACCTGATCATGGTCGTCATCATCCTCGGCATGCACGTCGAGGCGCTGCCTGGCGTGTTCCGCTTGATCGTGACCGAGGCGTTCACGGGCCACGCCGCGGTGGGCGGCGCCGAGGGTATCGCGTTCTTGGTGGTGTTCCAGACGGGCATCAAGCGGGCGGCGTTCTCGAACGAAGCGGGCCTCGGCACTGCGGCCATGGCGCACGGCGCGGCGCGCACCAAGGAGCCGGTCCGCGAGGGCCTGGTCGCCATGCTCGGGCCGTTCATCGACACCATCATCGTGTGCTCGCTCACCGCCTTCGCGATCCTCGCGACGGACGCCTGGAACGCGCAAGACTTGGTGGGGTCAGGCAGCACCATCCGCGGCGTCTCCATGACGCTGCTCGCCTTCGAATCGTCGCTCGGCGCTCCCGGCCGCGTTGGATTGACCATTGTGGCGGTCGTGTTCGGCGCCACCACGATGTTTGGCTACTCGTACTACGGGCGGAAGTGCTTCGCGTACCTGTTCGGCCGCAAATACACGCGGCTGTACGACGGGCTGTACCTGATCACGCTGCTCGCCGGCGCCGTGTGGGCGGCGGACGTGGTGGTCAACCTGCTCGACACCGCGTTCGCGCTGATGGCGTTCC